>NZ_JBQFPS010000002.1:0-516082 GCF_056536485.1 Ruegeria sp. CL5
GAGCGACGTGTTAAATGCAGTTTCTCTTGACGACGTCAATCATAACTGGACCGAGATTGATCAGGAAATAGATGAGGCATTCTTATTTGCCGACATCCAGACATTCAATGGGCCAGACACTGCGGACCTAAGCCAAAGACAAACTAATGACGGAGTGTACTCAATTCGGGTTGAAGAAGAGCAATCATTAGATGGTGAAAGCAGTCATATCGGCGAAGAAATAGCCCTGATTTGGACTTCGCACGATACCATTGATCTATTTCTATAAATCCAATGAAATGAGTTCGAAACGCTCAAATTCGGCCCGGCAGTCCTATAGACTAGCCGGGCCGCTATTTTCGAGGCTTCGTCCTATTAAAATCATCCTTTCATTGAACATTTGAAGGGCTTGTCAGAAGAACTTTGCTTGAGCGGGCGTAGGGGTGTTGCGTAGCTTTTGCCCATAACCAGACCTGCCTCTTTTAAGTACTTCAAAACTAGCCCCGAGATCATCCGCCTTGCGGTGATGCTGTATATTCGGTTCCCACTCTCGCTTCGGAATGTCGAAGATCTGCTGCCCGAGCGAGGCATCGACGTGTGCCACGAAACTGTCCGATTTTGGTGGAACCGGTTTGGGCCGGTGTTTGCATCAGAGATCCAAAGAAAGCGTGTGCAGCAGCTGCGCGCGTTCTCGAAATGGAAGTGGCACGTGGACGAGGTCTTCGTAAAGGTGAATGGCAAACGGCATTATCTTTGGCGGGCTGTTGATCACGAAGGCGAGGTGCCGGAAGCCGTTGTCACCAAACGCCGAAACAAGGCTGCAGCACTGAAATTCCTCAGGAAATTGATGAAGCGACACGGTAAAGCGGAAAACGTCGTCACGGATCGCTTCGCATCCTACAAGGCGGCGCTCAGAGAGCTGGGCGCGCTCGAAAAACAACAGACGGGCCGGTGGCTCAACAACCGCGTCGAGAATTCGCACCTGCCGTTTCGACGACGCGAACGCGCCATGCAACGTTTCAGGCGCATGCGAAGTTTGCAGAAATTCGCCTCCGTCCATTCCTCAGTATACAACCACTTCAATCAGGAAAAGGTAGGCAACTCGGGCTCATTTAGAATAAACGCTAAGCTGACCTGGGGTTCCGATCAAGACTACTGAGATTGGTGTTAACTCCAGCACGACCTGGCAAGTCTGTTGAACGACGGTTCCCGTTTCTGTTCGTTCAACCGGTGCGAGCGATCTGGCGACGGATGAGGTTGTATGCTTACGCAAGATCAAGGTCCTTGACCGCCTTTTCTGTCATAATGTTGCGCGCGCGAAATCAGACCAAAGGAGGAGGCTCAAAAAATGCTAGAAGACAAAGAATCCCCGCAACTTTTCACTGGAACGCATCCGTTCTCCGACAACTTTCGGCGTGAAATGGAAACCCTGATGTCGCGTTTTTTGGGGGGAGGATCACCTTTCCTACCAATGGAAACGGCTGCGCAACGCACGGGTTTTCCGTCTCTTGACATGACAGGTGCGATTTCACCGGCAATCGATGTCCAAGAAACGGATTCTGCGATTGTCCTGACGGCTGAATTGCCAGGGCTCGAAGAGGATGATGTGGAAATTGAGATCAAGGATCGCAGGCTAATCCTGCGCGGTCAGAAGAAGATTGCGCATGATGAGACGGGCGATCTGCGTGTCAGCGAAAGAAGCTATGGCAGCTTTTCCAGAGCAATGTCGCTGCCAGACACTGTGGAAATCGACAAGATTTCAGCAACATTCGACAAAGGCGTTTTGCATATCGAAATGCCGAAGACTGAGCCTCAGGATCCAAGCCGTAAGATCAAGGTATCGTCGAAATAGACGGTCTGTTGGCTCGATACGGTGCTTGAAATGCCAAAGCAGAGGGTCGATCATTGACCGGCCTTCTTCGAGCTGCGGCCTGATAGATGTTTTTGGGTTGAATCCGGGCAGACATCGCAAGTGTTTGTATAAATGCGTTTTTTTTGTACATTCGCACCAGGCCATGGGTTTGGTGTTGCAACGTGGTAGAATGCCCTCACGCATTTGGATAGGGAGCCGTAATGCGAAAACCAGAAGCGAGTAGCATTACATCGGCAGGGAATGGTGGTGAAGGTGAGGTGCGGGCCTTTCTGGAGAGCCTGACAGGTCCATCGCGCGGAAACGTGAACTGGCTTCTCGATAAAGCTCTAACCGTTTCAGTTGACGAAGGCAGGGTGCTATGCTTTCGACCTAAAGATGACCTACCTCCTCATGATAACGATATTGCCACACTACAGTGGGCTGACAACGACCACACGATAACCGCGTCAGCAGGGTGCAATGTATGGGTAAACGGGCAAAAAGCCTCATCGGCGTCTCTTAGGCATGGCGACATGATCGAGTTTGGCGAAAAGGGCCCCATGTCTCGATACAGGTTGTGCGATCACTCATTTCCCGCACACCACACAGTCGAAGATATCCTCAGTGACGCATATGCTTACACCCGAACGAGCCGTCGACCCTTCGCCAAAAAGATGTCTGGCGCCCTTCGCGATAGTGGGCGGCGGCTTGCGTCTCAGACCACGATACTTTTCAGGATCACAGTACTTGCAACGCTTCTTGTGATTGCGGGGTTTGGTTACCTACTTTACCAAAACGACCGGCGCTTGGCGGATAGTATCGAACAGGAGTCCCGCAAGATCGAAGCGGTTGCGGTTATGCTCGCTCAAACACGGGAAGATGCAATTACGCCTGATGACTTGGATTCGTTGCGTGATGCCTTTGAGAACCAGGTCTTGTCGACCCAACAACGTCTTGGAACTTTGGAACAACGGGTGGGGGCACCCGCGCGGGTGATAGCTGCCTCCACTCGATCTGTCGCTTTCCTTCAGGGGGCTTACGGGCTGCGCCACGTAGAAAGCGGGAAGATTTTGCGGCACGTTTTGGGACCGAACGGAGAAAACCTGAAAACCCCGTTTGGCCAGCCTTGGATCGAACCGGACGGGACCGGCGAACCCGCAGAATTTCAGTTCACCGGAACCGGGTTTTTGATTGCTGGGGCACCGTTGATGGCCACCAACCGCCATGTCGCTTTGCCCTGGACCTCGGGGAAACGAGAAAAAGCGCTGAACGACGCTGGTCTCAAGCCTGAAATGTTGAGGCTGCTTGCCTATTTGCCTGATCAGACGGAACCAATAGAGGCGCGTTTGGTCCGGTTCAGCGAAGCGGCAGACTTGGCGATTTTGACGGTAGAGCCAAGCCGCGTTCACGACCTCGGCATTCCGTTGGCGGATGCCACATCGCGCGTAGGTGAAGAGCTTTATCTGTTGGGGTATCCAACGGGTTTGAAAGCATTGATCGCGCAGGCTGGTCCGGGCTTTTTAGAGGAACTGGAAGCAGAAGGGACGTTGAATTTTTGGTCGATAGCGTCCCGGCTTTCAGCACAAAGCAAGATACATCCGCTAGCAAGCCGGGGCATCGTTGCGCGGACGAGTGGGAGCGCCATCGTTTATGACGCTGAGACTACGACCGGTGGAAGCGGAGGGCCAGCATTGAATCGGCGGGGCGAGGTAGTTGCCATCAATGCTGCGATCCTGCCCGAGTTTGGTGGTTCAAACATCGGCGTCCCGGTCTCACATCTCAGAGTTCTGCTGGGAGAGGTGGAAAGCCAGTAATCATTCGCTCGTTCGGAAGCGCGAGTTTTGAACGACGAACACTGTAGCCAGTGGAACGATCACTGAGATCACGGCCACGGAGATCAGCAAGTATCCAAGTTGACTATAGTCCGCGTTGGACGTGACCGCACCGGTTTCTGGATTTGTGACAGCGCGAGTCGCAACGAATGTTTGGTTGAGGTATTTGGTGCTGAGGCTGCTGGCCGACAATGCCATGTTGGTAAACGATGCCATTACGGCAAAGAAGGTCGCTTTCAAATGAGTTGGAGCATTGCGTGCAATCCAAGCCAACATCGGGACCATGGCGATCTGTCCGAGTGGAGACTCAACAGCGGTGTCGAGAATGGCAATAAATCTTGCGTCGACCACTTCGCCGGTATGCGCCGCCGTCCATTCATGCACGCCATAGTAGAGTGCAAGGTTGGGCAGGGCGAGAACGCCTGCGGCGATCGTCAGCAATACCACCACATGCGCAATGGAGCGATTCGCCAGAAACGGCCGGAGAATGATTAAACCCAGCAACGCCAGCAGCGAAGTTAATAGAGCCAGGATTGCCAGGAATTGTTCATCGAATCCCAGTTCATCGATTTCAAACCACGTCAGGCCTGGTCCCGGTAGCGGTACAGCGCGAAACACAAAAATGACTGTCGCTGTCCCGATCAGGGCTTTGGCTTGGGCCGGGTCCAGTTCCTTCAGCAGACGCGACATGAGGTACAGGATCACCATCAGTGAAACCGCAAAAACGGTCTCTTGCGCAAATTTGAAATCGGCAGTTCCCAGCACGATGCTGAGCACAACGAATGCGAGGCCGCCGAGCAATATGGACCATTTGACTTCGGTGACTTCATCCGGCGTATGTGGCGGGTGTCCGTGCTTGGCAAGCTGACGCTGGATAAAGCTGTGAAGAACCACTCCACTGACGGACAACACCGGGATGGCCAGAGCTATCAGGTATACTTGGCCATAAAGCGCAAGGCGTTCGGATTTTTGCAGCTCTTCGGTTCCAGAGAATATCCAGATGTTTACAGCCGCAACCGCCGCAAACCCGGAAATGATCGAAACTCTGCCCAAGGTCTGCATCGTCGTGTGCTGAGCACGGGTTTCTTCAGGTGTTAACGGTAGGCCGCGCTGGTCAACCTTTGGGACCGCCTCAACGGTCATGCCGTCAGCGACAACATCCTGAATGGCATAACCGGAAGGCGCCAAGAGCAGGGCAACAACATACCAGTCTTCCAACGGCATGAACTTGGACATCTGTGCAGGCGCGGTCACGAGACCGTACATCGTGAGCAAAGACAACGTTATCAAGGTAGCCCCAAACAAGATCAGCAGGGACTTCCAGCGCCAAAACAGGTCGACGACATGGCCAAGTGGCATTTTTAGGATCCAAGGGAGACCGGCCCAAAATGCAAGTCCAGCAACGAAAGAGGCGGATAAATCTAGATAGTCTTTGAGGAAAAAAGCTCCGACGACCGAGGTCAGGCCGGACACGCCGGCAGCGAAGTAGACCATCAATGGCGGTAAATACGACCATTGCAGCTGCTGAACCAGATCTACAAACGTTCTATGCCACCAGGCCGAAAGTTTTGATCCTATTGAAGTTTGGTCAGTCGTCATTTGCCATGGCAGCCCGTCGAAGCCTTTGGGTCGTTGTGTCTAGTTAGAGAAATCCAGATCCGAAAAGCAATGCACTGGTGATCACCCCAAGGATCGGCACGACAAGAGGAACACGGAAATGCTTGGCGGGCTCGTCCGGCTGCATCTTCAGCAGGATCAGCGAAATGTTGACCAGCACAAAGACGCCCAGAACGACCTGGGATGTTCGCTCTGCCAGAGTACCAATCGGTATAGTTTGAGTCAGCAGAACGATGATCGCTACAACCAGCAAAGTAGCAACAACCGGTGTCTGCGTTGCTTTAGGGACTATCGCCAGAACCTTCGGCAAATAGTCACGGTCTGCTAGTCCGTAGATCACTCGCGAGGCCATAATCATCTGGATCAGTACTCCATTGACTGTCGCCACAATCGCGACCGCGGAAAAGCCCTGTTTTATCACCTCGGGGGCGTTTAAAAACACAAGCGCGAGGGGTGCTGCGGATGTCGAGAGAACATCGATCGGAACAACAAGTAAAACCGTCATTGAGGTTCCCAGATACAACACGGTCGCCAGAACGAGCGTTAGCAAAATCGCCTTTGGGATGGTGCGCACAGGGTCTTTAACCTCTTCAGCGACATTGGCCATGTCCTCGAAGCCAACAAATGCAAAGAAAGCGAGAAGTGATGCTGCGAAAATGCCCCTCCAGGCGTCGAGTTCCAGCGGCGGAAGCATTGAACTTATCGCGTATCCCTGCGGATCCTGGATCGACATGCCCCAGCCAATCACAAAAAGAAGACCTGCGATCTCGATGATCGTGATGACGGCCGCAACAAGGACTGACTCCGTGATCCCCCAAAGTGCGATAAGACCCATGATCAAAACAACGCTGACAGTCAAAATAGGGATCGCAATACCGGTCAAAGCGTGCAGGTATGATGCTGCTCCAATTGCAACGGCAGATGCCGAGATAACGCCCGAGGCCGCCACCGCAAGCCCGACGAAAACCGCCATCCAGTTTTTTCGAAATCCCGCCTCAACATAGGCTGCTTCACCTGCGCTGACAGGAAATCGAGTTGCGAGTTCTGCATACGAAAGCGCGGTGAGTGATACGACGAGCGCGGCTACAACGAACGACAACGCCGCAAACTGACCGGCAATGTCTGCCGTTGCACCGACTAAAACGTAGATGCCCGCTCCGACCGTTACCCCAAGGCCGTAAAGCGTGAGCAACGGGGTAGTAAGGGCCCGTCTGAGTTTCTGTTCGTTTGGATCAACAGAGTTCATAAGTGATTTCCGCCAACTGCCCTTTCCGAATGTCGTCAGTGGCGTCCCTCTTTTTTCCCCGATTGGCGCAGCGGCTTAATCCTATGGTCAAAGCTGCACCGAATGCCTTGTGTCTCAACGTCTGGGCGCATTGGGCGCCAATCAACTAACTGGGGGCTCGCCACCACTCCTGCCGAGCCCCCGTGGGTGGAACTTCCACTCCTTCAAAATTCCGTTCACCTTTGTGTTTACTTGGGGACAGGACGGTGAACGTAGAATATGTTGAAACATTCAAATTTTACTATGTAATTCATGTTGGTGCTTTGATCTATGTCAATTACCTCGCGGCGTCGGGTCTGCGAGGCTGAACGCAACCCAACAGTCGTTTGTCGTCGGACTTAAAGGCAAAGCAAACATGTTCGACGGTTTCAGATTTAGGGTGGAGAGCAATTCGTGACGCTTTGGAACCTGTTACCAGTCTTGGGCTCGGATGGATGCGCTCAGATGGTTGCATCGCGTGCCTTATCACATATGGCGAATTCTCAGGCATATGAACATATTGGAAGGAGCACCGTCTGCGCGCAAGGGTGGTGAGGTCAACGATGAGGTGGCGTAGTTGTAGGCCGGCAGGAATAAATTAGGCGCGTACACCAAACGCTATTCGACTGAAACGCCAATCCTCGTACAGGAGCGTCCAAAATGAGCAAGGTCAAAGTGCTTTCTTAAGGATGCCTTATAATAAGATTTTCTTCCGGGGCAGCAAATTGGAGAAGCATAAGGGCCGTCCTCGAAGATGGCGCAATCGCACAGCTAAGCGTATGCTGCGTTGCATCCGATGACCGCGAAGAGCCCAATCCGTGAAATTGATTTTTTCGCTGCGCGCGCTCGCAGCACAAAATTTGCGGCGAATGCATTATCGTGAGCGCGGCGTCGCGGCGGGAAGACCGACCATGCGTGCAAGATGCAGCAATATTTGTTCAGTCAATGAGAAAGTCGCGGATAAGTCGGACATTCTAATTGTTGGCCCAAACGGCTGGTTTCGATCCAGAGTTGACAAACCTGATCCACGGATCCTTCAGAAACCCGAAATTCGCTGCTTATGTATCTTGTTTGGCACTTATTAGCGAAAGTAGGCGCTCAAGAAAAAGGCGAACCTTGAAGCCGCAAAATCTGTTGATGCATCAGCCTCATCGTCTCCTTTAGTCCCTTGTATCAAGTTTGTTTTGGATAACGAACTGAGTTACCGGGTCAACATCCTCGTTATGAAGCAATTTCGCAAATTGGGTATCCAAGCGAATGTCATTCCAGTCGCGCATGGCTATCGCAATCTCCAACGCTGACGAGTTATCGTGTTCCAATTCGCGGGAGAATATTTTTATGATCTGATCCCTCAGAAAGGGTGACGCTGTACCTGAGTCAGCCAATGCTCGAATGAGAGATCGTTTATGGTCCTGTTTTAGATTTGCGGTCTTCAGCGCGGCGTCGACGGCTTTTACAGCAGGTGTTCCGTCAACAGCGATCCCGGCCAAGGCCCAATCGTATGTGTAAGACGATCCCTGAAGAATAGACTTGAGATATCGTGATCGAATAGCTCGCTTGGCATTTTCATCGTCGAGTTGCAGACCAAGCAATCGAATCGCAACCGGCACGAAGCTTATCCGCGCGAGGCTGTCAAACTCACGCAACAGTACGTCTGCTGCAACCTCGTTTCGCAACATCTGGATGCTGCCATATGGCGCACGGTCGATTTCGATCAGGGCGGTGTCTCTTAACACCTGATCCTCGTGCGAAAGGTATCGCGCAAAAAACGCAACGCGCGCATCGGATGCTGTTTTGTTGTTCTGCCAGAGTTTCTCCTCTACCCAGAGGGCTTCCAGGAATTGTTCCCGCTCTGGGCTCAGAGTGAAAATCCTTTTCCACTTGCGTGACCAGCCGCGTCCGGCGCCGTCTTTTTCGACGGTCCCGTAGCTCAACAGAACCGTCATGTCAGGGTTTGCGCGGTAGGCGGCACGGGTCGAACTGTCGATCAGGAATGGAATCTTCGGAATTCTTTTAAGGTCGTCTGGTGACCCCTTAATTTGCTGCTTTGGAACGAATTTGAACGGATTGTCCGGTGCAGGTGACGCCAGCACGACGACATCGGCGGCAATCAAATGATCTGCAAGTGTGGCCTCGGGCAGCGTGATGCAAACCTGACATGCCAGCGCCGGACGCAGTTCGAGTATTCCAAAACACAAGATCGAACAAATCAGGAAAACCCTTGAAATGGGCGGACGCAAACGTTTCCAATATTGGCTGCGGATATGATGGGGATCAGCACGCATCACTCTATTCCTCGACCACGCGTCGCAATCCGTCCAAATCGATCAAAACGGTTCGCCCGTACTCCAGGCGTATGAGGCCTTCGTCCGCCATTTCTCCTAAATATACGGAGATCTTCGACAGAGCGATTTTTGACAGATCCGCAAGTTCTTGTTGGCTGCCAACAACGGTATCTGTGGGTTCGGCCCCTTGCAATGCGCCGCGCCACCCACCCAATCGCAGAAGGGCGGCAGCGATGCGTTTGCGGGTTGTCCGCTGTGTAAGGTCATTGGCCGCGGACATGGCCAGCAGTTGGTTCATCGAAGTAAGGCGGGCAAATGCCTCCCATAGATCTGGCCGAGCATTGGCCAGTGTACGAAACCGGGAATACGAAACCCTGATCAATCTGACGTCACCGGCAGCCTTCATTTCTACCAAACCGTCAACATCCAGCAGCAACTCTGACTCACCAAACCAGGCGCCGGGGTGATGAATATGACCAAGTACCGGCTCCATTTCAGTCAATGCGAGACGAACCTGAACCTTTCCTGAGATGGTTCCGTAAAGCGAATTTTGCGGCCCGCCAATTGCGTAAATCGTTTCCTTGTCCTTGTAGTCGACGATTTCCGAAATCTGTTTGAGTTGCTCCAAACTTTCTCCGGAAACACCCCGAAGCCATGCCGAGGAAAAAACAGGAAAAGGCTGAGCTTTGGATTTCTTCATCTCAATTACCCCATATGGGAAAATATTTGTTAAGCCGTTCTGTTAGTTTCGCGCAATAACGCGCGTGTGGCACCAAAATAACCACCTGATAATAAACAATATTGTGGGGGCGCTAAAGATGTATTCCGCTCAAAAGTCACTTGGGCTCTTATTCTCAACTCTCGCATTGAGCCACGCGTTACTAATATATGTCGCTGCCACTTTAGCACACTCGGCATTCGCTCAGGATGCGCCTCCGTGGAACCCGGGTGACCGCGAATATTCGCCTTTCCCAGCGGATGAATTTCCAAATCAAGTTCTGTTCGGCGACACCCATTTGCACACGTCCTATTAACCGGATTCCGGAATGATCGGGAATAACCTTGGTCCGGCGGATGCCTAACGGCGCAAAAAACTTGGTCATGTCGACACTCTAAGGCAACGAGATGAATGATTGTAACAGAAATATAACGTCCTGTGGATAAATTCCCCTAAACAACGGCGTCTGGCTTCGCCCATAACCGTTCGACACACAGGCAACTGTCACAAATCCGTTTCGCAATTGCCAAGAAACTGATTTAAAACTGTCACCGATTTGTTGTCTGCGACCGTTATCCGCCCTTTCAAACACTGGGGGCGATATGCTGAAGATCGACGCGCTGACAAAGCGGTTCGGAGAAAACACGGCTGTGGATGCAGCCAACATTTCCGTAGACAGGCCAACGATGATCGGGATAATCGGGCGTTCGGGTGCGGGCAAGTCAACGCTCCTGCGCATGCTCAATTGCCTGAGCGATGCCACGAGCGGGACAATCACCTTCGAGGGTGAAGAGATCACATCGCTGCGCTGCGCGGCCAAGCGCAACTGGCAGTCGCGCTGTGCGATGATTTTTCAGCAGTTCAATCTGGTTCCGCGCATGGACGTGGTGTCGAATGTTCTGCACGGAACGCTGAACAAGCGGTCGACATTTGCGACGATGTTCAATCTTTATCCGCAGACAGACATCCACAAGGCCATCGAAATCCTTGATCGTCTGGGCATCGCGGAGCAGGCGCCCAAGCGGGCTGAGGCCTTGTCCGGCGGGCAGCAGCAGCGCGTCGCCATTGCACGGGCGCTGATGCAGGACCCAAAGATCATCCTTGCGGATGAACCGATCGCCTCACTCGACCCGATGAACGCGCAGGTGGTGATGCAATCGCTGCGCGACATTCACGAAGAAGATGGCCGCATGGTGATTGCCAACCTGCACACGCTGGATACCGCGCGCCGATATTGTGATCGCGTGATAGGGATGCGGGATGGCCGCATCGTCTTTGACGGCACGCCTGCGCAGCTCACCACGGGTGTTGCGCGCGATATCTACGGGGCCAGCGCGGATTTTTCCGAGGCGGCCACATCCACCGAGATCGAAACACTGGACAGACCCGAGGTTCGCGAAGCCGAAGCCTATGTTTGAGCCAGTTTCCCACCCGCGCGTGGCGCGGGCCACCTTTATCTAACCAACTGGAGACAATGATGAAAAAGACCCTCGCATTGGCACTCACCGCTACCACTGCCCTGAGCACGGCCGCTTTCGCCGAAGGCATCAGCGAATTCCGCATCGGCATTCTGGGCGGCGAAAACGCGCAGGACCGGATGAACTCGTACCAGTGTCTGGCGGACTATACGACCGAGGCGCTGGGTGTTGAAACCAAGCTGTTTGCCCCGGCCGACTATAACGGCGTCATTCAGGGTCTGCTGGGTGGCACCATCGACATGGCATGGCTGGGCGCGTCTGCTTATGCCGCGACCTATCTGCAGGATCCCGAAGCGGTTGATCCGGTTCTGATCAAGGTGAACGTGGATGGTTCGATCGGCTATCACTCGATCGGTTTTACCCGCAAGGATAGCGGCATCACGTCACTGGATGACATGGAAGGCAAGGTTTTTGGCTTTGGCGACCCGAACTCGACCTCGGGCTATCTGATCCCTTCGATCGAGATCCCGCAGTACAAAAACGGCGTGACCATGGAGAGCGGCGAATACTTTGGTGAGGTCAAGTTCACCGGCGGCCACGAACAGACCATCGTTGCGGTGAACAACGGCGACATTGACGGTGGCGTGACCTGGGCCGACGCCCAGGGCAACTGGGAAGACGGGTATAACTCGGGCGCACTGCGCAAGGCCGTGGATGCGGGCCTGGTCGATATGAACGACATGGTTCAAATCTGGAAATCCAACGTGATCCCCGAAGGCCCGATCGTGCTGCGCAAAGCACTGCCGGCAGATGCGCGCGCTACGATGACCGAACTGGTCGACGGCCTGCACGAGCGTGACCCCGATTGCGCCTATGGTGTTGCTGCAGGCGAAACACTGGGCTTCCAGCCCGTGACACATGACACCTACATCTCGATCGTCGAAGCGCGCAAAGCGAAAATCGGCGGTTAAGTCATTTCCATGACGTCTCCGGTAGCCCCTGCGGGGGCTGCCGGAATTTTATTCGGGGGCAGAATGGCAGACATATCCATGGCGAGCGCGCCACACAGCGTGGCGAGTATTCAGTCGAGCTATATGGCGCAGGTGCAGCGGCGCAGGCTGTATGGCGGGCTGACGTTGCTGATATTCATCGTTTTGATGGTGTCTGGCTTCAACGTGGCCGATGAGCGCAACGCGGGTGGTTTCTGGGAAGGGCTTCACCAGATCGGTGGCTATCCGGCGGATGTTTTGTCGGAAGCGTGGGAAAAGCGCGCGGACCTGCCCGGTTTGATCGCAAAGTATTTTCCGGCGCTGATCGAGACGATCAATATCGCGGCCGTTTCGACCTTGATCGGCGCGCTTGGCGGGTTGTTCCTGTCGCTTCTGGGCACGCGCGGTCTCGCGAAATGGCCGCGCCTGATCCCGCTGTTCCGGCGGATTTCGGACATCATGCGGGCGGTGCCTGAGATCGTGATCGCGCTGGTGCTGATCTTTGTGCTGGGCGGCGGGCCGGTTCCTGCGATGATCGCGATTGCGATCCACGCGGCGGGCGCGCTGGGCAAGATGTTTTCGGAAGTCGCTGAAAACGCCGACCTGAAGTCGGTTGAAGGGCTGGCATCGACAGGTGCGACGTGGTCACAACGCATGCTGCTGGGGGTTTTGCCGCAAGTGGCGCCGAATTATCTGAGCTACACGTTGCTGCGCTTTGAAATCAACATTCGCGCCTCGGCCATCCTTGGCTTTGTTGGCGCGGGCGGCCTTGGATACGAATTGCGCAACGCCATGGCCTGGGGGCCCGGCCGCTTTGACGAGGCTGCGGCCATTTTCATCCTGCTCTTTGGCACAATCGTGTTCTTCGATCAGGTCTCAAGCCGTTACCGAAACCGACTGACAGAGGGGCAAGGCCAATGACAGCGACCGATCTGAGCCTTGCCAAGCACGAGGCGGACCAGCTGTTCCAACGCAAGCGGGTGATGGGCTTTGCCATACCGGCGGCGATCTTTGTCTATCTGACCTATATTTTCTTTGCCTTCGATCTGCCGGGGCTGGCGCAGCGGGCAAATATCGACAATGCGATCACGCTGGCGTCTGACAGTTGGTCGCACAAGGTTCACGTCACGCGCGACAACCGCTCGGGTGAGATCACTTATGCCGTGGAGGGCGAGCGCAAGGGGAGATACCCGGAAGGCAAGCGTCCGGATTGGGTCAGCGGGGATGAGATCATCACCATTGATCTGGGCGGCGACCACATCGTGCGGTACCTGCCGGAAAACCGCACGCAGATCGAAACACCGGGTTTCCCGTTGATCGAAGTTCAGGCCGAAGGGCGCAGCCTGACCAGCAATCTGCCCGACGATGTGCCCGACTGGATTTCGGCCTCGAACCGCCGCATCGGGATCACCACGCCCGAAGGGCGCATCACCATGACCGGGGCGCGGACCGAAGTCTTCAACTATTTTACCGGATGGGAGCTGTTCTGGTTCACGCTGGACAGCCCCTATCACGGTCAGAGCCTTTGGAAGATCCTGTTTGGTGAACAGATTGATCCAAATCGCAGCAATATCTCGGGGGCGGTCTCAGACTGGTGGAACAACGCCATGTGGCGCCACAAGGATGTGGCCTGGGCCATTGGCGAAACGATCCTGATGGCCTTTCTTGGCACCATGGGGGCGGCGATCATTGCCCTGCCGCTGGCCTTTCTTGCCGCCAAACGCTTTTCCCCGCTGATGCCGATCCGCGGTTTGACACGGCGGCTGTTCGATTTTGTCCGTGGTGTTGATGCGTTGATCTGGACGGTGGTTCTGGCCCGTGCCTTTGGCCCCGGACCGCTGACAGGCACGCTGGCGATCCTGATCACGGATACCGGAACGTTTGGCAAGATATTCTCGGAAGCGTTGGAGAACGTTGATCAGAAACAGATCGAGGGCGTTGAATCCACCGGGGCCAAACCGCTGCAGCGGTATCGGTTTGGGGTGATCCCGCAGGTGGTGCCGGTGCTCTTGGCGCAAATCCTCTATTTCCTGGAATCCAACACGCGTTCGGCCACGATCATAGGTGCTATCACAGGGGGTGGTATCGGGCTGATGCTGACACAGGCCATCCAGACCCAAAAGGATTGGGAAGAGGTGGCTTACTACATCCTTCTGATTATCGTGATGGTAATGTTCATGGACTGGTTTTCGGGCTGGCTGCGGGGCAAACTGATTGGGCACAAAGACAGATGGCACGACTGACGGCGGACACAACCTTTATCCATCCTGAATGTGAAGTCACGTCCAGTACGTTCGGCGCCTTTGTCGAGATCGGCAAAGGCAGCCGGGTCAACAATGCGCATTTCGGGGATTATTCCTATTGCGACCGTTATGCCGATATCGCGAATGCACAGATTGGTAAGTTCGCCAATATCGCAGCCTTTTCCCGGATTGGTGCCACGGATCATCCTCTGGATACGGCGGCGTGCCACCATTTCCTGTACCGGTCGGCTGACTATTGGGACGATGCCGCGCATGATGAGACGTTCTTTGCGCACCGCAGGTCGCGCACGGCCACCATCGGCCATGACACATGGATTGGCGCCGGAGCGATGATCAAACCCGAGGTGCGCCTTGGCCACGGCGCTGTGGTGGCGGCCGGGGCCGTCGTAACCAAGGATGTGGATCCCTATACAATCGTCGCTGGCACACCGGCGAAACCTCTGAGAGTGCGGCAACCGGTTGAGATTGCTGACCGCATGATTGCCCTTGCGTGGTGGGATTGGTCACATGTAGATCTGCGCAAGGCGCTGGAAGATTTTCGGAGCCTGAAAGCCGAGGCGTTTCTCGAAAAATACGAGTAAGTGCGTTTGTGTGGCGGACGCAAAACTGCGATGCTCACGCCATCGACGCGTTGAGTGGTGTCACGCTGCGGTGCTTCAGATGCGCCGTTCGGCTGACCGAAACGGTTTTGGCCCCTACGCCTGAACAGGTTCCGGCGTATCGGTTTCGAGTGTGAGGGTCACGCGGTCGCCAGCGAACCATGTGCGTCCGTATTCAACCGGAATGCCCGTTTCGTCCACGTTCACGCTGGTCGATTTCAGGAGCGGGTCCCCTTCGGCGACTTGCAGATGCAGGGCCTGCGTGACCGAAGCGCGCACGGCGGTCAGGCGCGTCGAAGCTCGTGTATAGTCTGCAATGCCGACAATCTGCAACGCTTGGGTAATGCTGGTATGTGCCGTCAGTGCCTGTGCAAGACTCGGAAGACGGCCTGCGGGAAAGACGCTTTCGACCACAGCCACGGGTTGCCCATCGGCCAACGACAGACCGTGATAGGCGCAGACCGGATCGCCCGGCGCGATGCGTAGCGCGCGCGCCTCTCCATCGGCTGCCGCGCGTTCTTCGATTTGCAGGATCCGCTTTTCGGGGCGTCGGCCGGCTGCAATCAGGTTCTCATGAAATCGCACGCGCTGGCCAATCGGGTAGTCTGTGGGCGTTGCGGCCACAAAGGCACCCGCACCGCGCCGGGTGCGGATCAGACCTTGGTCCACCAGGGCGGAAATTCCGTGCCGCACCGTGTGCCGGTTGACCCCAAACCGTTCGGCCAATGATGCCTCGGTCGGCAGTTTGTCACCGGGCGCATAGCGACCTTCGGCCAGATCGTTTCGCAGGGCACCTGCAATGGCCTGCCAGATGGGTGTTTTGCCTGATCTGTCACGCAAGTTTCACAAAACTCCTCTGTCTTCGGACGCGGCATCTGCTATGATGTGTATAGTTGTATAGTATCTGGAAAAGTTGTCGAGATGAAAGACGCGTTTGACGAAGATGCCACGCGCAAAGCCTGGATGGGTCTGCTGGCAAAGGCGCCGGAAGGCCGGGTTTCTGCGCTTCTGGATGCAAAGCTAGAGCGCCCCGCCTTCACTTGGCTGAGATCGCCTGAGATCGGCAGCACCATGGTGCGTGGACGCACGGGCGGCACTGGCGCGCCGTTCAATCTGGGTGAAATGACCGTCACACGTTGCGCGCTGACGCTGGACAGTGGCGAGGTGGGGCATGCGTATATTCAGGGCCGTCGAAAGGCAGATGCCGAGGCCGCGGCGCTGGTGGACGCGATGATGCAGGGACCGGCAGCGGACACGGTCCGCGCGGCGGTGCTCGAGCCGCTTGAGGCCGAGCAGATGGCCACAAAGACAGTGCGGGCATCAAAGGCCGCTGCGACGAAAGTCGAGTTTTTCACCATGGCGCGAGGAGAGGACTGATGAAGGCCGAAACACTGGCTGGCGGGTTCAGCAATCCCGCTGTGCAATCCGCCCATGCCTTCCGAAGCATTATGGAAGCCATGGCGCGCCCGGGCACCATTCAGGAGACCCAATTCGCAGAACCGCCTTCTCCGCTGTCGCGGGCGGCGGGCAACGTTTTGTTGACCCTGTGTGACGCCGACACACCTGTCTACCTTGCCGGAGATGCGGATAACGACGCGGTGCGCGCCTGGCTGGCCTTTCATACCGGCGCACCGGTGACAGGCCCGTCCACCGCCATGTTTGCGATTGGACGCTGGGAGGCGCTGATACCTCTGAGCGCATATCCTATCGGAACCTCGGAATATCCGGATCGATCGGCAACCTTGATCGTGGAATGTGCCGAGCTTGAGCCTACAGGGGCAACTCTGCGCGGTCCCGGGATCAAGTCGCAGACCGAGCTGTCCTTGCCCGAGATCGCCGCCTTACGGAACAACAGCGCTTTGTTCCCGCTGGGTCTGGATTTCATTCTGACATGCGGTGCGCAGGTCGCAGCACTGCCGCGGTCGACCGAGGTGAGCGCGCCAGAGGGCGTGGCGGAGGTGATCTGATGTATGTGGCCGTAAAAGGTGGCGAGCGCGCGATTGAAAGCGCCCATGCCTGGCTGGCGGAAGAGCGTCGGGGCGATCCTAGTGTTGCCGAGCTTTCGGCCGCGCAAATTCGGGAGCAGATGAAGCTGGCGGTGGATCGTGTGATGGCCGAGGGGTCGCTTTATGATCCCGATCTTGCGGCGCTGGCGATCAAGCAATCGCGCGGCGATCTAATCGAAGCGATCTTCCTGATCCGCGCCTATCGCACCACGCTGCCCCGGTTTGGTGCGTCCGAGCCGGTGGATACTGGCACAATGGCCTGCGACCGGCGTATTTCGGCGACGTTCAAGGATTTGCCGGGTGGGCAGGTTCTGGGCCCGACCTTTGATTACACGCACCGACTGCTGGACTTCAAACTTGCGGCGGATGGACAGGTGCCCGAGGCACCAACGCGTGAGACCGTTCCGAGTGACGTGCCGCATGTGACCGAGTTTCTGAACCGCGAGGGCCTGATCGAAGAAACCCCTCACGACGACACGCCACCACCCGATCTGACTCGCGAACCACTGGAGATGCCTGCGGACCGAGCGCTGCGCCTGCAGGCCCTGACACGTGCGGACGAGGGGTTCACGCTGGGCCTCGCGTATTCGACACAGCGTGGTTACGCCCGCAACCATGCCTTTGTGGGCGAGTTGCGGATTGGTGCCGTCACCGTCGAAATGGATGTTCCCGAGCTTGGCTTTGCCATCGAGATTGGCGAGATCGCGCTGACGGAATGCGAGACCGTGAACCAGTTCAAGGGTTCTAAAACCGAACCGCCGCAATTCACGCGCGGGTACGGATTGGTCTTTGGACAAAATGAACGCAAGGCGATTTCCATGGCTCTGGTCGACCGTGCACTGCGGTGGGAAGAGCTGGGTGAAGACAATGTCGGCGCACCAGCACAGGACACGGAATTCGTCCTCTATCATGCAGACAACATTCAGGCGACGGGGTTCCTGGAGCACATCAAGCTGCCCCATTACGTCGATTTCCAGTCGGAACTGGAACTGGTGCGCAAGCTGCGGCGCGAAGCCGGTGCAGAACATGTGCAGGAGGCAGCAGAATGACCGAATACAATTTTGCCTATCTGGATGAACAAACCAAACGGATGATCCGCCGGGCGATCCTCAAAGGGCTGGCCATTCCAGGGTATCAGATGCCGTTCTCCTCGCGTGAGATGCCGATGCCTTATGGATGGGGCACGGGCGGCGTTCAGGTTTCAGCCGCTGTTTTGACGCCTGATGATACGCTAAAGGTCATTGACCAGGGGGCCGATGACACGACAAACGCGGTGTCGATCCGATCCTTCTTTGAGCGCACTGCCGAGGTTGCGACCACAACGGCGACCGATGAGGCAAGCGTTATACAGACGCGCCACCGCATCCCTGAAGAGCCCCTGACCGAAGAACAGATCCTTGTGTATCAGGTTCCCATCCCGGAACCCCTGCGCTTTCTGGAACCCCGTGAAAGCGAGACGCGCAAGATGCACGGCCTCGAGGAATATGGGCTGATGCATGTCAAACTCTATGAGGACATCTCGCGCCATGGCCATATCGCGACGTCATATGCATATCCCGTCAAGGTCGAGGGCCGTTATGTGATGGACCCATCGCCGATCCCCAAGTTCGACAATCCGAAACTGGGCGACATGGCCGCAATTCAGCTTTTCGGGGCGGGGCGCGAACAGAGGATCTATGCCCTGCCGCCCTATACGCAAGTGGTCAGTCTGGATTTCGAGGATCACCCTTTTGAAGCCTCGAAAGCGGATCAAATCTGTGGACTGTGCGGCGCAACGGACAGCTATCTGGACGAGGTGATTGTCGATGACGCCGGTGGGCGGCTCTTTTGCTGTTCGGATACGGATTATTGCACTGGCCGCCGTGCTCGCGGTCATCAAGGCCCGTCGTTTTCGGGTAGCGAGGTTGCAGCATGACCCCCCTTTTGTCGGTTCAAGGCATCACCAAACACTATGGCGCGCATATTGGCTGTGCCGATGTTTCGTTTGACCTCTATCCCGGTGAGGTGATGGGAATTGTGGGCGAAAGCGGGTCCGGCAAGTCGACGCTGCTGAACTGTATGGCGGGGCACCTTGCGCCGGATGCCGGGCGGGTGGTGTTCGACACGCGCACGGATGGCCCAAGGGACACCGTCACCATGTCCGAGCCTGAACGCCGGATGCTGGGTCGCACCGATTGGGCCTTTGTCCACCAGCACGCCCGCGACGGACTGCGCATGGGGGTCTCGGCCGGAGGAAATGTCGGTGAGCGTCTGATGGCCGTGGGTGAACGCCGCTATGGCGACATTCGCGACAAGGCGACAGACTGGCTGGAGCGGGTCGAGATCGACAGCACACGCATCGATGACCGCCCGACGACGTTTTCAGGCGGTATGCAGCAACGCCTGCAGATTGCGCGCAACCTAGTCACACGACCACGACTGGTGTTTATGGACGAACCGACCGGAGGGCTGGATGTATCGGTGCAGGCGCGATTGCTGGACCTGTTGCGCGGTCTGGTGCGCGACATGGGATTGTCGGCGATCATCGTGACCCATGACCTAGCCGTTGTGCGCCTGCTTGCCGATCGTTTGATTGTGATGAAGTCGGGCCACGTGGTCGAAGCAGGTCTGACCGATCAGGTGCTGGATGATCCGCAGCATGCCTATTCGCAGCTTCTTGTTTCTTCCGTTTTGCAGGTGTGACCTATGATAGACCTCAGAGACGTCTCAAAAACCTTCACCCTGCACAATCAGGGCAGCGCTGTGATCAAAGTTATCAGCGATGTTTCGTTCCACGTCGCCCCGGGCGAATGTGTTGCGCTGACCGGTGCATCGGGTGCGGGCAAATCGACGCTGATGCGCATGATTTACGGCAACTACCTGACGCAAGCCGGGTCCATAATTATTGGCGATGTCGATATTGTTCAGGCCGAGCCGCGCGCCGTGATCGCATTGCGCCGCGAAGTTCTGGGATATGTGAGCCAGTTCCTGCGCGTGGTGCCGCGCGTGCCGACGCTGGATGTCGTCGCCGACCCGCTGCGTACCCTAGGCGTTCCAGCCGACGAGGCGCAAGCGCGGGCAGAGGGCCTGCTGTCCCGGCTGAACATTCCGGAACGCCTGTGGTCGCTTTCGCCCACCACCTTTTCCGGCGGAGAACAGCAACGCGTCAACATCGCGCGCGGGTTTGCGCATGAATATCCGGCGATGCTGTTGGATGAACCCACGGCGAGTCTGGACGCCGCCAACCGTGAAGTAGTCCTGACGCTGATCGAAAACGCAAAGGCGCGCGGCGCGGCCATCATTGGCATTTTCCACGATGAGGCGGCGCGGCAGCGCGTATGTGATCGCGAGATTGACGTGAGCACATTCACACCCGGAGTGGCCGCATGACTCCCGGACGCCTCATCGCCGTTGTCGGTCCGTCCGGGGTGGGCAAGGACAGTGTGATGCGGGGGCTTGCTCAGGCAATGCCCCGTTTGCATCTGGTCCAGCGCACGATCACGCGCGCGCCGGATCTTGGTGGCGAAAACTATGTGCCGGTGTCTGTATCGCGGTTTCAGGAGATGGCCGAGAACGGTACCTTTGCCGTGCACTGGGGCGCGCATGGGTTGTTTTATGGTATCCCGCAGACGGTCAGGGATGAAATAGCCCAAGGCACGGATTGCCTTGCCAATTTTTCGCGCAGCGCGCTTTTGGCCGGTGCTAAGGCGTTTCCCAACTTCGTTGTTTTGCACATCACGGCCCAACCGGACACTTTGGCCGCGCGTCTGGCCGACCGTGGCCGGGAAACGGAAGCCGAGATCGAAAAACGCCTGGCCGGGGCGCAAAAGGCGCTGCCTGAAGGGCTTGATGTCATCACTCTTTCCAACGACGGGCAGCTTGCGCAAACCGTTGCCACAGCAACCGCGCGCCTTCAATCGGCGCGCACGAAACTGACGGGATAATGGCATGAATTCTCTGTTCTCTGCGCCATCTATTTTGCATCCAAACGGCGTCGGCAGTGTGTGCTTGGCTAACGCCCAATTAGTCCTTGCCGACCAAATCCTGTTTGGGTCGCTGACCATCGAAGACGGTATAATTTCAGAGATTGCCGAAGGGGATCGCGTTCCAATAGGCGCAATAGACTGCGACGCCGACTATGTTCTGCCCGGGCTTGTCGAGCTGCATACGGACAATGTGGAACGCCATATCGAGCCGCGCCCAGAAGTTGATTGGCCGCATCTTTCCGCACTGATCGCCCACGACGCCGAACTCGCCGGGGTCGGTATCACAACGGTGTTCGATGCCATGCGTGTGGGGTCGATCCATTCCGGGAAAGGCCGATACATCGATTACGCACGAAAGCTTGCCGACGAACTGCTGGATGCGCAATCGCAAGGTATGTTCAAGATTAGCCATTTCCTGCATCTACGGGCCGAGATTTGCTCGGAGACTCTGCTGGACGAACTCAGCGCCTTTGGCCCGGATGACCGCGTCGGCATCGTCAGTCTGATGGATCACACGCCCGGGCAGCGACAGTTTCGGGATATGTCTGCTCTCAAGACCTATGTCGCCAAGAAACGCGGCATGAACGATGCTGAATTTGAAGATCACGTACAGAATTTGTTGGGCCTGCAGCAACGCTTTGGCGCCAAACACGAGGCCGGAGCAGTGGGGGAAGCCCAACGCATTGGCGCCGTGTTGGCCAGCCATGACGACACCACGGCTGAACATGTCGCGACGTCTGCGCAGCACGGCGTGGGCTTTGCCGAATTCCCGACAACGATTGAGGCAGCTCAAGCGTGCCGGGATCATGATATTGCAGTCATGATGGGCGCGCCCAATCTGATCCGAGGCGGATCGCACTCCGGCAACGTGGCAGCCGCCGATCTGGCCCAAGCAGACCTGTTGGATATTGTGTCATCAGACTATGTGCCGTCATCGTTGCTTTTGTCGGCCTTTCGACTGGCCAATTTATGGGACGACTTGCCCCGCGCAATCGCAACGGTCACGGCGAATCCAACAAAAGCTGTCCGCTTGAGCGATCGCGGCACACTTCTCGCAGGTCTTCGCGGGGATGTTCTGCGCGTGCGCATGCGTGGACACACACCACTGTTGCGCGGTGTATGGAGCCAGGGCCGCCAAGTGAGCTAAGGTAAGAGTGGGACCCGCGCAAGCCCGGTTAGTCTTTCGTTGAGGTAAAACATGTAAGCTGAGGCGCAGCGAGATCGAATCCGCAGAACTTCTGCTTAGGGCCGCTATGGATCTGGTGTTGTAAACAAGGTGGGTCCACGCAAGTGATTTTGCTATGGAGAAACTCAGGCTTTTTTCTCAGCTAATCATTCCCGATGAACTAGAATTCCACCTTTCAATCAGTGTCTGAAGCTCAATTGGATACCTGCATTGGGTTATTTGGTAGTGCCTCGTGTTGGCTGTAACTCCGTGAATTCGGAAGCCGGCCTTGTTTTTAACCATCGAGCATCGCGAGAACGGCGTCGCGATCGGATAGCACTAGCAGCAAGGCAATATCACCGGGCTCCAGCCTCTCAAGCATCATTGAAGCGGCCTGCGAGGGCGACGTAGCTCTGAGTATTTGTTTCGCTTCATATCCATGTTCCAAAGCTGTTCGTTCGATCAGATCAGAAATTTCTCCTAATTCGCGACCTCTTAAGTACCCTTCCAACTCTGTTGCGACGATCACATCAGGTTGGAAGTTCAGGGCTGTCGCTGTTACGTCACGGATATCTTGATCTGATCGATCCCCTGCATGGCTGAGCATGATGAAACGCCGTTTGGCCGGCAAACTCGACAACGCATCGCAAACTGCCGAAATTGAATGCGGATTGTGGGCAAAATCCACAAAAACCCGGGCTCCGTTATGCCGAAACTCGTTGCAACGTCCTGGGTTATCTTTGGCGTCTGGCTTGAACCCGGCAAGCCCGTCGCGCAACGCCTGTTGCGGCAGACCCAGTGCCAGAGCAAGGCACAGGGCCGCCAGCGCGTTCTGGATGTTGTACTTTGCGGCCCCGCCCATGGTCAGGGGAACGTCGGCGACGGGGATCACAATTTGCTCGGTCGTACCGTCGAAAAAGACAATTTTCCCGTGTTGAACATATGCACAGCAAGTGCCGGTTTCCCGCGCCTGACGGATCAGATCATTCTGTGCATCCAGAGAAAACCACCAGATGTTCGCCGACGTGTTTTCCGCCTCGGCGCGGACATACGCATCGTCGGCATTCAGCGCCAGCACGCCGCCCTCGGCCAGCGTGCGGTGGACGGCGAATTTGGCCTGCGCAAGTTCCGGCACTGTGTTGACGCCGAACTGGCCCAGATGATCATTCGCCACGTTGGTCACCGCCGCAGCCGTCGCTGCACGGGTCGGCAGGCCCCGGCGCAGGATGCCGCCCCGGGCCACTTCGAGGCAGGCGACCTCAAGCCGTTTGTCGCGCAGCAGCATCCGCCCGCCACCGGGGCCGGAATAATCGCCGCGGTCCAGAATATCGTCACCCACCCGCACAAATTCGGTCGAGGTCAGCCCCGCCACCTTGCCCGAGGCGCGTGCAATCGCTTCGAGCAGCCGGGTTGTCGTGGTCTTGCCGTTGGTTCCGGTGATGAAGGCAACGGGGATGTTGTGAAGGCAGGACCAGTCCACATCATCGGGGGCGGGCAGCGCATCGACCGACCAGACCTGACTGCCAGTGCCGTGCCCGATCGAGATCTCATCATCGTCGCACAGGATATCCACGCCATGCGCCTCGGCCGCCTCGATTAGGGCGATCAGGGCGGGGTTGGATTCGCTGGCCATGACACCTTTGACATCACCCACCATCTGATCAAAGTCGCCCGAGTGTGCGTCCAACAGCTCGGCGGCGCAGAAATGCCAGGCGGTCTGCGCCGCGAAGATCGCGGAATAAAGCTGATCCATCGGGGCCGAGATGGCCAGATTGACGCCGCCGGTGAAGGTACGGTGGGTCACGCTCTGATCCTGCCAGCCAAGCGCATCCAGCACCCGGCGCGCATGAGTTTCCCACAGCGCCGTGACCTGCGCGGCGTCGATCCCGTTGAAGAACACATCCATCACCGCGCCGGGCTTGTTCCACAGCAGGCCGGGTCCGGTCAGGCGTCTAGCATCATCTACCCGGATATGATCGGCGGTCACGCTTTCGATGGTCAGCGCGGTTTCAAGCTGTTCGATCCGATCCATTGCGATGCCCCCGATCAGTCCGCGTCTTCGCTGATGTCGCGGGCCAGACGCACACCGCGCGCGTCCCGGATCAGGTTCTGATCGCTTTCGAACATCTCTTCGAAGGAGGTATCGACGGGTCTGGACAAGGGCGCGGCCTCGATAACAGGCGCTTCGCCGTCCGAGTTGAAATAGATGATCTGTTTCCAGCAGCGCGTCGTGTCATCGCCAAATATCACCAGCAGATCGCCCGGCGCGGCCTGCTCCAACCCGGCCTTCACCGCCTCGACCTCATCAGGGATGATGGTGATTGCCGCGTCGTCCACGCCGTTGTCGATCAACGCCTGACGCATCATCTGCGGCACCTCGTCATGGCCGCGCCCCCGGCGGCGGTCATCAGCCTTGCAGATGAATTGGTTGAAATGCCCGGCCAGCGCGGCGGCTCCGTCAACGATGTCCTCATCGCGCCTGTCGCCGGGCATGGCAACGACACACAGTCTTCGCCCCTTGATCTCAAGCTGGTCGGCCAACGCTGCCATCGCCTTGAGCGCAGCAGGGTTGTGGCCATAGTCCAGGATCACCTTGAAGGGATGTTCGTCATAGACATTCATCCGTCCCGGTGCCTGGAAATAGCTGGTGTCAAAGGTCCGCAGCCCGTGGCGGATATTGTCCAGATCCACACCGAAACTATAGGCCATCGCAGCAGCGAACATCGCGTTCTGCACATTGAAGATCGCCTTGCCCTCAAGCGTGGCGGGGATCAGATGCGACCACAGAACCGGGATATGAAGCCCGTTGTCATAGATGGTCAGCATATCGCCATTCATGCCTTTTTCCAGCACGATGGCCCTTCCGCCCGCCTTGATATGTTCCTTGACCAGACTGTGACCCGGGTTTGTCGTTACATAGAAAATCTGACCCGCTTCAGCGTAATCAGCCATTTTCAGACAGTTGATGTCATCGGCATTCAGCACCGCCGTATCGGTGGCGCTTTCAACCACGACGCGCTTGACCACGGCCAGTTCCTCAACGGTATTGATGCCGCCAAGACCCAGATGATCCGCCGAGACGTTCAGGCAGGCCGCCACATCCGAGCGCTGATAGCCCAGGCCCGACCGCACCAGCCCGCCACGCGCGGTTTCCATAACTGCAAAATCGACCGCGGGATCACGCAGGACAATTTGAGCGGATTTGGGTCCCGTCATGTCGCCCTTGACGCTCAACTTACCGTCTACATAGACGCCGTCAGTGGAGGTCATGCCAACGGTCTTGCCACTGGTTTTCATGATATGGCCCAGCATCCGCGAGGTCGTGGTCTTGCCGTTGGTGCCGGTGATTGCCGCAATCGGAATGCGGGTCTGTTCATTAGCTGGGAACAGCATGTCGATCACTTTGCCCGCTACGTCGCGCGGCTGACCTTCGGACGGGGCGACATGCATCCGGAAACCAGGTGCGGCGTTCACCTCGACAATCGCGCCGCCGATATCCTTGTAGGACTTGGTGATATCATCAATCAGGAAATCGACACCGCCCACGTCCAGCCCCACCGCCATGATGGCTCGTTCGGCCATGTCGCGGTTGTCTGGATGCACCACGTCGGTCAGGTCAATGGCTGTACCGCCCGTCGACAGGTTTGCCGTGGAACGCAAATAGAAAACCTCGCCATCCGGCAGCACCGTCTCTTCGGTTACGCCCGCGTTTTCCATCAAACGTTTGGCCTGATTGTCAATCTCCAGCATGGTCAGTACTTTTTCATGCCCAATGCCCCGGCGCGGGTCTTCGTTCACGATGTGGACCAATTCCGCAATCGTGTGTTTGCCGTCGCCGACCACATGGCCTGGCACCCGCTTGGCCACCGCGACCAGCTTGTTGTTCACCACCAGCATCCGGTGATCGAACCCGGTGATGAAGCTCTCCACCAGAATGGCGCGGCTGCGGGAATGCTCCTTGGCCTCGGCAAAACCGGCCTCGACTTCTTTATCCGAGTTCAGGTTGATCGAAACACCACGCCCGTGATTTGCATCCAACGGCTTGACCACCACCGGGTGGCCGATCCGACCAGCAGCCCGCACAGCCTCGCGCGCGGAATAGACCATGCGCTGCTGCGGCACCGGCAGGCCCAGATCGTTCAGCAGGTTATGAGTGTCTTCCTTATCGCAGGAAATCTCGACCGAGATATGTTTGGTCTCGGACGTGATCGTTGCCTGAATACGCTTTTGATATTTGCCGTGCCCAAACTGCACCAGCGAGCCGGAATTCAGCCTGATCCAGGGGATGTCCCGCTCCTGCGCCGCCTTGACCAGCGATCCGGTCGAGGGGCCGAATTCCTTACGCTGAGCGCGCAGAACAAAGCTGCGCAGCTCCTCATCCCAGTTGAATTCCGGATCAAAATCGTAATCCACTTGATCTTTCAGGGATTGCGGTAGCAGATGCATCAGCATCCGCATCGCCAGCTTGCCCGCGTCCAGGCCGACGTCGCGCTGGCGGTATTCATAGACCATGTTGTACTGGCCCGGCTCGCCTGTGCCACGGGTCCGGCCAAAGGTCACATCGGTGCCAGCCACATTCTGCACTTCGATGGAGCAATGTTCCAGCACATGACCCAACCAGGTGCCTTCATCCTCACGCAGGCGGCGGAGGAAACCGCCGGGTTCTCGGTAGGAACAGCCATGTTCCGCAAGACCGGGAAGAGCCTCAACCAGCGCGTCGATGAACTCGGAACCAATTTTTGCCGAGGGCCAGTCTTCCAGAATACCCAGATCGATGACATGGCGGATGACCGGAAAACTTGCCCAGACATTCGGGCCGACAAAGACATTGGTCGAGATTATTTTCATGAGGCTCCCCGTTGGTTAGCTTTTTGTTTCCCCCCCGCTGGCGGCCTCATCCCCGGACAGGTCCGGCAATGTGCAGAACGCCAGATGCTCATTCGGCGGAAAAGCCTGGCGAGCCGTTAGATCATAACGGCACCCTTCGCCCAGAACGTCAAGGCGAAGTCCCAGAAGGCTCAGCGCCTCACCCGCGCGCGCGTCCCACATGGACGAATGGGTCAGGTGGCTGGCGTCCACCACCGTGACTGTTCCGCTGCCAACCACTTCCAGAACGTTGTCGGGTCCGATGAAGGCCGCCGTGTCTTCATCAATGCCCAATCCAATCAAAAAAGGGTTGAAAGATGAAGCCGTTAGCAGACGCCCGAGCCGGTTACGCTGAGTAAAGTGCTGATCTATGATGACGGCGTTGGTCAGGCCCATGCCCGGGGCCAGCGTTATATTGCCTTCTGCCGGGGCGGAATTGCTGCTGCCACCGGCAACCATATGCTCGGACATGATCGAGGCCCCGGCCGAGGTTCCGGCAACCGGCACGCCCGCCGCGTTGCGACGGCGGACTTTCTGTGCAACCAGCGTGCCTCCCAGAATCGCTGACAGGCGCAACTGGTTGCCGCCGGTCATGAATATGCCGGTCGCGCGGTCCAGCATCTCGGCATAGTCGGGATTGTCGCAATCGGCCCGGCGCGAGATCGGCAGAAACTCGACTTGCCCTGCGCCAAGCTCGGAGAAGATGCGGTGATAATCCGGCCCTGTCTCCTCCAACATCGAGGCGGTCGGTATCACCACGATATCGGCGTCCGCGCCGCCCGACATCTCGACAAACTTGCGGTGGATCTGCATTTCCTTGACGCGGTCTTCGCCGCCGCCAACTGGAATGATGAACCCGCGCGGGGTTTCTGCATCAACGGGTGCAGGGCACATATCTTAACTACCTTCCGGTGCTGAAGCGGGCAGCCACCGGGGGCCGCGCGGGCGCTTACATCTGTTCATACATGCCCCGCTGGGCTATCTGGCCACCGCCGACATGCCATTCCCCCCCATGGCCATCACATGCCGCACGGCAAGGTTTTCGTCAAGAACCACCCGATCCGCGTCCATTCCCACCTTTAGACGCCCTTTGCGACGCAGTTTCAGCAGATCGGCCACATTAGAGGTGAACGGGGCCAATGCGTCGGACAGCCGCGTAGGCAAAAGGCGGGTCTGTCCTCGTTCAGTGAATTCGATCTACACCGGAAATTTGCACGTGCGGCGAATAGCCGGTCTGGTGAAGCTGCACTGCGGCGGCAAGACATGTGGTGAATGTCTCTTATGGGCCGGTCCTCGACGGTGACGCAAGCCCGAGGCAGGGTGAATGCCGCTCTGAAAGAAGCGCCAGCTTGGAGGTCGAAATGAGTGATGGATCAGCAAGTTCCGGGCCAATACTGAGGTTGTTCCAAGTCCAAACAAGGCCTGGCCGTGCGGGTGAACTGATCGCGAAATTCGGGGTGACTTCCGCGGAAGTAGTGCACGGGCACCCCGGGAACTTGGGTTATTTCTTCGGCCACGGTGTCGGCATGGATGACGACTATGTCGTCTTTACATCAGTATGGCGCGACATCAAAGCGGTGCAAGAGCGGTTCGGGGAAACGTGGCAGGAGTCTTTCCTTCCCTCAGGCTACGAAGAGCTAATCGAAGAGTGCTCTATCCGCCATATAGATGTGGGGCAAGGCTGGCATTTGGACTTTTCCCACGGGACTTAGGTGGGCAGTACTGGGACATATTGGTTTCTACAAAGTCACTACCGCGATGGTCCGACAGGGTGGGTTTTTCGCGGTGTAGCGAAAGTACGGTTTGGTGAAGGTCCGAATTGGGCCGCTACCAACGGCTGCTGTCAAAGCGGACTGCCCGCAGTTCTGCTCCGAGCCCTCGCTGTGAATTCAATATTCTCGATACGTGCGCTTGCCGCACAAATCCTTCTGCAGGTGCGCGAATTTTCGTGCTGAAACGCGGCCTCAAAACCGGTCAGTAGAGACAACCTTAGCACTTATCGGAAAATGGACTCACAATGCGAGCACGGAGCTGACATTTCAGAGTTTAGGTATTCACTTGAACTGCCTCTAATCGCCAATGTCACAACAGTGCCAAAAACGCGACAGTGCATTGGCGGTTCATGTTGAGACCAAAACGTCATAGGCTGTGAAATGGGCTGCAAACGGAGGAACCAATCATTATACGAACAATCGTACTCGCGTTTGTGGCAAGCGTCATTGCAAGCCCTTCTTTTGCGACGTTTCTTGTGTCCTGTGAAGCACCTGATGAGTCAGGCGTTGCGGTAGCATTTGGCTTTGGATCCGTACCCGGTCTTGCGCTTGTCAGCGCGACTATCCACGCGGATGGACAGGACTGGAGCATGATAGAGACAGAAGGTGCGCTGCCCCTTGTTTTGGCACAGGGGGCTGCGGAGAACACGCACACATTGCTGGATTTCACCGATCCTGAGTTTGACCTTATTGTTGCATCAGTGCGGCTGATAACTGCTGTTGAAGGCGACGACCAAATCACCGTTGGCACGCTCAAGATCCCGGAGGTCGGGGTCTTTCCGCTGGTCTGCGAAGGACCATGACCCACATCTTCGCTAGAAACGTGTGGGCGGGCACAGGGAGAAAACCAATGCCCCCGACCTAGTGAATGAACATCCAGTAATAGCTTTATTTTCCGTTTTTTGGCGATCTCAGCCCACACCTGGCCTAAAGATATGAGGTTAACTCCCGGGACATGTTCAGAAGTGGCATTTTCTAGCTACATTCCAGACTACGCCCGCCCGGCAACCTTCTAACGGCCGTGCCACCGTAGGAGACAGTCGCATGATCCAAGAAATACATCGACCCGGAGATCCAGTAGCTGACATTCTCTTCAATTGGCTTCCAATTCTTGGGGTGGTTGCGCTCGGCGTAGTAGGATTGGTCATCACCGCGCGGGGCTATCGGCACTATCTGAATTCGACATATTTGAACCGAGCCGGTCGACCTGGCCAGGCGCGTGTGACCGACAAATGGGTCAAGAAGGGCCACGTTGGTCGCGACGAACGGAATCGCACCAAACCTTCGAAACGTCACTTTTTGCGCTTCCAACTTTTGGACGACCCGCGCGCATTTTCCCTAAAAGAAGTCGCTCCGATAGACCTTTGGAACGCGGTCGAGGTCGGCGACATGGTCGACGTGCTCTATCACCCGCAGCGGCGCTTGATGCGCCTTGCTGCCTGGACGAACTACAGCGGGACAAACGCAGGTGCAGCCCAGATGGCAATTGGTGCGGTCATGCTGTCAGCAGCCGTCGCTTCTGTTGCAGAAGGCGCAGTCACGGCTTTGCGAAGTCCTGAGCAGCGCATTGCTGGCGAAAAATGGGTTCGTAGCAAGGCAGAGGTTTTGAACATGGGCAAGCCCGCGGATCCGTATCTGCGCATGTTTGCTCCAGGGTCCCGGATGATCCGCGTCGTGTTCGGAGAAACCCATGGAGGCGCATTCTTAGGGAATGAGCGCATTATCCATGTCACTCCAGCAGAAATCGAGACTTACGATATCGACGAAGGCGCGATCCTAGTTGCCTGGATGGACCCGGAGAATGAATTCAATGCTGTTCTGGACCTTGAGCAGCGTGACACAGATTTGCGTTGATTGTTTTGGATCGAATTGTACGGCGACAAACACACTCAGATGGTGGGTTTGTCCCGGATTGTGTCATTGATCGCGGTTGCAAAGAAAGTGCAGTCTTGATTCTGAAAAAGTCGAAGTACTGAATGACCAAATTTGCAACGCGAGCATCGACATCGCTTTGTGTCTACCGCATATGAAAACATGCTGCGACAGCGCTCTCTGAATTTCAAAAGTCTAGAAGCTCCGCGAGTTGCACGTTGATGATTGATCTGATGCTGCGTTGTCGATGAATGTCGGCAATGTGGGCTGCGACCGTGGCAGTCGGATTGGCTGGTGAATGTCTCTTTTGGGCCAGTCAGTCTTGATAGTTACTTAACCGAGCTGCAGAAGCTGAAGCCGCCAATATTATCAAGCTCCAAATGGTCTTGGGTTTTAGTACTTCAAAGATTGGTCATTCTGTTTCTGACGACCGAGCCCACAAATTGATATCTTCTTCCGAACTGATTGCATCGATCCTTGCCAACTCTTCATCACTAAAGGCGAGGTTATCGACTACGCCTGCGCAATCTACGATCTGGTCCGGCCGGGACGCACCAATAAGCGCGGTCGTTACGCGTCCGCCTCTTAACACCCAGGCCAGGGCCATTTGCGCCAGAGTTTGCCCGCGCGCCTCAGCCATGTCGTTCAGAGCACGGACACTTGCCAGAGATCGCACGTTGATCATGCCATCAAGTAGCGACTTCCCTTGTGTAGCACGGCTGCCATCCGGAATATCGCGCAGGTATTTTGACGTTAGAATGCCTTGTGCCAGCGGCGTGAACGCAATCGATCCTACCCCAAGATCGTTCAGGGTATCGAGCAAACCGTCCCGCTCCACCCAACGGTTGAGCAGATTGTAAGAAGGCTGGTGAATCAGGCAAGGTGTGCCAAGGTCGTTGAGAATCTTCACCGCCTCGCGTGTGCGTTGGGAGTTGTAGCTCGAGATACCTGCGTAGAGCGCGCGACCCGACCGTACGATATGATCCAACGCGCCCATCGTCTCTTCGAGCGGGGTGTCGGGGTCAAAGCGGTGGGAATAGAAGATGTCGACGTAATCAAGCCCCATGCGCGCGAGTGATTGGTCACAGGACGCGATCATGTACTTGCGAGACCCCCATTCTCCGTAGGGTCCCGGCCACATGTCGTAGCCTGCTTTGGAGGAAATGATCAATTCATCCCTGTAGCGCGCGAAATCAGTTCTTAGGATTTCGCCAAATGCCTCTTCTGCCGATCCGGGTGGTGGACCGTAGTTGTTCGCCAGATCAAAATGAGTGATCCCATGGTCGAACGCGGTCCGACACATTGCTCGCTTGTTTTCGTGCGCCGAGTCTGCACCGAAATTATGCCACAGGCCCAAGCTGACAACAGGAAGCTTCACACCCGACCGCCCACATCGCCGATACACCATTCGCTCATAGCGGTTCGGCTCCGGGGTGTAAGGAATGGGTTTTGGCTTTGGCGGTCGTTGAGCTTTGGTCATGCGCACATAATCAATGGAATGTTGGGCCTGTCAAACCGATCAACTCCGGTAAGTTCGACACGAGTTTCTGCGCGTCCTAGATGGGTGCTTATGGTTAGTCTTACTCCAGCACCAATGTCTTACGATTTGATCGATTGCATTCGGTACAGTCGCATAGACGCAGCGAAAGTCCGCAAAGCGGGCTGCAACCGCAGCATCAATATGGTGGGTTGGATGTCGGCTCTGGGCCGTCCGCGATCGGGCGCTGAAACGATCCTGAGCGGATGCTGCACTGCCTCCGATGTCCACAACGAGCCCAAAGTGGCGAAGGCAGCACAGTAGCCGAATGTTGGAATTGGGCCGGGCTGTGGTACATGTCCAAAGTCTCTTGTCACTTCCCGGACCACCAGTGCGATGCTAACGTTCCGACATTGAATTGGAGGCATTACTAAAATGGGCATGGAATACGACGAGGCAGCGGCAGAGAGACTTGAAGCGGTATACTTGGGGTCCGACGTTGTAAGACAACGCGAGGATACTCTTCGAAGGATTTCAGTTCAAAGCGGAGACCGCGTCCTAGACATTGGAAGCGGACCTGGCTTTCTTGCGGCGCAAATGGCGAATCAAGCAGGGCCAGATGGTGAAGTGATCGGCATAGACATTTCGGAACAAATGGTGGAGCGAGCGAGCCAACGAAGTGAGCATAATTGGCTCAGCTATCGCTGCGCTGATGCCACAGCTCTCCCGTTTGAAGGCAATTATTTTGACGTGGTCGTCAGTACCCAAGTTGCGGAGTACGTGCCTGATGTTGAGAAGTTTTGCAGCGAGGTTTTTCGCGTTCTGAAGCGCGGAGGGCGTGGGCTGATCCTTGCGACTGACTGGGAGGGTGTCTGTTGGCATAGCGAGAACTCGGATCGAATGGAGAAGGTCCTCAAGGCATTCGCACCGCACTGTGCCGACAGCAAACTTCCGCGAACGCTGGGCTCTCGTCTTCGAAATGCTGGATTGGTCGTCAATGACGTGAACTATTTCTCTATGGTGAATTTGGACAGATACGAAGGCTGCTATGGAGAAATGGTGGTGCCGTTCATTGTAGCTTACGTGAAAGGACAAAAAACCTTTCCAGATGACGAGCTAGAGGCTTGGGCAGAAGAGCAGGCCTCACTAAATGCACGAGGGGAGCATTTCTTCTCGACGGGTCGATTTAGTTTCTCTGTCAGCAAACCTTCCTGAACGGGAAGCGGACGTTAAGGCAGCAAGAGCAAACGGCAGCTTTGTCCGCAACCCAGACCTCCGTCTGTCTTCTAAGTTTGCGATCGCAGCGAATGTCTCCTCCGGCGGGCCGCACTGAAGCCCGGTGACCGAGGTCGATCGACCGCTTTGAGCCGTTCTTCGCAAGACTTAACCATGCCTCGGACTGAGATACTGCATCAACACCAGCGTCGGCTCTTAGCCCAGAGTGTTCATCGTTTTTCTAGGTGAGCTACGATCAATTTCGTAGCCAAAATGCAATAGATTTGGTCCCAATTAGAATACCGTGCTAGCGTCTGAGAAACGCCGAAAAAAAAGGGATAGACAATGTCTGCGACACTTTATGATCGCCTGGGAGGGACGGATGGTATTCGGCGAATAGTTGACACTCTGGTGGACAATCACTCAAAAAACCCAGTTGTCTCTGCTCGATTTGCAGGAAGTGATATGAAGCACCTCAAGCAAATGGCGGGGGACTTCTTTATTACTGGTTCTGGTGGACCTGAGATCTATGCAGGCAAGGATATGGCTAGCGCGCATCGGCACATGAACATCAGCGGAGACGAGTTTGTCGCAGTATTGGACGACGCCGTGAACGCACTAAAGGCAAACGACGTTGGTCAACGGGAGCAAGAGGAAGTCTTGTACATTCTATATAGCCTCAAAGGGCAAGTCGTTGGGATTTGAGTATTGCGTGAACGGTGTACACACAGAAAAGTGTAAATTCGGTCATTGGATTATTTTTTGTGTGGAGCCGGTATCGCTCGGGTCTTGTTGAACGTCCACTGATGGAACCAATTGACAGTGAGGCTGAGAGCTTTTTCTTGGTCTCATTCTTGCTGTCGTACTGCGTATGATCGCGTTGGGAAAAAAGTGGTGTGCTATATGGCAAAACTATTTGCAGGAACTTTCTTCCTTGCTGTGGCAGTTTCAGCCACTATCGGTGCGGCAGCCACAGCGGTGGAGTGCAGCAACGCCGGAGGGTTAACCGAAATGATAAATGGAGAAGCGGTATGTTCTTTTCCCGGCAGAACTTGCCCAAGTGAATGGAAAACATATCAGTCGCTCAGACAATGGCGCCCCAAAACTTGTGGAGGCTCGCAATGCACGGGCAAAGATGAATGCACCACGAAGCAGGGTTGGTCAACGAATCCATCAACGTGTGTCTATGAGAGCGGTAGAAATTCTGAAGGTGATTGCACCAAGAGAAACGAATGCGAGGCGGACCGAGTTGTTCGGGTAGCCTGCACCAAATGAGTTTGAGGTGTTGCTCCAGCGACTCTAAGAAACCTTGAAAAAAATCATTCGTGCATTGTAGGCAGCACAGATGTTCGCCTTGGGCAAGTGTTGCAAGAGTCAAAAACTTGGCTTCGGGCAAATACTGACGGCAGCTAAGTCCGCAAAGCGGTCGTTAATCTGAACTCGTCGAATGACTGGTGTGAGCCCGCTTTGGCCGATGATGCGCGTCGCCCGAATTACCGAAATAAGCAGCCAAGCGTTGCGACAGCAACTATACCGGACCGAGGTTTATTCGGATCGGCTTACGTTCAATCCGCTACAAGCGGTCGGATCTGGACGCTTGGATGGCCTCACGGAGCGAAGGATTCGGGGGAGAAACCTATTGCCTCGAACAGCTCCTTTTTCGAAACTTCGCTATCATTGGAAGAAGCACGTTCATAGTTCGGTTCATCTGGCACCTCGGACCAAGCACTTTGCGACGTTCGTCTGTGATCGGTTTGTATCGAAGGCGAATGGTTGCTTCTGGGCCAGAAATTCAACGCTAGCTAGTGCGTTTGGTGTCCATGAGCGCAGCATTCAGCGTTATCTTCGGGAACTTGAAGCTCACGGTTGGATCGCGCGTGTTTGTCGACGCGGCGTTCGTCGTGTATTTTAAATCAGTGTACCAAGTGGCGTCGAGCGCGACACTGAACACGACATAGAAACGTGCAGCAGGGTGACAGACCTGTACTGGAAAGGCGACAAGGCTGTAGCGCCTAATAAGAACATAGGAAAAAACATAGAAACCAGGCACGTTGCGACAGGCGGCGGGTACCATTGGTTCGAAGAAAGTGACACGACTGCTCTTCGCGAATGGGAAACGTTTGTCACCACTCAGACCGCATTTAGTTTTCAGGCGTTAGCGCGTTTGCTGAGAAAAAATGGCTCCATTGCTTTCCCTGTTCGTTTCCCGAAACCCGAAGACGCGGATTGGTACATAAGGTTTTTTGGTGATGTCGTTTTGAGTAAAGGGCAGAGTATTGGCGCAGCATCGTCTTCAATTCGTTGAAAGACCCGGGGGGGTATCAAAAGTCCATGTGATAAAAGTGGGGGATCGGCGGGGGTAATCAGATTTTTGCGCAGAAAAGTTTCAAGGGGGGTATCAGAGCGGGCGGAATCGGGTCATTCGCTGCAATCGCAAAAATTCTCTTTGATTGTGACAGGTTTCGGGTTCCGAGCAGAAATAGAAACAAACTATAGGGCTATGGGAAGCTCGAGCGTAACGCTTGCTCCTTTTTCGACTTGGTTGATCGCGACCACTCCGCCGTGACGCTTCGCGACAGCTGAGACAATCGACAACCCTAAACCGCTACCTTCGGAATATTCCAGCTGCGAAAATCGACTGAAAACGGCTTCGCTTTGGTCGGGTGAAAGGCCGGTTCCGTCATCAGACACGGTTAGTTTGACGTTCCCCGCGTCACAACGCAGTACAACTGATATTTGACTCAGTTTAGCGCCGCCGTGCTTAAGCGCATTGTCCAGCAGGTTTTTGATAGCCTCTGCCAAAAAGATCCGATCTCCCGAGACCAAGATTGTTGGTTCTGGCAATGTGACTTCAAAATCGATCCCTTTTGTGAGGATATGAACGCCCATGTCAGCGCAGGCCTCTTCCACAACCGCACGGAAATCAATCTTGTCCATCTGATCCTGATGCGTAGGCTGCCGCAACCGCTCCAACGACAATAGCTGCTCGGCCACTGTGGCGGAGTTTTTCGCTGCTGACACAAGTTCGAAAATCCGTTTGTCCTTGTCCTCATCCGTTTTTGCGTCCCGCAACGCCTCGGCCATGGACTGAACCGCTGCCGCCGGATTTCGCAGCTGATGCGCGGCTTCGGAGATAAACACCTGATGGGCGTTGATGCTGTGCTCGACCTGCCCAAACAGCCGGTTCAGGGTTTGAACAATGCCATGAACCTCGACCGGGACCGGGCGTTTGATCTTGCTGAGGTCGTCGGGTGAGCGTAGGTCGATCGCATCCTGCAAATCCAGCAAGGGGCGCAACCCGCGTGCGACCCCGAACCACACGACAACAGCAAGCGTGGCCAGCAGGATACCCATCAGGATCGCGGCGCGGATTGACAGTTCGTTGGCAAAAGCGTTGCGGTCCGCGACGCGTTGCCAGGCCGTAACTGTCGCATCGCTCACCAGGTTATCCAACGTGACCCGCTCGGTCATTTTCAGTACGCGCACCAACTCATCCCGATAAACTGCTTCGAAAAACCGCGGCTGGTACGCGTCCTGTTCAGACGGTTTTGCAGCGGCCGGGGGATATGCATACCCTGTGACGTAGATGCCACCTGGTCCGGTCACGTGATAAAAAATCTCACCGCCTGACGCATCGCGGATCAAGCTGCGCGTGGTGGGCGACAAGGCATCACCTTCTGACACAGCCACGTCGCGCGAAATGGCCAGACCGGCGGATAGCAGGCTGTCGTCAAACAACTCCTGCGCCGTTTGCTGGGCCACGGTGTAGCGCCAGTATCCAAGCAGGATTGCGAGCAGTACCAATGGCGTCAGGATCAGAATGAAAAGCCTGAGCCTGAGTGAGCCGTGCCGGATCACTTCTGCACCTCAAGCAGGTATCCAAGGCCACGGGCGGTCTTGATCCGGATGCCAAGGTTCTGAAGGCGTTTGCGCAGTCGTGACACATGCGGCTCGACGGCTGAGTCGTCGACATCGGCGCCCACGCCGTAGACGTAATCGGTCAATTGACTTTTGGGGACGATCCTGCCCCGCCGTTCCAGCAGGCATTCAAGCACAGCCATTTCCCGACGCGGCACATCGAGAACTTGGCCCTTTGCACTGACCTGCCGGGCGGTGCGGTCGAACTCAAGATCTCCGATGATCTCTCGCGCGCCATAGTCCAGTTGTTTGCGACGGGACAGCGCGCGGATGCGGGCTTCGAGCTCGTCCATTTCGAAGGGTTTCACGAGGTAATCGTCAGCGCCCATATCCAGACCGGAAACACGGTCGCTGGTCTCGGTACGTGCGGTCAGCAGGATGACAGGCGCGCTGTCGCCCCGGTTGCGCAGGGACCGCAAGATCTCAAGCCCTGACCGACCCGGCAGGTTGATGTCCAGAACGATCAGGTCTGCGCCTTCCTGTTCCAGATACAAATCGGCCGCGACACCATCTGTCAGCACGTCAGCGGCATGGCCCCTGTCCCGCAGGCGATAGGCAATGGCGTTGGCGAGGGTCTCATTATCCTCGACGATGACGATCCGCATTCGGGCTCCTGCAAGTTTCGCGCAAGGTTGGCGCTCCATGATTGCCAGATGGGAGGGGGAATCAACCCCACAGTTCTATTTACGATCACGGTGGCGCGGAGGGCGTCGACGTGGTTGTCTGGTCAACAGGGAGGAACCAATGGCCATTTCCAACTTCACCCGTCGCGCCGTCGTGGGGCTGATCGCCGCCGCCGGACTCGCCGCACCTGCGGCTGCCGAGGTCGATTTCTCGGGCAAGACCATCGAATGGGTCATCCCGTTCTCGGAAACGGGCGGGTCGGCCAAATGGGCAAACTTCTTTGCCCCGCTTTTGTCTGAGGCGCTGCCGGGACAACCTACCGTGGTGGTCAAGTTTATGCCGGGCGCTGGATCGACCAAAGGTGCGAACTGGTTTCAGGAGCAGAGCCATGACGACGGCACGCTGCTGTTCGGCACCTCTGGCTCGACACAGTTCCCCTATCTGCTGAGTGACCCGCGCGTCCGCTATGAATACAATGACTGGATTCCTGTCATGGCGTCGGGTACCGGTGGCGTTGCCTATCTGAACGCCGAGGATGGCGCCAAGTTTGATGGCTCTGCCAAAGCGCTGAAAGACACCAATTTCATCTACGGCTCGCAGGGCGCGACCCGGCTGGATCTGGTCCCGCTGCTGGCGTGGCAGATGTTGGGTATGAATGTGGAGCCGGTCTTTGGCATCAAAGGCCGTGGTGATGGTCGCCTGATGTTCGAACGTGGCGAAGCCAATATAGACTACCAGACCTCGTCCGGTTATCTGGGCGGGTCGGCCCCGCTGGTCGAGGCTGGTCAGGCCGTTCCGATGATGACATGGGGCGCGCTGGATGCGGATGGCAATATCGTGCGCGATCCGACCTTCCCGGACATTCCAACCTTCAAAGAGGTTTGCGAGGCCACCGATGGTTGCGAAACCAGTGGTGAGGCTTGGGATGCCTGGAAAGCCTTCTTCGTGGCGGGCTTCCCTGTTCAGAAACTGGCGTTCTTGCCCGGGGACACACCACAGGAAGTGGTGGACGCATACACCGCAGCGTTCCAAGCTGTGACCGAGCGTGGTGACTTTGCGGACATTTCGTCCAAGCGCGTTGGTAAGTATCCTGTATTTGTCGGCGAAGGCTCGAAATCTGCTCTGCAGACGGCGACCAATGTGGATGACAATGCCAAGCAATACGTCCTGAACTGGCTGAGAGAGGCTTACGGCGTCGAGCTGAACTAAGCTGACACGTCGTCACGCGCCCAACGAAGGGCGCGCGTTTCTCTACATACAAAACAGTTTATGAAAGGCGGCCGCTATGGAGGTTTTCGCCACCGCTCTACCTGCGCTTGGTGACGCGTGGGGTTTGATCCTGCAACCCATCGTTCTGGGGTATCTCATTCTCGGCGTCGTCATGGGGCTGGCTGTGGGCGTCTTTCCGGGGCTTGGCGGTATTGCCGGCCTGTCCCTGCTGTTGCCTTTCATGTTCGGAATGGACCCGATCCTTGGTCTGGCGTTGATGATCGGGATGGTCGCGGTGGTGCCGACGTCGGACACTTTTGCGTCCGTCCTGATGGGCATCCCCGGCAGCTCCGCCTCGCAGGCGACCGTGCTGGACGGCTTCCCCATGGCGAAAAAGGGCGAAGCGGCAAGGGCGCTGTCGGCGGCTTTTTCCTCGTCCCTCTTCGGCGGGCTGGTCGGCGCGACCTTCCTGACCATGTTCATTCTGATCGCGCGGCCCATCGTTCTGGCCTTCGGCCTGCCCGAGATGTTGATGATTACAATCCTCGGTCTGTCGATGGTCGCCATTTTGGCAGGGCGTATCCCGCTGAAAGGCGTCGCCGCCGCAGGTCTGGGCCTGATGGTCGGCACGATTGGTGAGGCGGATGCAGGCGGTTCGCTGCGCATGGCAACTTATGACATTCCTTATCTGACGGACGGCCTGAAGCTGGTCATCGTTGGCCTGGGTATCTTTGCGGTGCCCGAGATCGTATCGCTGCTGCGTCAAGATCGGTCGATTGCCAAAGGGGCCTCACTGGGCGCCGGTTGGCTGGACGGCGTCAAAGACTGGTTCGCAAATATATGGCTGTCGGTGCGTTGTTCGATCATTGGCGTGATTGTTGGCGTCATACCTGGTCTTGGTGGTTCGGTGGTCGACTGGATTGCCTACGGCCATTCGGTTCAATCCACCAAGGACAAGAGCAATTTCGGCAAAGGCGAAGTGCGCGGAGTCATCGGCCCGGAAAGCTCAAACAACGCCAAGGAGGGCGGCGGTTTGGTGCCAACTTTGCTGTTCGGCATTCCCGGTTCCGGCTCAATGGCGATCTTTATCGGCGCGGTGGCCCTGCTGGGGTCTGGCGATATCGAGGTCGGTCCAAGCATGCTGAAAGACAATCTCGACATCACCTATTCAATCGTTTGGCTGCTGGCGCTGGCCAACGTCGTGGGCACGATCTTGTGCATCGCGGCATCGGGCGGGATCGCCAAGCTGACCACGATCCGCTTCACCTATCTGGCGCCGTTCCTGTTCATGTTGATCAGCTTTGCGGCGTTCCAATCCGGCCAAAACTTCGAAGACTTGCTGGCCCTGTTCGTGATCGGCCTGATCGGCATCTTTTTACGCCGTTTCGACTGGTCGCGCCCGGCCTTCCTGATCGGTTTCGTTCTGTCGAACCCGGTTGAGAAGTTCACCAATCAGGCGTTCCAGATCGCCTCATTCCGGTTCCGCAAAAGCTTTGGCGAGGGGATGGAATATGTCTTCAGCCCTATCGTCATCGTGCTGATCGTGGTCACGGTTGTTTCAGTCATTCTGGGTATCCGGCAGGCCAAGATGATCATGGCCGAGGGTGATGTTCAGGCCGGTACCAAACGCGCGCCGCTTATCTTTCTGCTGGTGATCATGGCCTATCTGATAGTCGCTTTGGTCAACGCCAACATGATCCCCGACTACAATATGACCGACAAGATCATCCCGCTGGTTATCGGCAGCGTCTCGCTATTCTGTTGCGTGATCCTTCTGATCCAGATGATGCGACGTCCCGAAGGCGACGTGATCTTTGCCGACAAGGAAATCGCCGGTGAAGACGCCAGCGCACCCCACGGTCTGTGGTCCACTCTGGCGTGGTTCGCCAGTTTGATCGCGGCCACGTGGGTGGTGGGCTTCATCCTCGCCCTGATAGGGTTCCTGATCGCCTTTCTCCGTATCCGCGCCGGGTCCAGCTGGCAGATGACTCTGATCCTGACAGCCTGCGGCATCGGGTTCATGTGCCTGATGGCGGGCGCTCTGAACCGCGATTTCCCGCCAGGTCTGTTGCAGGACATGGTCAGCCTGCCCTGGCCGTTGAAGTGAGGGGTTCAAAATGACTCAAACCGCAATCCCTTATATCTTGATGCGTGGCGGCACGTCGAAAGGCCCGTATTTCCGCCGCTCGGATTTGCCTGAGGATCTGGACGCGCTGGCCGAGGTGCTGATCGCCGCTCTTGGGTCCGGGCAGTCGCTGAACATCGACGGCATCGGCGGCGGCGCGGCGGTGACCACAAAGGTCGCGATGTTGTCGGTCAGCGAGGATGACTGGGCCGATATCGACTATTTCTTTGCGCAGGTCTCGGTCGAGGACAAGCTGGTCGATTTCAAACCGACTTGCGGCAACATCCTGTCCGGGGTTGCCCCTGCTGCCGTCGAGATGGGCTTGTTCAAACCGAAGGGTGATGAAACTGAAGTTCGCATTCGGGCCGTCAACACTGGGGCTCGGGTCGTGGCCAAGGTGAATACACCCGGGGGCGAATTGACCTATGAGGGTGATGCAGAGATCGCCGGCGTTCCCGGTCATTCAGCGCCTGTGCAGTTGAGTTTCATGGGCGTGGTGGGCTCGGCCACCGGAGCGTTCCTGCCTACGGGCAACCTGCGCGATGCAGTTCAGGGCGTCGAACTGACCTGCATGGATGTCGCTATGCCGATGGCTATCGCCCGCGCCACAGACTTCGGATTGACGGGCTATGAGAGCGCCAAGGAGCTGGACGCAAACCGCGCGTTCTTTGACCGGATGGAGGCCGTTAGGATCGAAGCAGGGCAGCGGATGGGTATGGGGGATGTGTCCAAATCGGTCACCCCTAAGTTCGGCCTTGTTGCTCCGGCCAGAGAGGGCGGAACGCTCGCAGTGCGGTATTTCATGCCGTGGAAAACCCACCCGACCATGGCGGTCACCGGCGCGCAATGCATGGCGTCTTGCGCTTTGACTCCCGGAACCGTCGCCGACGGTTTGCTGGATCGCCCCACGAACAGCCCGGCTGAAGTCGTTCTGGAACACGCCTCGGGCAATATCGACGTGTTGGTGGATTTTTCCACCACCGACGAGTTCACAGTGAACGCGGCGGGTTTGGTGCGGACCGCGCGCAAGTTGGCGGACGGGCATGTTTATGTGCCTGAGTCTGTTTGGAACGGGAGTTGATCAAGTGCAACCCAAATAGTATACTATTGTATACATAATGGGAGGACACGATGGACAACTACTCGGAATGCCTCGATATCGCGCGTCAGGAACTCATGTTGGCGCAGTCGGCCCTACGGCGGGACATCGCGGACTATCCGACACCGATTGCTGGCTGCGATGAGCAGTTCAACCATCTGCTGGATCAAAGCGAACGGGTCCGCAATGCACTTGCCGCTCTCGACACATGTCATTTTGTGCCGACGCCAAGAAAACTGAACACCGAGCAGGGTATAGAAAGCCGATGAAGGTCCACATTCTTGATGACTGGTTTGACACGCTGCGTGGCCTGCCTTGCTTTGAGAGACTCACGGGTCATGAGGTGACGGTATGGACGGATCATGTCGAAGACACTGACACTCTGACCGAGAGATTGCAGGACGCAGAGGTGCTGGTGCTGTTCCGCGAACGTACCAAAGTCACTCGCTCCTTGCTGGGGAAGTTACCGAACCTGAAACTGATCAGCCAGCGCAGCGTTTATCCTCATGTCGATGTCGAAGCCTGTACAGAACACCGCGTGTTGTTGTGTTCGAACATGCATGGTGGAACGCCGTCTTATGCTGCAGCTGAACTTACTTGGGCGTTAATCATGGTCGGGATGCGGGATTTGCCCGCACAAATGGCCTCGGTCAAAGCAGGGCACTGGCAGGCGGGCGTGGGCAAGACGCTGCGGGGGCGTCAGTTGGGGCTCTATGGCTATGGCCGCATTGCTCGCGCCATTGCAAGTTATGCCGAGGCCTTTGGGATGAATGTGGTCTGGTGGTCATCCGTAGAAGGCCGGGCGCGTGCGCAGGCGGATGGCGCGCAGGTCGCGCCCAGCCGTAAAGCGTTCTTTGGCAGCAGCGATGTTGTCTCGGTCCATGTGCGCTTGAAACCGGATACGCGCGGGATCATCACCGCATCGGATTTCGCACAGATGCAGCCGGAGGCGCTGTTTGTGAACACCTCGCGAGCCGGGCTGATCGCACCTGGTGCTTTGCTTGAGGCGCTGAACGTCGGTCGCCCCGGCAAAGCGGCGATTGATGTGTTCGATTCCGAGCCACTGATTGATCCGACCGACCCGCTTTTGTCACATCCCAACTTGATCGCGACCCCACATATCGGCTTTGTCACTGAAGACGAGTTCGACCTGCAATTCGCGGATATTTTCGATCAGGTGAACGCCTATGCCGAAGGCGCTCCGATCAACATGATCAACCCCGAGGTTTGGACCAGCGCAGAATAAGATTTGCGGCGATGGGCGCACCAATGATCACCAACACGATCCTTGTCAGATGGTGGGTAATCACAAAGCCCAAATCCGCGCCCGAGACGATGGCCAGCACCGTCATCTCTGCCTGCCCACCGGGAGCGAAGGCCAGAAACGCCTCGACAGGTTGGCCCAGTCCCAAGGTGGTGACAACGGCGGTGAAAGCGGCTGCCAGGACGGCAAGGACAATGACATAGGCGAAGCCCGCTGCCACTACCCGGCGTAGTTCGACCCATGTGACACCTACGAATTTCACACCAATTCCGCAGCCAATGAAAAACTGCGCTGCAAGGATGGCCTCGCGAGGCGGTCGGGTGTGAATGAAGTCGCCCAGTGACAAGGCGGCCGTAAGGATCATTGGCCCTAGGATTGACGCCCCGAACAGGCCGATCCGCTCCCCGCCTTTCCAGCCGATAATGGCGGCCAGAACCATCAGCGCCAATTCATGTATTGGCAGGTTGTGCGCGGGCTCGCCAATCGGATTGGTGAGTTGAGCATCATAGAACACGGTGAGGAACAAGGGGGCCAACGTCACGATAAACAGCACGCGCGTACCGTGGATCAAGGACAAGGTACGCGGATTGGCCCCCGCCTCAGTGCCAAAGATGATCATGTCTTGCAAACCGCCCGGCATGGCTGCGTAGAAAGCCGTTGTGGAGTCAAAGCCCCAGAAATTGCGAAAGAATGGCACACCTACCAGCGCGATTAGCAGGATGAAGAACGGGATCAGCGCAATTGACGCGGCCATTTTTGGCAATTCAGCAAACAGAGCTGGCGTAATCGATGCCCCTACCGCCACGCCCAGTATAGTGCGGGCGGCAACCGAGACCTGTCCAAAGCCTTCCATCGGTGCGTGCGCAAGAGCTGCAATCAAACATGCGCTCATTGGCCCGAACAGAAAAGGTAGCGGCAGTTTTAGCGCCCAAAATATCCCAGTGCCCAACATCGCCAGGCCGAGCGTGACGGCCCGTTTCGTCAGAAGAGAGGGGGTATCGGTTTGGCTGTGCAAGGTAAGCGTTCCAGCTTCGTTGACTAATAATGTATCCATGTGTATACAACTGGACGCAAGATGACAAGAGAGCCTGCGATGACCCTTCAGGACGACCCGTTACAACCTGGCCCACAAGGCAATTCTGCGTATCAGCGCCTGCTGGGCGAGATTCGCGAGGGCACTCTTTTGCCCGGCGACCGGCTGCGCGAGATTGAGCTCTCGGAACGGTTGGGCGTCAGCCGTACCCCGGTGCGCGAGGCGATAAGGCAGTTGGAGGCCGACGGGCTGGTCACACATGTGCCACGGCAAGGTGCCACCGTGCGCAGTCTGGATTACGCTGAGGTCATGGAACTCTATGAGATGCGCGCGGTGCTTGAAGGGACAGCGGCCCGGCTGGCAGCCCGCGCGGCGTCTGATGTCGAACTGGATGAGCTTGAGGTTCTGAACGACCGGCTGGCCGAGGCGGGTACCGGCCCCAATGCGGCCCAAATCAACAAGATTTTTCACGCGACGTTGCTGGATGCGGCCAAGAACCGGTTTCTGGCAAAATCCATGCTCTCCTTGCAAAAGGCGCTGTTTATCCTGGGTCCCTCGCAATTGCTGGATAGCGACCGCGCCGAGGCCGCAGTGGCCGAGCATCGGCGCATGATGGCGGCTTTGAAGGCCCGCGATGGCGCAGCGGCCGAGACAGAGATGCGCGCGCATATTCAGGCGGCACAACGGATGCGCATCCGTGCGTTGCAGGACCGCGACCGCTCAATCGACGAAAGCCAGTAGGTAGACAGGATATGGTCACCCCAAAGGAAGCTTACGATATCGCTGTGATCGGTGGCGGCAATGCGGCTCTCTGCGCTGCGATGACTGCCGCTGAGGCAGGCGCCCGTGTTCTGATCCTTGAAACGGCGCCAAAACCTTATCGCGGCGGAAACTCCCGCCATACCCGCAATTTTCGCTGCATGCATTCGGGCCCCTTGGGTCCGCTCGTCGAGGCGTATAGCGAAGATGAATACCTCTCGGATCTGCTGAAAGTCACCGACGGTATAACCGACGAACATCTTGCCCGCCTCGCGATCCGTACCTCCGAGGAATGCCTGCCGTGGATGCAAGAACACGGGGTCCGGTTTCAGCCGTCGCTTTCCGGCACATTGTCATTGGCACGGACCAATGCGTTTTTCATGGGGGGCGGCAAATCTCTGGTGAATGCCTATTACCGCACGGCGGCAGGTTTGGGTGTAGATGTGCAGTATGAGGCCGCTGTGACGCATCTGGAACTGAACAGCGACCAGATTGAGTGGGTCGATTACACCTATGAAGGCCAGTCTCATCGGATCACACCGAAGGCGGTCATCGTTGCCTCCGGCGGCTTTCAGGCCGACACAGATTGGCTCACCCGCGCCTGGGGTGAGCCTGCGAAGAACTTTCTGATCCGGGGAACGCCGTACAACCGAGGCGTGGTCCTGTCTGATCTGCTGGACCAAGGAGTAGAAAGCGTCGGTGGCCCGACCCAATGCCATGCCGTTGCCATCGACGGGCGCGCGCCGAAATTCGACGGCGGCATCGTCACCCGCCTGGACTGCGTTCCGTTTTCCATCGTCGTAAACAAACATGCCGAGCGGTTCTATGACGAGGGCGAAGACGTCTGGCCCAAGCGCTACGCGATCTGGGGCCGTTTGGTGGCGGCGCAGCCGGATCAGGTGGGGTACGTGATCATCGATGCAAAGTCGCTGAACCTGTTCATGCCGTCCGTGTTCCCGCCGCTGAAGGCGGACACGTTGGACGAATTGGCCGGTATGATGGACCTGCCCGCGGACAAATTGAAAGCAACCGTCGGTAAATTCAACGCCGCATGCGGCGACACCAGTGGATTTCATCCAACCGAACTGGACGGAGTCGCGACCACTGGCCTGACCCCACCCAAGACCAACTGGGCGCGCCCGATCACCGAACCGCCGTTTTATGGCTACTCGCTGCGGACCGGCGTGACCTTTACCTATCTTGGGTTGAAGGTTGACGAGACGGCCCAGTGCTCGACACCCAGCGGTAAGATCAAAAACCTTTGGGCGGCCGGGGAAACGATGGCCGGGTCGATCCTTGGGCAAGGCTATCTGGCGGGCTTTGGCATGACCATCGGAACTGTTTTTGGACGCATCGCAGGACGAGAGGCCGCCGCTTATGCAAACTGATCTTATTCAGGAAGCCCGCCGCCAGGTCGAGATCTGCAACGCCTGCCGCTATTGCGAGGGCTATTGCTCGGTCTTCCCGTCGCTGCACGCAGAGCGCGCGTTCTCGGATGGGGACATCACGCAACTGGCCAACCTGTGCCACAACTGCCGGGGGTGCTACTACGCCTGTCAGTATACGGCCCCGCACGCGTTTGACCTGAACCTGCCCAAAGCGCTGGCCGAGGTGCGGCGGGACAGCTGGGAACACTTCGCCTGGCCTCAGCCGCTGGCGCGCCGATTCCACACGCAGGGCGGGGCCATCGCGTTGGCGCTTGTGATCGGGTTTGCACTGCTGTTCTGGGCTATACGTGCCATCGGTTCCAGTGGAGGCGAAGGGTTTTATGCCGTCCTGTCCCACAATGCGATGGTCGCGATCTTTGCGCCTGCATTCCTGCTGGCTCTGTTCAGTATCGCCTTCAGCCTGAGGCGCTATTGGGCAAAGATTGGTGGCAAACCCATCCAGATGTCTGATCTGACGGTTGCGCTCAAACGCGCGGGCAAGATGCAGGATCTGGCCGCAGGCCATGGCGAAGGCTGCAACTTCGAGGACGAAGACCGGTTCAGTCAGGGCCGACGCCACATCCACCACGCCATCATGTATGGCTTCCTGCTGTGCTTTGCGTCGACCTCGGTGGCGACGATCATGCACTATGTCTTCGGAATGCACGCGCCTTACGGGTTCTGGTCGTTGCCGAAACTGTTCGGGATTTCCGGGGGGGTGCTGCTGACAGTGGGATGTGGTGCGATGGCGCTGCTCAAGCTAAAGTCAGACCAAGACCTCGGCGATCTGTCGGCCTGGGGTGGGGATATCGGCTTCATCCTGTTGCTCGGGTTTGTGGGGCTCGGCGGGCTGGTTCTCTATGCCCTCGGTTCAACGCCTCTGATGCCCGCGCTACTGGCCATCCATCTCGGATCGGTCCTTACGTTTTTCCTTCTTACGCCCTTCACAAAAATGGCACACGGCTTCTATCGGCTTGCGGCGCTGATCCGGGATGCACAACGGAAAAGAGATGTGTCCATGGTCCGTTAACAGCCCGTCGCGACTGTGTGATCAGAAAGAACATGCAATTGGATCAAAAATTATCTTGAAGATCTCTGCGCCGCAGAACTTCGAGTTGCGGACAACGTCCGGAATGGGCCGTCCTCAACGAAAGCCTTGACCCGTTCTGAGCGAATTCTGCAGATGATCTAAGGTCGGCAGGGAGCCCAAAGCTACGGATGCTGCGAAGGAAACGAACGTCTTCTTCTTGAGTGATGATTCGATTCTTTGCGACCCTGCAGTCATGAAATCTGCCTGTATTTTGGGATGCGAACGCTTCCGATTAGGAAACTCTTGACAATGACAACCTTGAACGTTTTGCTAATGACCGTGCGACGATGCACATAAAATCACCAAGCGACTCGGCTGGACGTTGACGCCCATTTGGGTCGCTTTTTGATTCCTAACACCAAGCTTCTCGCATTGATCAGCGTTCAGACTGACTCATATCAGGGAGCTTACTCTTATGAAAAATCTTCTAGGCACAGTCAGCCTTGTGTCCGCGATGACGCTGACTTCTACTGCCGCTGCGGCCGAGGTTAAGGTCGGAGCGATCTTCGATCTTACTGGGGGCCTGAACATCTACGGCATTCAGCAGGACAATGCACTTGATCTGGCGATTGCAAGTGTCAACGCAGCCGGAGGCGTCAACGGAGAAGAGGTCGTGGTCGTCGGCTACGATGCTCAGTCCGAACTTTCGAAGTACACGCAATTCGCGCAAACGGCGGTTCTGAGAGATGGCATCGCGGCGATGTTCGCGGGTTTGACAAGTTCTTCCCGTGAGGCGATCCGTCCGATCTTCCGCGAGGCAAACATCCCCTATTTCTATTCCTCGCTCTATGAAGGCGGCGCGTGTGACAAGCAGACCTTCGTGACAGGTTCTTCTGCCTCTCAGCAACTTAGCGTTTTGATGGAGTGGGCGGTCGAGAACTACGGTCCCCGTATCTACATCAGGGCCCCCGACTACAACTTCGGCACCATCTCCGGCCATTGGGTCCACGAGTATGCCAAGCAGCTGGGCGCTGAGGTCGTGGGCGAGGACTATCTGGCGCTGTCAGTAACCGACTACGCACCGACCATTCAGAAAATTCAGGCGTCCAATCCTGACGTTGTCGTCGCTCTGCCGGTTGGCGCAGCACAGACCGGTTTTCTTGAACAGTTCGCCGCGGCAGGTCTGAAAGACAGCATCGGCGTTGTTTCCACCAACTACGGCTCAGGTAACCAGCAAGTCGTGGTCTCGCCTCAAGCCGGTGAGGGCCTCGTTTCTGCCATGGGCTACTTCCCTTCGGTTGAGAGCGATGCCAACGCTGAATTCCTGGCCGCCTGGGAAGAAGCCCACGGGACCGATACGCCTGTTGTTGCTGGCGCGGTCGATGTCTGGAATGCGGTTCACCTTTGGGCCGCAGCCGCAAACAAAGCTGGCACGACCGACGCGGACGAGGTGATTGCTGCACTGGAAAGCGGCCTGACGTTCGAAGCTCCGAATGGCACTGTGACGCTTGAGCCTGGGTCGCATCACCTACGTCAGGACATCTACATTGCTCGTGGCGATGCCAACAACGGCTTCGAGATCATCGCAACATTCGAAGATTCCGAGCCGACCTACGAGAACGAAGTCTGCAACCTCATCGACAATCCCGATGCGGCTGAGCACTTCACGCCCGAAGGTTAACCAATACGATTGTCGATGCGCGCCGGCTTGGGGCGCATCACCTCTGGGAGGATGCTATGGAACTCGATTTCCTAGCGACGGTTCTGCTGTCGTCATTATCCAGCGCGTCAATTCTGTTGATTGCAACACTTGGCTTGGCCGTCGTCTATCGGTCAGCCCAACCTGCGCCCGGTGACCGGGGCAACTGGCGATTTTTCGGATATCGATGGTGGTTTGACCCAAGCAACCCTCGGGTTCAACGACTTCTGGGGTCTGAGCGCGACATACGCGTTTGAAGCGCCCGAGATGGTTGAGGCGAAGGCACACGGCGCGACTTACCGCAGCAATGGCGATCAACCGATGCCAGTCCATGAAGGTGACCACCTGGAATGGGATTCCGGTGTCCCTGTTGGGCCGATCTTTGATGATCGCATGCTCCCGTCAACTTGACGCCACATGCAAATGGTTGGGCGGCAATGTCGTCCACCCGCCACCCCACATGTAAGAGAGAACAGAAGCATGAATAAGCAGACCACAGAACTTATCCGACAAGCGGAACCTTCGGATGCCAAAAACCTTGCCAAACTGATCGATCTTGCTGGCGAAGGCATCCCGAATTGGCTGTGGACCCGCGCCTGCGTCGAAGGCCAAACACCGCTCGAAATCGGTATTGAACGCGCCAAGCGCAAGACCGGTGGATTTTCTTACACGAACGCGCTGGTCGCAGAGCCACACGGGTATCCCGTTGGAATGGTGCTGAGCTACGCGATCACCAAAGCCCCAACCGACAACCCGGATGACTTGCCAGCACCGATTGCCCCCTTCGTTGCGCTGGAAAAGCTGTCGGTGAACACATGGTTCATCAATGCGCTGGCCGTCTTTGCCGAACGTCAAAACCAGGGCGTCGGATCACAGCTCTTGGCCGCCGCAGAACATCAGGCGCTTGTCAATGGCCACGACAAGATGAGCATTCAGGTCTATGGGCAAAACACCGGCGCAGTGCGCCTGTACGAGCGGCAAGGCTACCTGCGCGTCGCCAGTGAACCCGTGCGCCTGCATCCCAGCCCGCCTCACTACACAGGCGAAGTCTTGTTGCTCATGAAGTCTCTCTCAACCGGCACCGGCTGAACTGCCAGAAAGTCCGAAAGACACTGCGATGTCCTCCTATTGGCTCATATTATCGGCCGCTGGTGCCAGCTTCACGCTGGGCAGCGTTCTTCTCAAACAGTTTGCGGACACAGGTCTGGGTTATGTCCTGCTTCTCGCCGTTCTTGCGTTGGGGCTTGGCAATCTGGCCTATATTCGTCTGCTGGCACACGGTCTCGGGCAAGGGGCCGTCATGTCCAGCATGAGCCAGGTCATCGCGCTGTCCCTCCTTGGGGTGGTGCTCTTCGGAGAGCGCCTCGCGATGCCTCAATTAGCGGGCCTGGGCTTCGCCATCGTCAGCATCTGGCTCTTCTCGCAATCGAGCTGACGTAGACTTGGTGACTGAAATGACCTCTCGCTGCCTGTCCTTGGTGTTGTGTGCCGCGCTCTCCTGCGTGGCGTTGGTCGCGGTTCTTTCCCCCGCCCGGGGCGACAGGGCTACATCCGAACTCTCGCTGCCTTCGCCGCTGAAGGATCAGGACTATCTGTACGATGGCGCACCCGATCCAAAGCTGGTCGAACTGGGACGAAACCGGTTTTTCGATCCGGTCCTGTCGGGCAACCGCAACATTTCTTGCGGCACCTGCCATGATCCAGCGTTTGGATCGGGCGACGGTCTTGCGCTTGGCATCGGAGAGGGCGGAACCGGTGCAGGTCCAAAGCGTGTGACGGCTGTTCCGGTCACGGGACGGGTGCCCCGCAACGCGCAACCGTTGTGGAACATCGGTGCGCGCAGCTATGTGTCGTTGTTTCACGACGGGCGTGTCGAAACGCTGAACCCGGGCGATGCTGCGGGCCCGATCCGTAATCCGGCAGGAGCCGATCTTCCCTCAGACGTTGCCAGCCCCTTGGCTGCGCAGGCGTTCTTTCCGGTCACATCACCAATTGAAATGGCAGGCCAGTATGGCGAAAGTTCTATTGCAAATGCCGCCCATTACGAAAACAGGCCAAAGATCTGGGGTAGCCTTGCAGCGCGGGTAGCGGACATTCCGGACTATCTGGAGATGCTGCGTGCCGCGTACCCCGAGATAACGGGTGCTGAGCAAGTCACATACGGTCATATCGCTGACGCCCTTGCAGCCTTTCAAACGACGGCGTTCCGCTCAGATGAGAGCCCCTTCGATACGGTTTTGCGCACTGGTGATCTGTCGACTCTCACACAGGATGCGCAAGAAGGCCTTACTCTCTTCTACGGGGCTGCGCGATGTGCAAGCTGCCACAGTGGACCCTTACTGACCGATCACCAGTTCCATGCCATCGCCGTTCCGCAGATCGGCCCTGGCAAAGGGCATAGGGGCGACATGACATACCTCGCAGAGAATGGTTTGGCGGCACGTATGGAGGACGAGGGTCGCTATCGCGTCACGGGGAACTCCGAAGACCTATTTGCTTTCCGAACACCGTCGTTGCGCAATGTCGCGCTGACGGGGCCGTGGGGGCACAGCGGGGCGTTCACTTCATTGGAGGATATGGTTCGCCACCACCTCAACCCCCTTGCAGGTCTTTCGGCCTTTGACCCATCCGATATCGCCCTACCGCCAATTGAGCACCTTAAGCGCATTGCCGCGCGAGGATCGCAATTGCGTTTCAGTCCCCTGGAAGCGGAACGTCGCCATGCATTTGAACAGCGAGACACATGGGTGATGGCGTCTCCTCAACTTCGTCAACGCATTGCTGATAGGAACTAGCTTTCACCAATCAAGCTTACTGGCGGAGAGATTGAAAATCTGATCGCCTTTCTGCACGCGCTCACCGATCCCACGGCTGTAAGTCGGAGTCACATGGTCCCCAAAAGCGTCGCATCCGGTCTGCCGCCACAACCTCAACCGGAGGATTGAAATGGAACTCGACCACAATTTTCTCTTTGTGAAGGACAAAGCGACTGCGCTCGAGATGATAGAGCACGCAGTATTTGCTAGATTTTCAAACGCGCCGTAGCACGCAAGCCTGACCTTGGCGCAAGCGCGGTGAAGTGGCGCTTTGTCCGCATTTCGCGAGTTTAGGCAGCCTTTGAATTTGCGCCCGCAGCGAACGGCAGGTCCGACGGGCCGCGCCGCAGCATGGAGACTATGGGGTAAGGTCCGGAAAGGGCCGGTTGTGATATGGCAAGAGATGTATACTTTCCTGATGTCGAATTTGATCATCGACGTTTTGATAGCACACAAAACTACCGGAAGGTTGAATTGTTCAATAACTCTCGGGTGGTTCCACTTGACCTCGATATTCACATGAAATAGGAGGAGCTGTACTTGAGCGGGCGTTGTGTAGTGGTAAGACCTTAGCCTTCCAAGCTAATGACGCGGGTTCGATTCCCGCCGCCCGCTCCAAGAAATCCCTTCCGACACATAACCTGCAAAATCAGAAGAGATTTCTCCTTAAATTTATAATAAAAAACAAAATAATTGAATTAAAGCGTTTGTCTTCCAAGCTAATGACGCGAGTTTGATTCCCGCCGCCCGCTCCAGTTCTTTCCCCCTGCCAGTTGCGTCAAATGGCCCTTATCGGGCTGCAAATCTGTGCCTTCAGCTTGACCATAACCGTCGCTGCCGCCAAGAAGCAGTGATTGACGCCCGTTTTTGGGCGAATGACCACGACGTAAGGGCCAGACATGGCAAATTCACGCTCCGCCAGTCCAGCGAACAAACCGGCTCCGGGTACTCAGGAAGAGCGCGCGGGATCTAGGAAAATAGGTGTTCTGGCATCGTTGTGGCCCTTCATGAAGCCTTACCGATTACTGATGATCGGCGCGACACTTGCGTTGATTTTGACGGCGAGTATGACGCTGACGCTGCCGCTGGCAGTACGCCGGGTCGTTGACAATTTTCGCATCGAAGATGGCGAGCTGCTGGATTGGTACTTTCTGGCGGCTCTTGGTATTGCAGGCATTCTCGCGGTCGGGACGGGTATTCGCTATGCGTTGGTGACGCGGCTGGGCGAGCGTGTTGTCGCTGACATCCGGAAGGCTGTCTTCGATCGCGTGATTGGTATGAGCCCCGAGTTCTATGAACGGATCATGACTGGAGAGGTGCTCAGCCGGATCACGACTGATACGACGCTGATCCAATCGGTTCTGGGGTCATCGGTATCGATCGCGTTGCGCAACATGCTGATGTTTGTTGGCGGGCTTATTTTGATGTTGCTGACATCGGCCAAATTGACAGCCATGGTCTTGCTGCTAATCCCCGCGGTGATCGTGCCTATACTGGTTCTGGGCCGCAGATTGCGAACCATCAGCCGGGAAAATCAGGACTGGATCGCGGCGTCTTCTGGCAATGCAGGTGAGGCGCTTGGGGCGGTGCAAACCGTGCAAGCCTTCACCCATGAACAAGCCAGCCGTGCGCAATTTGGCGAGATGACAGAAACTTCGTACGAAGTTTCTCTGCGCCGTATCCAGACCCGCGCGGTCCTTACTGTGATCGTAATTTTCCTGGTGTTTTCGGGTATCGTCGGCGTGCTGTGGATGGGTGCGAATGACGTGCGCAACGGAGCGATGACCGAAGGTGTTCTGATCCAATTCGTGATCTACTCGATCATCATGGCAGGCTCGGTTGCCGCCCTTTCGGAAATCTGGAGCGAACTGCAGCGCGCAGCCGGAGCAACTGAGCGGCTGGTCGAACTTCTGAACGCAGAGGATACGGTTAACGACCCTGCGCAAGCCAAGACGCTGCCAGCTCCGGTGCGGGGCGAGATTCGCTTTGACGACGTGACTTTCCACTATCCCGCACGCCCAGACGTGGTAGCGCTGGATCAGTTTTCACTGCAGATCGCCCCCGGTGAAACCGTTGCCTTTGTCGGACCCTCCGGCGCAGGCAAGACAACCGTGATCCAGATGATCCAGCGGTTCTATGATCCGGATTCTGGGCAGGTAAGCCTCGACGGGCTTGATTTGCGCGAACTAGACCGCAACGATTTTCGCCAGCACATCGCGTTGGTTCCACAGGATCCGGTTATATTCGCCGCATCGGCGCGAGAAAATATTCGTTTTGGCCGTCTGGATGCTTCGGATGCCGAGGTTGAGGCAGCGGCGCGCGCCGCTGCTGCGCATGAATTCATCTCGGCGCTACCTGAGGGCTACGACAGCTTTGTGGGTGAACGCGGCGTGATGCTATCGGGTGGGCAGAAACAGCGCATCGCCATCGCCCGTGCCATTCTGCGCGACGCGCCGGTCCTGCTGCTGGATGAGGCCACCTCGGCACTCGACGCAGAAAGCGAGCGCGCGGTGCAGGGGGCTGTCGATAATATGCGGGCCGGGCGTACCACGCTGATCGTGGCGCACCGTCTGGCGACCGTGAAGAAGGCGGACCGTATTATCGTGCTTGAGGCCGGGCGCATTGTGGCGCAGGGAACGCATGACGATCTGGTGTCGCAGGACGGTTTGTATGCCCGATTGGCGCGCTTGCAGTTCACCGACGGGGTGGCCGCAGAATAAAGTGACGCACCGGCACATCCGGAATCGCCGTTGCGTCATTCTACATTTTCTCACAGCTGATCGCTAAGCCCTTGCTTGCGCGAGTTGAGTTTTACTTCCATCTTGGAGGCAACGAAAACCCGCGCGTGACACGGGAGAGAGATCAGGGGAGGAGCCACATGGCCTTTGTGGGAATCGAAGACAAGGCGCGTATGGAGCAGGAGATGCCATGGGAGGACCGGGATGTGCCCGTGACCTTCCACCAGCTTTTGTCGCGGACGGCGGGCAGGTTCCCGAACCACAAGGCGATCAGCTTTCAGTTGCTATCTGGCCCGACCGACAAAGCAGAGACGCTGACCTGGTCGGAGCTGCTGGGCAAAGTCAATCAGGCGGCCAATCTGTTCCGCTCGCTTGGGATCGGCGAAAAGGATGTGGTGGCCTATGTGCTGCCCAACTGTAACGAGACCCTGGTCACGATGATGGGCGGAGCGGTGGCGGGGATCGTGAATCCGATAAACCCGTTGCTCGAACCCGAACAGATTGCAGCGATCCTGCGTGAGACCAAGGCGAAGGTCGTGGTCACTCTGAAATCCTTCCCCAAGACGGACGTGGCCCAGAAGGTTGAAGAGGCTGTGCGCCACGCCCCCGGCGTTCACACGATTCTCGAGATCGACCTGAACCGTTATCTGACGCCGCCAAAATCCTGGCTGGTGCCGTTCCTGCGCCCCAAGATGGGTGACAAGGAAAAGCTGGCCCACGCGACCTATAAGAATTTCATTGCTGAGCTGAACAAGCAGCCAAAAACGCTGACCTTCGAAGACAGCAAGGAAGATCGCGTCGCGTGCTATTTCCACACCGGCGGCACAACAGGCATGCCGAAGGTGGCGCAGCACAAGTATTCCGGTCTGATCTACAACGGCTGGCTGGGGCAGACTCTGCTGTTTGACGAAAACGATGTCATCATGTGCCCGCTACCGATGTTCCACGTTTTTGCGGTGCATGTGATCGTGATGGCGGCTGTATCGTCGGGTGCGCATGTCATATTCCCGACACCTGCAGGGTATCGCGGTGACGGTGTCTTCGACAATTTCTGGAAGCTGATCGAGCGCTGGAAAGTCTCGTTCATTATTACGGTGCCCACCGCGATTTCAGCTAAGATGCAACGCCCGGTGGATGCGGATATCTCATCCGTCAAAACCGCGTTTTCGGGCTCGGCTCCGCTGCCGGTTGAACTCTTCCGCAGGTTCGAAGAGGCCACAGGCGTGACCATCGTCGAAGGATATGGCCTGACAGAAGCCACTTGCCTTGTCTCGTGCAACCCGGTGGATGGAGAGAAAAAGATCGGTTCGATCGGTATTCCGTTCCCATATACAGATGTCAAAATCCTTCAGGACGGGCCAGATGGTCCGACCGAATGCGGTGTCGATCAGGTCGGCGAAATCTGCATCTCGAACCCTGGCGTTTATGCGGGCAACACCTACACCGAGGTCGATAAGAACGTAGATCTCTACCATTTCGACAAGTACCTGCGCACGGGCGATCTGGGCCGTTTTGATGAGGATGGTTATCTTTGGATTACAGGTCGGGCTAAAGACCTGATCATCCGGGGCGGCCACAATATCGACCCCGCCGAAATTGAAGAGGCGCTACTGGGGCACGAAGCTGTCGCCTTTGCCGGCGCGATCGGTCAACCGGATGCACACGCAGGCGAACTGCCATGTGCGTTTGTTGAACTGGTCGAAGGGGCCTCTACCACGGAAAAAGAGCTGCTAGAGTTCTGTAAGGTTCACGTCCACGAACGCGCTGCACAGCCCAAGCATTTGACCATTCTCGATGAACTGCCGAAAACCGCAGTAGGCAAAGTATTCAAGCCTGATCTGCGCAAGCACGCGATCACGCGTATATACAATGGTGCTCTGGAAGCCGCCGGCGTCGCGGCACGGGTCGTTTCTGTCATCGACGACAAGAAACGCGGGCTCGTCGCGCAGCTTGACGCGAACGGCGCGTCCGAGGACGATGTGGCCAAGGTGCTGGGTTCGTTTACCCGACCGTGGGAGTGGTCTGAATAATTTGGAGGGACAATGGACTATGAACGTCTGATCGACGAAGAGACCTGGGATTTCATCCGGCGTACCGCCGAGAGCTATCCCGATGATACGGTCGAAATGTCCATTGCTGACCAACGTCGGGTCTATGACACTATGTGTCAGGATTTTCGCCAACCGCGACCTCCGGGCGTTGATGTTCAGGACAGGTCTGCCGATGGCGTGCCTGTTCGCGTTTACACTGCCGGTGATCCCACTCGAAACGTGATTTACTTTCACGGCGGCGGGTTCGTCGTGGGCGGTCTGGACAGTCATGATGATGTCTGTGCTGAAATCTGTGTTCAGACTGGCTATCGGATCATCTCTGTCGATTATCGCCTGTGCCCTGAATATGTGCACCCGGCGCAGTTTCAGGACAGTTGGGCTGCTGTGAGCTGGGTGGTCCAGGAATATGGCGATCCAATCGTTCTGGCGGGAGACAGTGCAGGCGGTAATCTGGCTGCAACCGTTGCGCATTATGCCCGAGGGCGATTGGACAACGTGCTGGGTCAGGTTCTGATCTATCCTGGTTTGGGCGGTGACATGTCAAAGGGTTCGTATATCGAACATGCAAATGCGCCGCTTCTAACCCTGGACGACATCCGGTTCTACCAAACTGTACGCTGCGGTGGGCCTGCACCGGATAACGATCCCTCATTCGCTCCGTTGCAGGATGATGATTTTTCTGGCCTCCCGCCGACGGTTGTTGTGACGGCTGATTGCGATCCACTGCGGGATGACGGACCGGCCTATTGTAAGCATATAACTGCGGCAGGTGGGTTGGCCCATTGCATTAATGAACCGGGGTTGGTTCATGGGTATCTGCGCGCCCGAGCTTCGGTCAGGCGCGCCGCTGACAGCTTTGAGCGTATCTCGGTGGCGATCGAGGCGCTGGGGCAGAGGATCTGGGCTTACGACTAACAAGTGCCTCAGGTCAGGAACGATTTGGCCTTCATAGTATCTGCCACAGGCGCACCAACGCGCTGTAGTATGGTTGGCGCAAGCTGAAGCTGGTCGATCACGGTCTCGGTGTCAGGCCCTTCGGCGTCACCAAAATAGTAAAGAGCCGTTTCCTGCTGTAACGGGCTACGCCCGCCATGATGGCCGCGTTCATCTTGGCCATGATCGGCGGTTACGATGACATCGTAGCCAAGCTGCAGCCAACGCGGGATGAATGGTGCCAGCATTTCGTCCATGACGAAACAGGCGTGGTCCATTTCCTCACAGTCGTGGTAGAAACGGTGCCCCATACTGTCCAGCGTGCAGGTGTGCAGAATACCGTAATCCAGCCCGAACCGAAGGCAGAGGTTGGTCAGCGTGGCGAACAGATCAACGTCAGATGGCGTCATCTGGTTGGCTTTGCCGTAGCCAGTCATCGAATGGAATCTGCCATGGTTGATGGTCTTGCTGTCAGGCTCGTCATATTCCACATCACGAACGTAGTCGAAGGGGTGACGGTTGAAGAATTGCGACCAGTAGCTATGCGTGACCGCACCGGTCACACCGCCCACTTCTCGTACCTGACTGAAGACGTCCTTGTGAGACAGCCGAAACACGTTGCCATTACCGGTGCAGCCATGCTCTTGCGGTGTGACGCCGGTATGGATCGACGCGTAGCAACTGGCTGATGTTGAAGGCAGGACGGCGCGCAGTTTCCAAACCCGCGCATCGCCGCTGTCGACCCATCCTTCAAGATTGCCAAACAGTCTGCGAAAGTTGCGCCACGGCACACCGTCGAGAATGATCAAAAGCAGTTTGCGGTCCATTGTCCGGCCCTATTCTTTTCGAAGTATTGGTTGTCGCGACCCTAGGGGATTCGCTTGCACGGGGCTGCCCATTTGCGCCCTAAATTGTAAAATCCCGACGTTTGTTTTCAGTCAAACGCCGGGATTTCCAAACATCATGCAATGTTCGGGATAAGTCCGGGATTAGTTGCCCGCACTTTCCATTTTGCGATGGGCGACAACCTCTTCCAGCCAACCCAGATGCATTTCGGGCACCGAACTGAGCAGCAAATCGGTATAGTCATCGAAGGGTGGGCTCAGCACCTGCGACTTGGGTCCATAGCGGACCACGCGGCCCTGATACATCACCGCAATACTGTCACTGATGGCGCGCACCGTCGCCAGATCGTGGGTGATGAACAGATAGGCCACATCCTCGATCTTCTGCAAGTCCAGCAGCAATTTGAGGATGCCATCTGCCACAAGCGGATCGAGCGCCGAGGTGACCTCATCACAGATGATCATTTTGGGCTTAGCCGCCAATGAACGCGCGATGCAGACCCGCTGTTTCTGACCACCAGACAGTTCGGCTGGGTAGCGATCGATGAACTTCTCGCCCAGCTCGATCTCATCCAGTAGTTCTACGATACGCTTGCGTTTCTCAGCACCGCGCATGTTGAAGTAAAACTCCAACGGTCGCCCGATGATCGTACCGACTGTTTGCCGCGGGTTCATCGCGACATCCGCCATCTGATAGATCATCTGCAACTCGCGCAGATCTTCAAGTGAACGGCCCTTCAAGTCGGGGCTAAGTTTCCGACCGGCAAAGGTGATCTCGCCATCACGCGGCGGCAGCAACCCGGTGATCACACGGGCCAGCGTCGACTTGCCTGAGCCGGATTCACCCACCACAGCCAATGTCTGCCCCGGATGAAGCTCAACATTGACGTTGTGAAGAACATCGAAGTTCAAGCCTTTGTAGCGCGCGGTAATACCATCGACGCTCAGCACCGGATCCGCAGTGGGCTGCTTTTCTTCGTGTTCAATCGAGCGAACCGAAACCAGCGCCTGAGTATACTCTTCTTGCGGATTGTTGATGATCTGATCGGTGTTTCCATACTCGACCGTATTGCCCATCCGCAGAACCATGATGTCGTCGCTGACTTGTGCGACAACTGCAAGGTCATGCGTGATGTACAACGCAGCGACACCTGTATCGGCGATGGCCTCCTTGATGGCCATCAGGACGTCGATCTGAGTGGTCACGTCCAAGGCCGTGGTAGGTTCGTCAAACACAACTAGATCCGGTTCGGGGCACAACGCCAGCGCTGTCATGCAGCGTTGCAACTGACCGCCCGAAACTTGGTGTGGGTATCGATCACCGATATTGTCCGGATCGGGCAGGCCTAGCTTGGCGAACAATTCGCGCGCGCGGGCCTCGGCCTCTTTACGAGAGAATTTCTTATGTTCGACTGCAGCTTCGACCACCTGATCCATGATCTTTTTGGCGGGGTTGAACGAAGCGGCTGCTGATTGCGAGACATAAGACACCTCGCCGCCGCGCAGGTTGCGGATATCACCCAGCGCTGACTTCATGATGTCACGGCCGTTGACCCAAACCTCGCCACCGGTGATCTTAACGCCGCCCCGGCCATAAGCCATCGAGGCCAGACCGATGGTCGATTTGCCAGCGCCGGATTCACCGATCAACCCCAACACCTTGCCGGGCGCGAGGTCAAAGCTGACCCCGTGCACGATTTCGATGTCATGGGGCTTTTCGCCCGGCGGATAGACGGTCGCGCCGATCTTGAGGTCGCGGACCTTGAGAAGGGTATCACTCATCCTCGGCCTCCTTTCAGCGATGTGGTACGGTTCAGAACCCAGTCAGCAACAAGGTTGACCGAGATCGCTAGCGTGGCGATGGCCACTGCAGGGTAGAGCGCGGCGCCAATACCGTAGACGATGCCGTCCTTATTCTCTTTCACGATGCCGCCCCAATCCGCCAAGGGCGGCTGGACGCCAAGGCCCAGGAACGAAAGCGTCGAGATGAACAGGACCATAAAGATGAACCGCAGACCGAACTCGGCCACCAGAGGCGATAGAGCGTTCGGCAGGATTTCCCGAAAAATGATCCACCTGCGTCCTTCACCGCGCAGTTTGGCGGCTTCGACGTAGTCCATCACGTTGATATCCACGGCGACAGATCGCGACAGACGATATGGTCGTGTCGCATCCAACAGGCCCATCACAAGGATCAGGATCGGAACGGTTACCGGAACGATTGCCAGAATAACCAGCGCCAGGATCAGCGTAGGGATCGACATGATCAGATCGACCGTCCGGCTAAGCGCCTGATCGGCCCATCCGCCCAAAACTGCAGCAAGTAGGCCCAATGACGTTCCCGTCAAAAAGCTGAGAAGTGTTGCAGCTGCGGCAATGAAGATTGTTGTGCGCCCGCCATAGATCATGCGGGTTAGCAGATCGCGGCCGATATTGTCCGTGCCCAGCAGATGCTCGGAGCTACTCGGCTCCCAAACGTCGCCGACCACTTCTGCCATTCCATAGGGCGCGATCAAGGGTGCGGCGATCGCGACAAAGAAATAGGCGCCGGTGAACATAAGGCCAATCAGTGCCGAAAGAGGAATGTTCTTTATCATTTCGGATGCCTCAGTCTTGGGTTGGCAAGGATCGACACGATATCCGCGACCATGTTCAGGCCGATATACACGGCTGCAAACACCACACCGCAGGCCAGAACAACAGGCACGTCACGCTTTGTCACGGCATCTACGAGGTACTGCCCCATACCGGGATAGACGAAGACAACCTCGACCACTACGACACCTACGACCAGATAGGCCAGGTTCAGCATGACTACGTTCACAATAGGTGAAATCGCGTTGGGAAAGGCATGCCGGGCGATAACCTGAAAGGTGCTCAAACCTTTTAGTTCAGCCGTTTCAATATAAGCGGATTGCATAAGATTAAGAATGGCAGCGCGTGTCATGCGCATCATCTGCGCCAGGACCACCAGCGTCAGTACGAAGGCTGGCAAAGCAATGGCATTTAGCTTTTGCCCAAACGACATTGAATCGTTGACCATCGCTAGCGAGGAGAACCAGCCCAGTTTCACTGAGATGTAGTAGATCACCACATAGCCGATCAGAAATTCCGGTATCGAAACCGTTGTGAGCGTGATGGCAGAGATCAGTTTATCCGGCCAGCGGTTGCGATAACGCACGGCCAGAAGTCCAAGAAAGATTGCAAGTGGAACGGAAACGATGGCAGCGACGCATGCCAGAAACAGTGTATTTCCAAGGCGTTTTCCAATGCTCTCAGAAATATCCAGTTTGTTTGTCAAGGATTGGCCAAGATCGCCCTGAAAAATGCCTCCCAGCCATTCGAAATAGCGAGTCAGGGCAGGGCGGTTCAAACCCATCTCTTCACGCAGGTTAGCAAGGGCCTCTGGGGTTGCGGACTGCCCCAAGACGGCTTGCGCGGCGTCTCCGGGAAGGGCTTCGGTCAGGCCAAAAATCAAGGCCGAAGCGCCGAGCAGCAATAGGAGTCCCAGTGCCAGGCGCTGGGAAACCAATTTGATGATAGGATGCATTATCCGTAGCCCGTTTTAGACGAACCACATTTTGCGGGATATGTTGCCGTTCATCATCTCTTGCGTCGGGTCAGATTCCCATCCGTCCAGTTGGTTGCTGATGCCCTCGACAAAGTCGTTGAACATCGGACAGATCAGACCGCCTTCGTCGCGGACCATTCGGCCCATTTGGCTGTAGATGCTTTTGCGTTTTTCAACGTCCAGCTCTGCCTTTGCCGCGAACAGCATGTCGTCGAACGCCTGTACCTTAAACCGAGTGTCGTTCCAGTCTGCGGTCGACAGGTACGCGGTCGAATACATCTGGTCCTGAACCGGACGGCCGCCCCAGTACGAGGCACAGAACGGCTGAACGTTCCAAACCTCGGACCAGTATCCATCGTTGGGTTCACGCTTGATTTCAAGCGGAATTCCAGCCTGTGCGGCGGTTTGCTGGAACAGTGCAGCGGCGTCCACAGCACCCGGGAAGGCACCGTCGGCTACACGCAATATGATCGGCGAACCATCATGGCCGGACTTTTTGTAGTGCTCTGCAGCTTTCTCAATGCTGAATTCGCGCTGTTCGATGGTTTCATCAAACAATGGGTAAGCTGCGTTGATCGGCATGTCATTCCCGATCGAGCCATAGCCACGCAGGACTTTGTCTACCAATTCCGCACGGTTGATTGCGTATTTCAATGCCGTGCGCAATTCGTTGTTGTCGAACGGAGCCGTGTCGCAATGCATGATAAAGACATAGTGACCGCGACCGGCGGTTGAATGCACGGTCAGGTTAGGCGCACGACCCAACAGGTCGGCAACTTTGGGTTCAACGCGGTTGACGGCGTGGACCTGTCCGGACTGCAGTGCAGCGGTCCGCGCAGTTGCATCGTTGATCACAACAACTTCGACGCTGTCAAAATTACCGAAATCGCTGTTCCAATGGTTTTCGTTCTTGGTGAACAGGTGACGGACGCCGGGTTCGTCCACTTCCAGTTTGTACGGACCTGTGCCGATACCTGCAGCCGGGTTATCCATGCCGCCATCGGGCTGAATAATCAGGTGATAGTCGGCCATCAGATACGGCAGGTCGGCATTTGGCTCGGTCAATGTGACCTGGAAATTGTCTCCATCGGCCTTCATCGACTCGATGCCTTTCATGATGCCCAATGCACCTGATTTGGAATCTTCGTTCGAGTGGCGCTGCATAGTTTTCAGCACGTCATCGCTGGTCATGGTCTTGCCGTTGTGGAACTCGACACCTTGGCGCAGTTTGAAGGTCCAGACTTTGGCGTCCGAGCTGCCTTCGACACTTTCGGCCAGGCGCGGCTCGATGGTGCCGTCGGGCGCCACTTCGACAAGCTGGTCGCCGAACTGCTTACCGTTCTGGAACGGGACTGAGCTTGCGTAGGTTGCCGGATCCAGCGAGTTGGTCGATTCGCCGCCCTGCAAACCGAATTTCAGATCGCCGCCTTTCTTCGGCCCAGCCGCACGTGCGGCATCGGCAAACATAGTGCTTGCGATTGCGGCCGAGACACCCAGTGCCGCAGCTTTACCCATGAATTCACGGCGGGTCAGCTTTCCAGCCGTGACCTGCTTTGACATGTGAGTGAGTTGTTCGTTCATCCAGAGATCTCCCAGTTGATTGGATGTTCGGTCCATTGTTGGACTTTTTATTGACGCGTGAGTCAAAGTAGGGGCAATTTAGGGTGGTGGGCAAGTGAAAATCTTTCGTCTGAAGCTTCAAAACTTACATTTCATTGCGCGGCACCGTGTCTTCGAGTGTTTTTGAATAGACCAATTCGTTATTTTCGAAGGCGCTTATCTCCGCTCGAACAAAAAAGTTCTTATCATCGGACCACATCTCGCAAACGCTTTCAGTGAATAGGAACGATTCACCGCGCTGCTGTTCTTGTGTCCAACGACAATAGCCCCGCGCCGATAGGGGGTTATCGGGGTGAATCGACCACTTTTCTGTTGCGGTGCTTCCGGTGATCAGCCCATGCGTTTCGTCACGGAGTTTGCCAAAGTCATCCTCGATGATCAGGTGGGATTCGCCGGTGGTCATATCCAATTCCACACGCCGGGAATTTTGCGTTTCCCGAAGAACACTGACGGGATTCGCAGATTCTGCATCGGGAGGGGCGAAGTTGTATTCGTTTGATTGACCCGGTGGACGCGTTGGAATGATTATGTCGCCTTCAGTCAGTTGAAGCTCGACAGTTTCCGGCGAAGGCCAAATTAACGGCCAATAGGCGCTCGAGATCGCCACGCGTAAGCGGTGCCCTTTCGGTATTCGATAAGCGATGTGATCCAGGTCCAGTTCTATGTCGTAGGTCTGACCGGGTATTAGGGGGGTGGGATCTGCATGGCTGTCGCGGTGCGTCAGATTTAGCACCCCATATGTGATCCGCGTCGAAGCACCGTCCGGGTGTATGTGATTCAGCCGAACAGCAATCTGCGCCTGAGGTTTGTCAGCACTCAGTCGGAGCCGAGTTTTGGGTGCGCCCACAATCTCGATGTCGGCTGCCAATGGGTCGCTGTCGAAACAGGCTGAAAGCGCGTCGTCCCCCCACTGGTCCCCCGGCATATCCGGACCTAGCCAAATCGCACAAAACTCGCCGCTTTCAAGACCGCAGGTATGTGGCGATCGGATTGAGGTGTTGAGTGACCCTTCGTGCCCAAGGCCGGCATCGGTCAGTTGCATCGTCAGGGTTGGCAGATGCGATGTCGCGCCCTCATCCTCGGCAATCCAACGCCCTGCGCGCTCTTTGTACCAGCGCGCCGGACGCACACCGTTCATCAGATAAGCGCGGTAGTCTGGATCATCTTCGACACCTGTATCCTTTCCCTTTAGCCAATGGTCCCACCACCTTAGGGCCTCCTGCAAAAATCCGATGCGAGGTTCAGGAACCGCGAAATGAGGATATTTGTGCACCCATGGGCCAACAACACCTTTGACCGGCGCGTTCAACTGTTCGACCAGCAATGGCACAGTGTTCTTGTAAGCGTCACCCCAGCCTCCAACCGCCAGGGTGGCCGCTTGAATGGCATCAAAATTCTCGCAGACGGAACCATGGCGCCAATAGGCATCACGTGTTTGGTGGCGCAGCCAGACGGAGGGCAGGAAGGGCTCATTCTCTAACCGATCCAACCACAGCTCACGCCAGTTTGATCGCAGACCAGGGTCCGGAGCACGAGAGGAGTAGGACCACATTGTCGCGCCCCAGCCCAGATTTTCATTCAGCAGGCATCCGCCTTTGTAATGTATGTCATCGGCATACCGGTCCGCGGTCGAACAAAGCGTAATGATTGCCTTCAAAGGCTCGGGCTGCATCGCGGCAACCTGCAATGAGTTGAACCCGCCCCAACTGATACCCATCATCCCGACCGTGCCGCTACACCAGGGTTGATCGGCTAGCCATTGGATTACTGCGACGGCATCGTCCAATTCCTGCTGAGTGTATTCATCCTCCATCAACCCTTCGCTGTCACCGTTGCCGCGCATATCTACGCGTACGCAGGCATATCCACGTTTGGCAAACCAGGGATGTGTTAAGGCGTCACGTGCAGTGGTACCGTCGCGTTTGCGATATGGCAGATGTTCCACAATGGCGGGAACCGGGTCTTCGCCCGCATCGATCGGTCGCCAGATCCGGGCTGAAAGGCGGCAGCCATCTGGCATGGTGATACCCATATCAGGGATTTCTTCGATCTCGCGAAGTGCGTTGGAGGGCGGTGCCATATCTCTGAACTCCTGACCGATAGCAACCGGGCCAAGATGTCAGATCAATCCCGTATTGCAATCACCAAGTCCATCACATTGGTCCCTGTAGGCCCCGTAACCAGCAACGCACCTGCTTTGGCTAGGAAGCTGCCGCTATCCGCGTTGTTGAGGTATTCTTGCGCTTCGTCTGACCATGTTTCGCCGGTAACGATAGCACCGGCTGCGTCCGTTGGCCCATCCGTGCCATCTGTTCCACCAACGATCACAGTAATGTCCCGTTGCCCTTCAATTTCGTGCGCCAAAGCCAGCGCTAGGGCCTGATTTCGTCCGCCTCGCCCGGGTTGGTCCGGAAGAACGACGGTTGGCTCTCCTCCAAAAACCATCACGCCTTTGGGCATGTGGCGCAGTCGATCTCCTATCGCGGTCGCAACTGATAGGTAGTCATCGTGCAACGCCTCCGCGTTGGCGAGGACGACAAGGCCAGCTTGCTCGGCTGTTTGGGCGGCCGCGTTACGTGCGTGCGCATTTGAAGCGATTATTGAGGTCTGGGCGGCAAAACGCGGCGCATCTGGCAACGCTCCGATGCCGGATCCAATCACGCCCAGGTCGTCTCCGGGGACATCCGAGATCGCCAATACGGTCACTTTTTTCCCAGGAAAACTGGACAGCAGTCCTCCGCCCTTAATGAGCGATAGTTTGCGCCGCTCAGCATTCATCGCTCTGATATCCAATCCATCGCCAAGCAATCTTTGGTTCAGGGCTTCAAGATCGTCCAAGGAGAACCCAGGGATCAAATCCTCGGCCAGAGAGGACGCGCCGCCAGATACCAGTAGCAACAGACTGCTATCATGTTTCATGCTCTCTACGGTTTCGCGCAATGCCTTTCCCCCGGCCAGACTGCGATCATCGGGTACGGGATGAGAGGATTCGATGACATCAACATGCGCTGGCAGTCCATCGCTATGGCCATCTTTGGTAACGACCAACGTGGGGACCGCTCCGAACTGGTTCGCTGCAGCGCGGGCCATCGCACCCGCCGCCTTGCCAACGGCCAGTATCTGGTCTGGCCGTTCCATCATTTGGATCGCTTCCAACGTCGCGGTGTAACCATCGACAGCCGCCACACCGGCGCTCCAAATATTCTGAATCTGTTGAGAGTCCTGCATCAGCTTTCCATCCAAATTGTCACGGGCCCGTCATTGACCAGTTCTACAGCCATGTCAGCCCCGAATGATCCCGTTTCGACTGGTATGCCCAGTGAGGACAGGTTGCGAACAAACGCTCCATAAAGTCGTTCGCCCTCTACTGCCGGGGCCGCACCGGAAAATCCCGGGCGGTTACCGCGTGACGTGTCAGCGGCCAAAGTGAATTGGCTGACTACCAGTGCTGAGCCGCAGATATCCAAGATCGAACGGTTCATTTTTCCTGCATCGTCTTTGAAGATGCGAAGCTTTGCGATCTTGTTAGCCAGTTGTTCGGCCTGAGCCTCATCATCCCCTTGCATCGCACAGACCAAAATCATCAACCCCGGACCGGATTGTCCAATCACCGTTCCCTCGACTGTGACAGAGGCACTGGAAATTCTTTGAAGCAGCGCGCGCATCTGCAATTCCTACTCTTGGTGTTTATTCACGCCAATCAACGATATCATCCAGAGCGGCACGTCCTGTTCTGAAAGAGTTGGCTGGATGGTCTTTATTTGGATATCCGAATGAGATCGCACACAAAACAATCCGGTCATCTGGAATATCGAAGTACCGGTGAAGAAACGGACCATAAGCCGCAACCGCCGCCTGAGGGATACTGGCCACATCCAGGGCTTGTGCCGCCAATGCGAATGCTGTCACAAACCCTCCGCAATCCATGGCACCGTATGGGCCCAACTCGGCGGGGCTGGATAGGATGGCGCAGTGTGGGGCTCCGAACAGCGTGTAGTTTTCCATCATTTGCTGCGCCGAAGCGGTGCGATCACCCTTTTCGACGCCGACTGCTTTGTATAACGCCCAGCCGCATGCGCGCCGACGATCCTGATAGACACCGGAATACCTGGTTGGAAAGGGCAGGTCCGGGTTTGGGCTGGCCTGTTGTGTCTCGCGCTGCAACGCTTCGCGAAAATGGTCAGTTTCAGTGCCACTGGTGATTGTAAGCTGCCAGGGTTGCGCATTGCACCAGCTTGGAACACGCGTTGCGCTGGTGACGATCTGTTCAATCTGTTCACGGGGAACAGGGTCTGAGCAAAAGGCACGGCACGAGTGGCGCTGAGTTAAAAGAGCGTTCAGAGCGTCAAGGTGCAAGTCAATTTCCCCCATCCAACGCGCTATCTGACACGAGTGTTCTCTTTATTGTTGTCCGGTTGCAACCAGATAACCGACACCTGCGGCAACGAGCAGGCCCAGTACCACCGCGACGGTAATCTTGATCGCCGACCAGGGGCGCTCACCCTGAACGCGCCCGGTTCTGCCATTCACTACAAAGCGATAGGTCTCGCCCCGGTATTTATAGGCTGCCATCCAGACCGGCAGCAGGATATGTTTGAACGTGACATCTCGGACTTCCGTATCGACAGCGTGGATGCGCTGACGATCGCCACCGATATCAAACCGTACATCACGCTCGATCACGCGCGCCATGTGACCGCGCGCCTCCTGATATCCTTCCTGCAATTCGACCGTATAGGCTTCGGCACGGAATCCAGCCAGATATTCGGGCTGATAGGGCTCAAGTGCAGGCAGATCCCAGGGTTCCAGCGCATCCGTATAGGATTTGGGCAGGGATTGTGATGCCAACACCAGAACATCGTCAAAAAACCGTGCCACGCGTCCGGACTTTGGCGACCAGCGCACCTTGGGAACCTGCTGCTGAACGCGCTTTCCATCCCGCATCACGGTTCGGGTTTCGTAATAGACGACACCACGTTCGCCCCGATAACTCGACTTGGTATCGGCATCGAATGTCCAGTAGGGCACGTAGATGCCCTGCATCTTGCGGCCTTTGCGGGCGTATTCCTTCAGCCCATTGGGCGCAAACCACAGTCGCCCCAGCCAATCCCCCATGGCTTGGTGCGCCGAGCGTTCGTCCAGTGCAAAGGGCAACACACCGCGTGGCTTGATATGGCGGCTTACACCGGTATCTGTGACGACAGGTGTCGCACAAAATGGGCACTCTGCGGCGTGTGTGTTCGGGTCAAATTCGACCTGTGCTGCGCAGTTGGGGCAGGTAAGAACACGAGTTTCTTCAATTTCACTATCGGGGAGGCGATCCGCGATGGCCGTGTCGAAATCGAGTTCACGTAAACTGGCCCCTCCCCACGGGCCCGCGCCAATGGCCTGGGAATGTCCGCAGTGATCGCAGGTGAGCGTTCCGTCATCGGGATTGAACCGATAATCCGCCCCGCATTGTTCGCAAGGAAAACGGTGTTCGACATTTGCCATTACAGAATCCTGGTCATGGATAGCCTAATATCGGGTCAGGCGCCCGGTGGCGGCGGTGGCAAGATGGTGAACAACTGCGCCAATTCTTGTACGTCCCCCGCCTTTTTCCAACCGTCCTGACCGGCGGTCCAGACGTGGGTATCACGCGTGATCTCACCGTCGGTTGCCATACGACCCATCTTGGCTTTGGAAAATGGTCCGCTAGTCTGGCCATCCACCGCGATATGCCACACATGCTCGACGGGTGGCGGGGGCGGCGGTGCCGCATGCGCTGACGCTTGCGGTGCAGCGGGGGCGGAACCGCTCCAGGGACCGCTGGGCTGACCCGCTGCCATGTTCGACATTTGCTGCGCCATCGCCATGCCCATCCCCATGCCAAGACCGGCACCCATGCCACCGCCCTGACCGGGGTTATTGGCAGCCGCTGTCATGGCCTCGACAGCGGAATACTGAGTGAACTTGCCCAGATCGCCCGCCAAACCCATCGAGGTGCGCTTGTCCAGAGCCGCCTCGACCGCAGGTGGGAGCGAGATATTCTCGATATAGAATTCGGGCATACTCAAACCATACCCATCCAGCACCGGTGACACCTCGGCTGCGATCAGTTTTCCCAGATCGGCGGTGTTCGCGGCCATATCGAGAACTGGAATGCCCGAGCCTGCGATGACGCGGCTGAATTCCTGCACGATGATGTTTCTGATCTGAAAGCTGATCTCGTCCATGGTGAATTCACCATCGGTGCCTACGATCTCTACAAGGAATTTCGCCGGGTCCTTGACCCGCACCGTATAGGTGCCGAAGGCCCGGATGCGTGTTGGCCCAAACTCGGGATCGCGCAGCATGATCGGGTTCTTGGTGCCCCATTTCAGGTCATTGAACCGGGTCGAGTTAACGAAGTAAATTTCAGACTTGAACGGAGACTGGAAACCATGATCCCAATGCTGCAGCGTCGTCATGATCGGCATGTTGTTTGTCTCAAGCATGTAGAGTCCGGGCGTGAACACATCCGCCAGCTGCCCCTCATGCACAAACACAGCCGCCTGACCTTCGCGCACTGTCAGCTTGGCACCGTATTTGATCTCGTGGCCCTCACGCTCGAACCGCCAGACCATCGTGTCGCGGGTGTCATCAACCCAGTGGATGACGTCGATGAATTCGCCGGTCAGAAAATCAAAAATTCCCATTGGATTTCTCCTGTCTTCGGGGGTCAGAGCGACTGCCCCATCAATTCGCGTGCAATGATACGGACCACCGGACGTGCCTCGTCAGCGGTCATGCCCGCTTTCAAGCGCGGGTCGTAAAGAATCGTCAGTAGTTTTTCGTCATGGCTGGTGAGCAGGGCGAACTCGTCGTCATCATTGAAGATCGACGGTCGGGCCGATGGGCTGTCATTCGGAAGCCCCAATCCTTGCGCAATCTCTTCATGAACGCAGCTCAGGCGCACCAGATCGGGATGTTCTGCCCGTATCAGGGCAACAGCCCGGGTATAAGTCTGAGGCGCGCTGTTCGATGCCGACGCAAACACAAAACAATAGAAAGACCGCGGCAGTTTGTCGAAGAGATCAAGCTGCGCCTGTCCTATGCCGGGGATCAGTTGTCGCAACCGGGCTTGTACATAGGCGGTATCATCTTCACCCGCCACGAATACGTGAAAGTTCGCCTTCCGGGTGGTGGTCGAGACCGGATGTCGAGTCAGCCGCGACAAACGGTTGGCATAGGCGTCAATTCGGGCAGTCTCTTGCTGGCGAACGTTTGGCGCGACTGAGGGTCCGAATTCGGGTTTGATGTGTACGGGTGACGACCAGCGACTTAACTGTCGGCTGGTTCTTCTGCTACCGCTCGAGACAGCCTCCCCCGGATATTCATTATAAAACGCAATGGTTTCGAAATTCCGTGCGAGGTCATCGGCGTCGTAGGGCGTATCCGGCCCACCACCATCGGTGCGCAACAGCCCGCGCGTCAGCAGGTTGTTTTGAACGCTTTCATAGTACCGCGCGAGGTCGAGGCTGGCGGGCGAAGGGGGCTGATAGGCATTGCTCAAGCCCTGAGGTTGCTCCGGGCGGGGTTCCGGAGCGATGGACGTCGTCAAGGCCTCTTCGCAGCCAGCTAATGCCAGCAGCGAAACTACCAATGTTGCAGTCCTAGCGCGATGTAATGGCCGCACGCCCGCTGTTTCCATTATCCGGGGACAGCCGTTCCGGCATTGTCACCGATCCCGTCCTGTCGCGCTTTGGCCGAGGCGAGCGTGTCGCGCAACTCGGCCTCCATCTTCTTCAATTCTTCCTCGGCGGCGGCGCGCTTGGCTTTGCCTTCGTCCGCAATGGCGAGGCTTTCGTTGATCGTACCGATCAGGTCAGCGTTGGCCTGTTTGACGGCTTCGATGTCGAAGACACCACGCTCCATCTCTTCGCGGATCATCTTGTTAGACTCGCGCAGGTTGGCCGCGTTCGAGGTCAGCAGCTCGTTGGTCAGATCATTGGCATCACGTACGGCGGCGGCGGCTTCGGCACTGCGCTGTATGGTTACCGCTTGTGCCAGCTGGGTTTCCCAAAGCGGCACGGTGTTGACGAGGGTTGAGTTGATCTTGGTCACCAGCGACTTATCGTTTTCCTGCACCAAGCGGATCGAGGGCAGCGACTGCATCGTCACCTGACGGGTCAGCTTTAGGTCGTGGACCCGGCGTTCCAGATCGTCGCGCGCGGCGCGCAAATCGCGCAATTCCTGCGCCTTCATCACCTGCTGGTCTTCGGGTGCGGCCTGAACCTCGGCCTCTTTTTCGGGAATGTCATGGCTGTCCAGTTCGGTCAGCTTTTCCTCACCCGCCGCAATGTAAAGCGCGAGTTCGTCGTAGAACTCCAGCGTCTTTTCATACAGCAGATCCAGAGACTTGATATCTTTCAGCAAGGTGTGCTCATGGCCCAAGAGGTCGTCTGTGATCCGGTCGATCTGGCTTTGAACGTCCTCATACTGCGCCGTGAACTTGGCAAAGGGCGCTGCGCGGCCTAGCAGTTTTTCCCACCAGCTACGCTCGCGGCGAACGTCTAATTCGCTGACAGAGAAACCTCTGATCGTCGTTACGATATTGCGAAGGCTGTCGCCCGCCGGGCCCACATCCTTATTGCGGACATCGGCCAGCATCGCCTGACTGATCTCCTGCAATTCCGCCTGTGCGGATGATCCAAATGACACGATCGAGTTTGTGTCGCCCATGTCGATCTCACCCATCCGCTTGCGGATTTCGGCGCCAACCGGTTCGTCGGCGTCTTCAAGCGGCACAATCTCAGCCTGCGGCTCAGGGAGGGCGACGGCGGTGATTTCTTGCACCAGCGTTTCAGCCTCGACTGCCTTGTTCTTGATCTCATCGGACATGGGGTAATCCTCGCTTACATAAAAGCCGGTCAATCCAACCGGACGCCTTCGCGCTGCAACCGGTCACGCAGCACATCAATTTCAACCGTCAGATCGCTGCGGTCATCCAATAGCATCTTTCGCGTCCGCGCCGCGAAATTCTGTTCGAGATCGTCCAGCAGGGCCGAATAATCTGCCAGCGCCTGCGCATCGCGGGTACGCGCATAGACGTCCGAGAACCTCACCGTCGCATCGCGTGCGCCCTGCAAGTAAACCGTCAGATATTTCCGCGCGCCCGCCAGATCACGTGGGTCTTCTTCGACCGTTCGGAACAAATCGCGGGCGGTATTTTGAAACCGCTCGACACGCGCTTCGATCCGACGGTCTCCGGCGCGTTTGATCGCGTCTGTCATTTGGGTCAGGTGAGATTCCGCATCCTCAACAACGCGCGCCACGCGATCTTGTTGGAAGGTGTCGATGCCTTCCATACCCTTGTCTTTCAAGGGGTCGATGCCAAAGGACACCGAATGTAATGCAGTGGCAACAACCCCAAACAGAACCGGTGCCAACAGGCTGGCCTGAGCTGCGGTTTCTGCATCTAGAAACTCTGTTCGATACGCGGCCAATGCCGTGCCCAGCCCAGTCAGGACGCTTGAGAAGATTTTGCGGGGGAAGGCCGGGCGGCGGGCGGTACGTTTGGCATTGTATGCAGATTCCGCTCGCAGCCCTTCGCGCAGCAAGAATGCGGCGGTCGTCAGCAGACCTGCAGCGATCAAACCAATTGTCATTCCGATAGCGCCGTCGTTCAGTGACAGGAATGCCAACGGAATTGCGGGCACAAATAGGAGGTTCGCGCGTGCACCCGCCGGTTCGACCCGAGCTCCGTCAAACTGTCCACGAGAGGGTTGATCTTGGTCTGACGACGCACCCTGAGGGCTGAATTTCCCACCGAACCTTTTGGCCATGCCCTTACAAGCCCCCAAGCACGCCGGTACAGACGCCGAACAACAGCACCAGCAGCGCTGCATACGCCAATTTTTGTACTCCGGTTCCGGACATGGTGCCCCCAAACTGTCGCTATCACAGAAAATTTAGGCGATGCGAGGGCTTGGCGCTAGGGGGAAGGTTACTTAAGCCGCGTCACTTGCGAGGTTTCTTGCCGATTGTCGGTCTTTTGCGCTGAGGCCGGGCAGGGCGTTTGACGGTTGGCTTGCCGCTTTCTTCAGCGTCCATCCCCAGTTGGTCACGCATAACACGCCGACGAATCTCTTCAACTTCACCGGATTTCAAGTCACCAAGCTGAAACGGGCCATAAGAAACCCGCAAAAGCCGGTTTACCGCATAGCCGATATCTTCGATTGCACGGCGAATCTCGCGGTTCTTGCCTTCGCGCAGACCGATGGTTAGCCAGGCGTTCGCACCCTGTTGGCGGTCCAATGTGACGGTCATGGGCTGAAACCGTTCCCCGTCTATGACCAATCCCTTGCGAAGCGGTGCAAAATCTTCGTCCTTGGGGCGTCCGTTAACCCGCACCCGGTATTTGCGCAGCCATCCGGTGGCGGGCAGTTCCAGCTTGCGCTTGATGCCGCCATCATTGGTGAGCAGCAGCAACCCTTCCGAATTCAGGTCGAGCCGTCCGACACTCATGACCCTCGGCATGTCCTCTGGCAGATCGTCGAAGATCGTCTTGCGTCCCTTTTCATCACGCGCCGTCGTCACAAGGCCTGGAGGCTTGTGATAGAGCCATAGGCGAGATGGCTCGGGCTCGGACACGGGTTTGCCATCGACAGTGATCCTGTCCTTGGCCGTCACGTTCAGCGCTGGGCTACTGATGGGTTTGCCATTCACGGTCACACGACCGGCTTCGATCATGCGTTCAGCCTCGCGACGCGAGGCGACACCGGCGCGGGCAAGCACTTTGGCGATCCGATCGCCGGGAGGAGGGGTATTGGTCATCCCCCGCCCATAGCCTATCCCGGCGGCTTGCGAAAGCCGGGTTTCTGGGGCAGTCAGAGGCATGGAGTTCCGATCTCACATGAAACTGGCGCTGGAACAGGCGCAGGCGGCGGCAGACCGGGGGGAGGTGCCCGTGGGTGCTGTAATTATCGGACCGGACGGTCAGGTGGTTGCCGCTGAAGGTAATCGGACACGCGAGTTGAACGATCCCACCGCCCATGCCGAAATACTGGTGCTGCGCGCCGCCTGCGCACACGCCGGATCGGAGCGGCTGCCGGATCACGATGTATATGTGACGCTAGAACCCTGTGCCATGTGTGCGGCAGCACTGGCTGCGGCGCGTATCCGGCGTGTGTACTACGGCGCATCCGATCCGAAATCGGGCGGCGTCGCCCACGGCGCGCGGGTATTTTCGCATCCGCAGGCGCATCATACCCCTGAAATCTATGATGGGATCGGTGCCGAAGAGGCCGAGCGATTGCTCAAGGATTTTTTCGCGGGGCGGCGTTAGCGCGCTACCAACTCAGGCTATAGATCGTGTGATCGCCGGGCAGACCTTTCAGCGAAACTGATCTTGGTGTGCCAAAGGTCAACCCATCTTGCCCGTCCGCCAAAAGCTGGGTTGCGTCGGACAAACGGACCTCTCCCGGTGCGGCTGAGGCCGCGATCCGGGCGGCCTTGTTAACCACCGTACCGAAGAAATCGTCATCGGTCTGGATCACATCCCCCGTATGTATGCCGACGCGAATCTGCAGCGTTGGTTCGCCCAATTCACTGGCGTTGCGCCGCTGCAGGTCGACTGCGGCCATCAGTGCCGACCGCGCCGACGAGAAGCTGGACATGGTTCCATCCCCCAGCGACTTTACCAGCGTTCCGCTCTGAGCCTCGATGACGTCACGAGCCAATTCAAAGTGTTTTTGAATAGCATCGGTCCAAACCCGATCTCCCAGCTTGTCGGCAATAACCGATGAATTGACGATGTCAGTGAACATAACCGAAGCCATGCCCTCGCGTTGATCCTGACGAAACCCGTCGCGTGCAGCTGCTACCAGCGCGTCCAGGGCTTTGTGCTCGATACCGATTTTTTCCATGTTGGGGATCGGATTGGACACGTGGCAATGTATCATCTTCCACACACCATCTTCGAGATGCAGGATGAAGGTGAACCTATGCAACATTGCCTTTTGGTTAGTGGCAAAGCGAAGCGTTGCAACGCAATGGGCCCAACCAACTGTACCGCATTCAAATGCCTCTAGGCCGTGTTCTTCCCAACTGTAGTCGGGAATTTCGGCCACATGATCAGGGAAACCCTTTCGGAATAGCGAGCCTGACCAAATCTCCCCATCCGCTGAGCCTTGATATCGCAGGTACTCAGACGTCGACAGCATGTTATAAAGCGCCGCTCCATCTTTGGCTCGGACAGCGTCATTCCAGCGTCGCACCACCGCGATTAACTCTGGCGATGGGCGAATAGACTGATTCATTTGGATTTTACCACAAGCTCCCGAGGGATGTCCGCCAAAGGCTGGCCACCATTGGCGGTAACCAAAAAGCTCTCGGTGATCGCCAGTCCCCAATCCGAAGTCCAGAGCCCAGGCATCAAATGGAAGGTCATATTTTCCTGAAGTTTGGTCGTGTCACCCGGCCGCAGGCTCATGGTGCGTTCACCCCAATCAGGAGGATAGCTTAATCCGATCGGATAGCCGGTGCGGTTGGCTTTGACATATCCGGCGCGGGCGAAACTTTCGTAAACACAGTTCGCGACCTCTTCGCAAGTTGTGCCCGGACGCGCCGCGCTCAAGGCATCATCGATGGCCCTGAGCACAGCAGCCTCAGCGCGGCGAATATCTTCCGGAGGATCACCCAGAAACAGGCTGCGACTGGCCGGGCAATGATAACGGCGATAGCACCCTGAGATTTCAAAGTAAGTTGCCTCATCCCGTGTTAAGGGTCTGTCGTTCCAGGTGATGTGCGAGGCCGAAGCCTCGGTGCCTGAAGGGGCGATTGGAACGATTGCGGGATAGTCCCCGGCCAGTCCCGGCAATCCGGCGATGCCTGCCGCCTGAACTTCGGCAACCAGTTGGTTTTTTGGCAGTCCTTCGCGGAACGCATCGTGCAACACCTGATGCATATGGGCAGTAAGCCGCCCCGCTTTTTGCATCATTTCGACCTCAGCGTCGCTTTTGACCGCCCGCTGCCAGTTTACCAGGCCAGTGGCATCCAAAATCGCAGCGTCTCCGAATGCGTTCTGCAGTATGCGATGACTGGCGGCAGAGTAATAGTAGTTGTCCATTTCGACACCCAGTGCCGAAGTCCATCCGCGGTCCCGCAAAAGATTGGCGAGGGAATCGACGGGATGGTGGTCGGGGTGTTGAACGTGCTCTTCAGGCCAGTCCAGAAGATCAGATGCATCCATCCATGTGGTCTGCGCTGCACCAGCCTTGTCCTGCGTACGCCCCCACCATAGTGGAGAACCATTCGCTGGCAGGATGACCATCTGGGGTACATAAAAACTCCACCCGTCGTAACCGGTAAGCCACGCCATGTTCGATGGGTCGGTTGTTAGCAGGGTTTCAATCCCCTGCCGTTCCATTGCTGCGCGGGTTTTCGCGATACGGTCGGCAAATTCCTGGGCGCTGAAATCTGTGGCGGGCATCAGAGAGAAATCGCTTTCATCACTTCGGGTTCGATCACATCGACGCCCGGCAGGCCGTCAATCAGGGCCTGAGCCGATTGTTCGAGAATCGGAAAGGTCTGGTAGTGGCACGGAATAATTGTTTTGAAGTCAAAGTACCGTTTGGCCGCGTAGGCCGCGCCTTTCATGTCCATGGTAAAGTGACCGCCAGCAGATAGGATGCCGATATCGGGTTTGTAGAATTCCCCCATCCAATCCATATCCGCCATGATATCGGTGTCGCCAGAGACGTACACCATTCGGCCCTCGGTTGAGATCATATACCCGACTTCGGTCCCACCGGTACGCAATCCGTCGGGGGTTGAAAAGGTCGAACTGTGCGAGGCTGGGACCATCGATACCTTGATACCGCTAAGGTCAACTGTGCCGCCTTTATTGAAACCAACTGTTTCGATCCCTTCCGCCTCGGCCCAATAGCCCATCAGATCGTACTGTCCCACGACGGGTACATTCAGATGTTTGGCCAGTGGCAGTACATCAACGATATGATCGAAATGGGTATGGGTCAGCAGGATATGGGTTGCACCCGCCACCGCCGCATCATGCTGATCTTCGGGCAATGACGGGTTCCCCGTCAGCCAGGGATCGACCAGCAGGACCTGCCCCGATGTTTCGATGCGAAAGCTGCCATGTCCCAGCCAAATAATATCCATAGTGAAACCTCCCAAATTCTGCTTGGCGTCAGCCTAGCATCGGCTATGTAAAAATCCATGGACTGGACGCAGTATATTGACGGTTATTGCGAGCGGCTCTCGCCATCGTATTGGGCCGAGCCGATAAACGCCGTGACCAATGTGGCGTTTCTTGTTGCGGCATTCGTCATGTGGCGCAGGGTGCGAGGGCAGGGTGCTCCGCTGGCGATGGCCTTGGTTGTGATACTGGCAATGATTGGTGTCGGCAGCTACCTGTTTCATACGCATGCACAGGTTTGGGCCGCGATAGCAGATACAACGCCGATCTTGCTTTATATTCTGGTTTATATCTTTGCGGTGAACCGGGATGTCTGGGGGATGCGGCCCGTTTATGCGCTGGGTCTGACCGCGCTGTTCATACCCTATGCGGCGTTGACGATTCCCGTGTTTCAGCTGGTGCCGGGTTTGGGCGGTTCAGCAGCCTATGCACCGGTGCCGCTATTGATCCTGATTTATGCTTTACTGTTGAGGTCTCGAACCCCTGATACAGCGCGCGGGTTGGCGATCGGGGCTGGCATACTGATCGCCTCGATCATTTTTCGAGCCTTGGATGAGCCAACCTGCGGTCACTTTCCCATCGGAACGCATTTCATGTGGCACATCCTGAACGCCACCATGCTTGGCTGGATGATCGAGGTATATCTGCGCGCCGTTCGGAAGGTACCTGCCCCTAGCGCGCCGGGTACTTGAGCCAGAACTGAAATATCGTGGCAGACCGACCATACCTGGGAATCACATGAGGTCAGTCACGGAATGCTGCCACCAAAGCCTCGGGCAGATCAAATTCCGCCAAAACTCTGGCGCGACCTTCGGCGGACATCTTGATGGCGGTTTTTTCTACGATGCGCTGAATTTTCTCGGCTGAATGCTTCGCTGCGAAGGGTTCAAAATACCATTTCAGGAAAACGAAACAGATCACATCCTCAAGCGCCTGCACGTCCACATGGTGCTTGATGCCTTGTTTGCGCAGCATCTGTTCGACTGCTTCGATTTGATCCGCACCGTATTCGGCTTGTTCCATAAAGCCTCGCACCACGTCCGCGTGGTAAACACCTTGTGCCTTGCGCCATGCCAGATAACCGGCACGCCCTTCCGGATATTCGGTGCGCTTCAGTTTCCAGCGTTCGACATGCTGCCCGCGTGCGGCAATCTGCAGTGCATCAGATGCATTTGGGAAAAGGCGATCAAGCTCGGCACTCATGCGCTGGCCATACAGCAGTTCTGCGGGCTGCCCGTTTTCCATATTGGGATCTTCCGCATTGGCGGCGTCAATTGCGTTCAGTACTGCTTGCTTGCGTGCGCTCATGTTCTGCTCCGTTAGCTCGCCTGATCGTCACCTGTGGGTGTTTCGGCTGATGGTCTTTGGTCATGCTAACGACTTGTCGGTCAGGGTACAGCGGTGATTTGGAAAAAGTGCCGGATCAGGAGGGGGAAGCCGATCCGGCACATGGGGCAGGTCTACTTGCCCGTCTGGGTTTGATCTTTGGTGACAGGCTCCGATTCAGGCTGAGGGAAGCTGAGGTTTCGGGTCAGATTGTTCATGTCTATTCCCAATGCCAGGGCAGGAGATGTCAGAACCACGGCGGCCAAGATGAATGCAGGGACAAAGGTTTTCATATGCTGTCTCCGATTTCGAGTTGTGTCACACTATTGAAATGAACAGTTCGGTTTAGTTTTCAATGTCAAAAATGAACTAATCAGTTCACTAATTTGCATAGGGGGCATTCAAAAACGCATGGCTGCTGGTGAATTGAGTGCGCACGGCGGCGTCATCCGGTGACCGGTCTTGCGAGTGATGCGACAGACGGGTAAACGCCCCTTAACGCATATGAGGTTTTCCGATGTCGATAGACCAAAGCACCGCCGCCAAGGTGGCCAAACTCGCCCGGATCAAGGTCGAGGATGACGCGCTGCCCGCGCTGGCATCCGAGTTCAACACCATCCTTGGGTTCATCGAGCAACTGAATGAAGTGGATGTCGAAGGTGTCGAGCCGATGGTCTCGGTCACACCGATGCGTCTAAAGCGTCGTCAGGACGTAGTCACTGACGGAAATCAGCAGGACAAAGTTCTGTCCAATGCCCCCGATGCGCGCGAAGGGTTCTTCGCTGTTCCCAAAGTTGTGGAGTAAGTCATGAGCGAACTGAACAAACTGGGGCTCGCTGAAGCCCGCGACGCGTTGCGTGCCGGTGATGTAACTTCAGTTGAACTGACGGATGCCTGCCTGACAGCCATTGATGAAGCTGATGCGCTGAACGCGTTCGTCCACAAGACACCCGAGATTGCGATTGAGCGTGCAAAGGCCGCGGATGATCGGATCAAAGCAGGCGACGCCCCCTCGATGTGCGGCTTGCCGATCGGTATAAAAGATCTGTTCTGCACCAAAGGTGTTCCCTCGCAGGCCGCGTCCAATATACTCGATGGCTTTAAGCCCGAATACGAATCCACTGTGTCTCAGCAATTGGCTGACGCAGGTGCCGTGATGCTGGGCAAGCTGAACATGGACGAATTCGCCATGGGCTCGTCCAACGAAACCTCCGTTTATGGTAACGCCGTCAGCCCGTGGCGGCGCGGCAATGACGACGCTCAGCTGACACCTGGCGGCTCGTCCGGTGGCTCAGCCTCGGCTGTTTCGGCTGACCTGTGTCTGGCGGCGACCGGCACCGATACCGGCGGTTCGATCCGTCAGCCTGCCGCCTTTGTCGGTATTACAGGTATCAAGCCAACCTATGGTCGTTGCTCGCGTTGGGGTATCGTGGCCTTTGCGTCTTCGTTGGATCAGGCTGGGCCGATGACCAAGAACGTGCGCGACGCAGCAATCATGCTGGAAACCATGTGCGGTCACGACCCCAAGGATTCCACCAGCGCCGAACTGGCCGTGCCGAATTTTGAGGCGATGCTAACCGGCGATATCAAAGGCAAGAAAATCGGTATCCCCAAGGAATACCGCATGGACGGCATGCCCGCCGAGATCGAAAAGCTCTGGGCTGATGGCGCTGCGATGCTGAAAGATGCGGGCGCCGATATCGTCGATATCTCGCTGCCGCACACCAAATACGCGCTGCCTGCTTATTACGTGATTGCTCCGGCCGAGGCGTCGTCGAACCTCGCCCGCTATGACGGTGTCCGCTATGGCCGCCGCGCGCAGCTGGCGCAGGGTGATGGCATCACCGAGATGTACGAAAAGACCCGTGCCGAGGGCTTCGGCCACGAGGTCCAGCGCCGCGTGATGATCGGCACCTATGTGCTGTCTGCGGGCTTCTATGACGCCTACTACAACCGCGCCCGCAAGGTTCGGACCCTGATCAAGAAGGACTTCGAGGACGTCTTTGCCGCAGGCGTTGACGCGATCCTGACCCCGGCAACGCCGTCGGCCTCGTTCGGTCTGGGCGAGATGACCGAAGCTGATCCTGTGCAGATGTACCTGAACGATGTGTTCACCGTGACCGTGAACCTCGCTGGTTTGCCCGGAATTTCGGTGCCTGCTGGCCTGGACAAACAAGGCCTGCCACTGGGTCTGCAGTTGATCGGCCGTCCGTGGGACGAGGGTGATCTGCTCAACACCGCCTACGCGCTTGAGAGCGCGGCGGGGTTTGTGGCCAAGCCCGGAAAATGGTGGTAATCCTCAAACCTGACACGGCAATAAAGAACCGGAGCAGCCAAATGCGCAAATTGCTTCTGATCCCGGCCCTTGGGCTGATCGCGGCCTGTGATACCGTTACACCCGTCTCGGGTACGGGTTTCAATACGCCGGAATATCAGGCACAGCGCGAGGCTGAACTGGCCGGGCAGGGATTGGCGGGCAATCCGCTTGCGCCGCCCGAGGCAGTTTCTGAACAACCACTCTCGGCGCAGGGGACTGTTGGTGGCGCACCAACAGGCGAAGCTTCTGATATCGCCAACCAGACGGCCATCGCCTTAGCGAATACATCCGGTCAGGAGGCGCGTGTCGCGCCTCTGACTGCGACGAACAACACAGGTATCTCGGATGAACAGGATTTCGAGGCGGTTTCGAACCGTCGCAGCATCGACGCCGACGCCGCCCGTATTGAACAGAATCGGCAAACCTATGAGGTCGTCGCCCCAACCGCCGTGCCCGAGCGTGGCTCTGACGGGCAACCCAACATTGTGCAATACGCCCTGAGCACCTCGAACCCCGTCGGCACCCAGCTTTACAGCCGGGCCGGGTTCAACCTGCAGGCTAAGGCACAGCGCAATTGCGCACAGTTTGCCTCGCCCGATCAGGCGCAGATCGACTTCTTGTCGAACGGAGGCCCCCAGCGTGACCGCAAGGGGCTGGACCCGGACGGTGACGGCTATGCCTGTGGCTGGGACCCCAGCCCATTCCGCAGTGCCGTCAACAACTAAGCTCTCCCCCATCTGGCGCCCATCGCCCAATTTCGGCCCCCGCCGGGATGCTCTGACGCCCACGCTGATCGTATTGCACTATACCGCTATGGAAAGCGCAGCTGCCGCGCTCGAACGGCTCTGCGACCCCGGACCCGAGGTTTCTGCCCACTACCTGATCGGTCGCGACGGCACACTCTGGCAGCTTGTCCGAGAGGAAGAACGCGCCTGGCACGCCGGGGCAGGGGAGTGGCATGGGCAAGCCGACATAAACTCCCGCTCGATCGGGATCGAGCTGGATAATGGCGGAGATCACCCGTTTGCCGAACCCCAAATGCGTGTATTGGAACAACTTTTGCCCGAACTCATGCAGCGTTGGACCATCGCGCCCGAAGGCGTGATCGGCCATTCCGACATGGCGCCGGGCCGCAAGTCCGATCCCGGCCCCCGGTTCGACTGGCATAGGTTGGAGTACCAGCGCCTTGCGGCTCGGCGTGGTACTGCCATCGAGCCGGACGTCAACTTCCGCGAGCTGGCGCAGAACCGGGGCTACACAGCGGCAAGCGACGACGAGACGCTCCTAAATTCCACGCGCCTGCGCTATCGCCCGTGGGCATCCGGCCCATTGCACCCCGATGATCTCAAAGCGCTCTGTCCACTCCCAAGATCAACCTGATCCGCCCTTCATCTGGCCAAAAATATCTCGGGGATGAATTGGCCGCAGGCCAAGAAGGGGCTGGCCCCTTTAACGTGCCAACCACCCTTGACGCCACCGAGCACAGAGCCTACCCAACGCCTCGCGCGGAGGGCCGGATGGCCGCTGGGGCATATGCCCGAGAGGAAAGTCCGGACTCCACAAGGCAACGGTGCCGGGTAACGCCCGGGCGGGGAAACCCGACGGAAAGCGCCACAGAAATCAGACCGCCGCGGGCCTTGGCCCGAGGTAAGGGTGAAACGGTGGGGTAAGAGCCCACCGCGCCGCTGGCAACAGTGGCGGCACGGCAAGCCCCACCGGGAGCAATGCCGAATAGGGTCCCCGCGCGGGCCGGTCGGTGCAAACCGATACCGCCGCTAGGCTCGCTTTGGCCGAGAGGGACCGGGTTGGCAGCTCGAGCCGCGCAGCAATGCACGGCCTAGAGGAATGGTCATCGAAGGGGGTAACCCCGGAACAGGATCCGGCTTACAGGCCCTCCGCGCATTATTCCTCAGCCCGTCGGCGGCGTATACGCCCCGGTTAGCGTTGCCGCTTTTGCAGCGACCGAAACGAATTCTTCGGCAGACCATGCGCGCACGGTTTCGATTTTCGATACTGCACCCGTGCTGGCGACGGCCATCCCGATTGCGACCGCATCAGTGCCGTCAGGGACCTCGCTGATGACAACAACATCGTTGCTACCGGTGGTGACGTAGAATGAGATCAGCTTTCCGCCCGCTTTCTCAAGCAGCGCACTGACCGGGCCGGTACGATCCTGAGGACTGGCAACCATCGCCTGAACGGCCTCGGATGAGTAGGATGCGTAAGTGATGAATACAGGCATGAAAACCTCCCACTGTTTAAGTCTATTCGGAACCATCCGACTGGCCGGTTCCGTGGCCAGATTGCTTGCTGAGACGCCTGCAATTCAGGGACACCCGGGTAACCCGGGCGCTACTATTGATGTGAGTGGTGTAGGGTGCCGGACGATAGTCCCGGTCAGATTTTGCCCATGATCGCAACACGGACTCTTTGGTCACGGTGACCCTATCACAGTTTCGTGAACACACCAAGCGACACCCCGTTGAGGCGGAGTAGGGAATTGTTCCCGGAACACGGCGAATCTGGTTGACTTGGGCGTACGAGCAGTTAAAAGCGCACGCTCATAAGGATTCAACCGAAAGGCCCCTGCCTTTTCGGACGCAGGAGATAACCATGGCGAAGCCGACGACAATCAAGATCCGTCTGAACTCGACCGCGGGCACGGGCCACTTCTACGTGACCAAAAAGAATGCGCGCACCATGACCGAGAAAATGACCATTCGTAAATACGATCCGGTTGCTCGGAAACATGTCGAGTACAAAGAAGGCAAGATCAAGTAATCTGCCCTCTGACTTGAATTTTTGAAAAAGGACTCTGCCGATGCAGGGTCCTTTTTTGTTGGTTTGAGGCGTCCCACAGCGCGTCGGTGCGAAACACGGGCGTTGCAGGGGCGCATCAGCCCCTCGGGTGTTCTGGGTGAGGGCGGCTTGCTTTTACGCACTCCATGCCGCTACGCTTCAGCAACTCTTTCCAAAATGTTGACCGCCATGAAAAAAATCTTGTTACCCGCCCTTGCAGTTCTGACCCTGTCAGCCTGCGAAGATCCGTTTAACCGCGAAGGTGTTGGTTTCACCGGGATAGATGGTGAACCGCGTACGGTATCCGATGTGAAAGGAGCCGTGGCATTTGTTCAACCTGCAACCAACATCCCGGCAGAGCTCGCCAAGTTGCCAACGGTTCAGGTCTCGTCTGATCAGACCGAGCTTTCCAAGATGGCGAAAGTAGCTATCGAGAATGGTGGACGCACTGATACCAGCGCCGTTCAGCTGTCAGGCCAGAGCACTAATCTGCTGCTGAGCACGGTCAGTGTGAACGGGACATTGTTTGGTGTGTTGCGAACTGAAGAAGGGGACACTCGCGTGGACAATTCCATCGGTGCAACCTTCGGAGCGCGAACCGAGCGCTTTACCGGTTGCTTGCCCGCTGGGGATGTTTACCGCAAAGGCTCGTCCAAGCGCAGCTCTGGTTTTGCGGTGCCGCTGAACTGTAGCTGATTGCCAAAGTACCAAACCATTTTGTACCCCCGCCAATTTGGTGGGGGTTTTCTGTTTCCGCCGTTATTCGACGCGCCATTCAGCGAAACTGATCACGGGGTTTAGCCCGGCGCGCGCCATCAATTCAGCCGAAGGCGTATTGAAGGTTGCATAGGTAGTGGCCAAAACATCTCCGCCATCAGCAAGCAGACGTGCGCGAACCTCGTTTATCAAGGCTAATCCGATTCCTTTCCGACGGTGCTTGGTATCGACGCTGATGTGGTGCAGCATCGCACGTGTTTCCGCCCGGCGAAAAGGTGTCGCAGCGCGCTTCTCAAGCTCAAAAATCGCATATCCCAACAGTATTTGATTCTCCTCAAAGCCCAATGCAACCACTGCGTCGTGGCTGAGCCATTCTGAAAGATGGGAAACGACTTCCTTGTCATCTGGCAAAGGCGCGTATCGCTGTGGCTGGTTCTGAACATGCAGGTCATGCACCTGTTGAAGTAATGGCAGCAAACGATGCGCCTGTGACGGGCAAATGGTGGCGATGGACATCAATGGTCCTCCGATTATCCAAACAAAAAGGGCGGGTCTTTTCGGACCCGCCCTTTGGCTGTGAGTATGAGGTTCGCGTTATTCGCGATTACCAAGCAGCTGCAGCAGGAACATGAACATGTTGATGAAGTCCAGATACAGGTTCAGTGCACCCATGATGGCCGCCTTGCCTAGCCATTCCTGGTCACCCGCATGGGCCATCTGCAGATAGGTCGTTTTGATCTTCTGAGTGTCATACGCGGTCAGGCCCGCAAAGATCAGAACACCCAGGATCGACACAGCGAACATGATCGCAGGCGATTGCAGGAAGATGTTGATGACCATCGCGACGATCAGACCGATGACGCCCATCATCAGGAACGTACCCATGCCAGACAGGTCTTTCTTAGTGACGTATCCGTAGAGCGACAGGCCCGCAAAGGCGATCGACGTTACCAGAAATACCTGAGCGATCGAGATGCCGGTGAAGGCAACGAAAATCCAGCTCAGCGACAGGCCCATGACGGCTGCAAATGCATAGAAGAACAGCTGCGCGCCAGACGCCGAGAGACGGTTGATGGCGGCGCCAAAGCCGAACACCATCGCCAGAGGTGCAAACATCACGATCCAGCCCAGGATATTCGGGCTAAGCGTGACTGGGTCACGGAAGATCGACAGAAGTTGCGGGCTTGAGCCAACGGCCCAGGCAACGGCAAACGTGATCAGCATACCTACGGACATTGTGCCGTAGACTTTGTTCATATGGGCGCGCAGGCCCTCATCAATCTCGGCAGCGCGCGCCCCGGACGCCGTCCGGATCGTGTCGAATTGTGCCATTTAAGGGTCTCCCTTCAATATTCTGTGCTCAGCCTGCGATTGCAGGCCGGTTTCCCACTAAATATCGGAGAGTACGGCCCTCGTTTCAAGGGTTTTCGGTCTAAAACTCAGCAAAACTGTCGGCAAATTTGGTGACAGGTGCAAAAAACCTGACGGCGCAGTCCCTAATGCCGCCAGATTTCTTCTATTCTCCAATTAATACAAGTGTTTGTACCAGCAGTCAGGCGCATCCCACATAGGACGAGAAGCTTCGGCTTCTGCCTCGGAGCGGGTGATTCCGATATCTTGCAAAGCGCGATCATCAAGCTGAGCCAGTTTTTGCCGTTGCCGCGAAAGGCTCAACATGTTGAGCAGGCGGTCTCCTTTCGATTTACCTTTGATGCGACGCAGAGTCGAAATGGCTAGATGGGTCATGGGTATTGCCCTTTCATGTTTGACTGATGAAACACCGTGCTTCAATCAATTTCCTTGATCTATATGGAGCATTCTGACATATTTTAAAAATGAATGTTTTTGACGTTACCCATAAGGAATCTTGAAGATGCGAAATCTGGACATCACTACGCTTCGTTCATTCGTTGCCGTCGCGGATCACGGCGGCGTTACCCGCGCAGCTGGATTTCTTCATCTCACGCAATCGGCTGTTTCCATGCAGCTCAAGCGGTTAGAAGAGCTACTCGGGCTGGAGCTGCTGGATCGATCCGGTCGAACCATTGCGCTGACCGCGTCTGGCGAGCAACTGCTGGCCTATGCGCGCCGGATGATTGCGTTGAATGATGAGGTGATCGGGCGGCTCACCGATCAGGCCTTTGAAGGAGAGGTCGTGTTGGGGGTGCCGCATGATGTCGTTCATCCGTTCATCCCCCGTGTCCTAAAGCGCTTCAATGCCAGCTTCCCACGCGTGAACGTGAATCTGGTTACCTCGAATACGCGTCACCTGAAGGAAGAATTTGCGCGCGGAGGTTTTGATTTGATCGTGACCACGGAATCGGGAGCGGGCGAGGGGGCTGAAACCTTGTATCATATGCCACTGCGCTGGGTCGGAGCTCTGAACGGGTCCGCCTGGCGACAACAGCCTCTGCGGCTGGGGTTCTGCCGCAATTGCATCTTCCGTCCGGTTGCGACCGCGGCGCTGGATGACGCTGGGATCGAATGGGACATGAGCATCGACAGCGACTCAGACCGTACGGTCGAAGCAACAGTCAGTGCTGATCTGGCTGTGGGTGTACTGTTGGAGGGGACACAGCCCAACCATCAGGAACTGATCGACCATGCTGGGGTCCTTCCGGACCTGCCGGTGCAGTTCATCAACCTTTATGGTGCTGAAAGAGTGCGCGAGGAATATGTGGCAGAGCTCGCAAATCTCCTGCGGCAAAACTTTTCACACCCCAGTGCGCGCCCCCTCAAAGTGGCGAGTTGATCTGGATGACGACCTTACCGGTGGATTTACGATCACGCAGCAATTCCAATCCCTTGGCCGCGTCCTGCAAAGGTAGGATGTGGCTGATATGAGATTTAATCCGTCCTTCTGAGTGCCAGCGAAACAGAGTGCTGAAACTATTGTGAACGATTTCCGGCTTAAATTTCAGGTAACCACCGATATAGACGCCAATCACACTGAGATTTTTAACCAAAAGATGGTTGGCCGGAATCTGAGGAACTTCACCCCCCGCAAAGCCGATGGGCAATAGGCGGCCCTCGGGATTCGTGGCACGGAACGCAGCCTTGAAAACGTCACCTCCGATGGCGTCATAGACTACGTCGGCTCCGCCAAGGGCCCGAACGCGGTTACGCAGATCCTCATCCGCATCGATCAAATGGTCCGCACCGGCTTGCTGCGCCACCACCAATTTGTCCGCGCCGCGCGCTTGTGCGATGACGGTCGCCCCCATCAGTTTCCCGATTTCGATGGCGGTCAGCCCAACGCCGCCAGCAGCTCCGGTCACCAGCAGCGTTTCGCCGGCCTGTAGGCGTGCCCGGTGCTCCAACGCAATATGGCTGGTGCCATAGGCGATCTGAATGGCGGCAGCGTCTTCGAAACTCATTGTGTCTGGGATGACAATAACCCGGTCAGCATCGAAGACACCAGATTCGGCCAGGCCGCCCTGACCAGAGAAAACAGCGACGCGGTCACCTGGTTTTAGATGCGTAACACTATTTCCGACTTCGGCAACGACCCCTGCAATTTCCATACCCAGAGTAAACGGAGTGTCGGGGGTATCCTGATAGGAGCCTTTCTGCATCAAAAGATCGGCAAAGTTCAGCCCGCAGGCCCGAATGGATACGCGCACCTGATTTTCCGCTGGTGTCGGCTCGGGCATTTGGCAAATCTGCGCCATTGCTCCCTTGGTTTTGATACGAAATGCCAGCATCAGTGTTCTCCGGTATTTTAAAGCACATAGGCGGAGAGCGCGCGCGTTTTGTCAATTCCAATCAAACACCCTTCTCAAACAGGTGTCTGGTCTGATTTGTTGTCTCCGAACATACACAGATGTGATGATCCCGGTACTCAACCATAATCAACAGTCCATATTCTTGGATTCAACCGTCTTGAAAAAAGAATCGATTGCGGCAATATTATTGTTCTATGGTGCTGTTCGGGGGGCACGATCCTAAGTTAGGAAGTTCTTAAGCAGCGACCCGCTAACTTGGCGGTGACGGCTGCTGTTGCGGTTTCCCGGACAGGTGTTTGTGTAAAGGAGACTACCAATGACCCATCACGTCGATGTCCATGTGGGCAAACGCGTCCGGCATCGCCGCTGGCTGATTGGCATGACTCAGCAGCAGTTGGCGCAGCAAGTTGGTATCAAGTTTCAACAGATTCAAAAATACGAAACGGGTGCCAACCGTGTAAGCGCGTCGCGTTTGTGGGACATTGCCGAGGCATTGGATGTTCCGGTCAGCTTTTTCTTTGAAGGCCTTGAAGAAGCTCAGAAAGCAGAGGCTGACAAAAAATCAGTTCCTGCAGATCTGATGGGCGATAAAGAAGCGCTTGATCTTGTTCGCTCCTACTATGCGATACCGGAAAATCAGCGTCGCCGCTTGTTTGAACTGGCGCGCGTGCTGAGCGACGTCGCCTAATACAATCGCTTGACTTCGCGGGGTGCCCGTCGCACGGGTAAGCCATGCAAAACACCCTACGAAGTGATCTAGAGATTGCCGAAGAAATGGCCGACGCGGCGCGGGCGGCCATTCTTCCGTTTTTCCGCCAATCTAACTTGAAGACGGACAACAAGCTCGATGCCGGGTTTGATCCTGTGACTGCAGCTGACCGCGAAGCAGAGAAGGCGATGCGTGCGGTGCTGGCCATTCACCGGCCCAAGGATGGCGTTTTAGGGGAAGAGTTTGGCCAGTCCGAGGGGGTGAGCGGACGGGTTTGGGTGCTGGACCCAATCGACGGCACGCGCGGATTCATAAGTGGTACGCCCACATGGGGTGTTCTGATCGCCCTGAGCGATGAGACTGGACCTAAGCTTGGCGTAATCGATCAGCCCTATATCGGTGAACGCTTTATCGGAGATAAAGAGCACGCCATTGTCAAAGGCCCTATGGGGCGTGCGGAACTCGAGACGCGGAAGACGCGATCATTGGATCAGGCGATCATCTTCACCACCTTTCCTGAGGTCGGCACCAAGGCCGAGGCCGCTGCCTTCAAGGCGGTTTCTCAGAAAACGAAGCTGACGCGTTATGGGATGGATTGTTACGCCTATGCGCTACTTGCTGCAGGGCAAACCGATCTGGTGGTCGAGGCTGGGTTGAATGCCTACGATATCCAGGCCCCAATCGCGGTGATCGAAGCAGCAGGTGGTATTGTGACAGATTGGCAGGGTAATCCTGCCCATAATGGCGGGCGTGCCCTCGCAGCAGCCAATGCTGAGATTCATGCGGCGGCGCTGGAAATCTTGAAGCAATATTAAACGGGTTGCCGCACCCCCCATGCGGCTTTAAACTGATCGCGGCTGGTTCTTACGCCCGTTTTCCACCAGCCCAATACTCCACGCATGAGACGGGCAGGATGCGGGAGTGCAAAAATGACAGAAATATTGATCCGGAATGCCGACATTATCGTGACGATGGACAATGATCGGCAAGAGCTTGTGGGCGCTGATCTGTTGGTTCGGGACGGAAAGATTGCCCAGATTGGCCATGGTTTGACCAGCCGGGGTGAAATACATGATGCCGCCGGATGTGTTGTTACCCCTGGTCTGGTGAACACCCATCATCATCTCTACCAAACCCTTACACGCGCGGTGCCCGGTGGGCAGGATGCGTTGCTATTTGGATGGTTGCGAACACTTTATCCCATCTGGTCCCGCTTTGGACCTGAAGAGATGTTTATCTCTGCTCAAATTGGTCTGGCAGAGTTGGCGCTGTCTGGCTGCACGCTCAGTTCTGATCACCTCTACCTTTATCCCAATGGTGCGCGACTTGAAGATACGATCCATGCCGCGTCGGAATTGGGTCTGCGTTTTCAACCGACGCGCGGGGCAATGAGTATCGGCGAAAGTGATGGTGGGCTGCCGCCTGATGCTCTGGTCGAATCCGAGCAGGCCATTCTGGAGGACATGATCCGCGTGGTTGATGCCTATCACGATCCATCTGAGGGTTCGATGTGCCGCGTTGGCCTTGCGCCGTGTTCTCCGTTCTCGGTTAGTCGCGACCTGATGCGCGATGCCGCGCTTCTGGCGCGCGATAAAGGCGTAATGCTTCATACTCATCTGGCAGAAAACGATGAAGATATCGCCTATTCTGAAGATCAGTTCGGTTGCCGGCCCGGCCAATACGCAGAGGAGCTGGGCTGGACCGGATCGGATGTCTGGCACGCCCATTGCGTCAAGCTGGATGGCTCCGAGATCGACCTATTTGCGCGTAGCCGAACTGGTGTTGCGCACTGCCCATGCTCCAATTGCCGCCTTGGCTCAGGTATCGCGCCAGTCCGCAAGATGCGCGACCAAGGCGTGCATGTCGGGCTGGGTGTGGACGGTTCAGCCAGCAATGACAGCGGCAATCTGATCGCCGAGGCGCGTCAGTCCATGCTTTTGCAACGGGTTGCAAATGGCGCTGACGCCATGTCAGCCCGCGAAGCGCTCGAGATTGCCACCCGTGGCGGGGCGGATGTGTTGAATCGGCCCGATTGCGGCAGGCTTATGCCCGGCAAACGCGCTGACATAGCCATTTGGGACGTACGCGGCATCGAAAGTGCAGGCAGTTGGGACCCAGCTGCGCTCCTTCTGGCCGGACCAACGCGTGTCAAACACCTGTTTGTCGAGGGACGCCAGGTTGTGCGCGACGGCCAGATCGTCACGATTGACCTGCCGAAGGCCATAGAAACTCAGAATCGTCTGGCAAGCGCGTTGGCAGAATAGCGGATGCGCTCTTCATCTGGCTGAAAATATCCCCGCCGGAGGCATGGGCCACAGGCCCATTCCTATCAAGCAGAAACAGCTCGCCCGGCGATCCAGACCTCGGCAACAGCCCGATCGTCCCCCATCATGATGGTCGGGAACACCGCTTCCCAAAGATCATCAGCATGTGCTTCGCGTTGGGCGATGGCCGGAGTCGAGGCAAGGTCCAATACCACCAGATCCGCCTCCATACCCACCGCAATATTGCCGATACGATCATCCATCCGCAAAGTTTGAGCTGATCCAACCGTTCCAAGCCAAAGCAATTGCGACGGGTGTAGCGGACGACCCCGCAGTTGACCAATTTCGTACGCTGCGGCCATTGTACGCAGCATCGAAAAGCTGGAACCACCGCCTGTATCGGTGGCAAGACCAACCCGGTGCCCCTCGCGGATCAGGCCGTTCATGTCGAACAGACCAGAACCGATAAACGTATTGGACGTGGGGCAGTGGATCAGCGCTGCATCTACCTCGCGCAAGCGGTCACGTTCGCGATCCTCCAGATGGATCACGTGACCGTAGAGACCGTTTCCACCCAACAATCCAAACTGTTCATATGTATCCAAATAGTCGCGCGCCTCAGGGAACAGAGAGCGCACCCACTCAATTTCGTCGGTTTGTTCGCTGAGATGTGTTTGCATTAGGCATTCGGGATGCTCCGCCCACAGCGCGCCCATCGCCTCTAACTGATCTGGTGTCGATGTCGGCGAAAAACGCGGTGTAATGGCGTAGGATATGCGATCAACCCCGTGCCACTTTTCAAGCAGTGACTTGGACTGGTCATACCCGGTCTGTGCGGTGTCACGCAGCCCCTCGGGCGCATTTCGATCCATGCAGGTTTTGCCGGCGACAACCCGTTGACCTCGCGCAATTGCTGCCGAGAAAAACGCATCAACACTCTCGGGATGAATAGTGCAAAAGCTGCACATTGTCGTCGTACCGTGTGCTGCCGTCAAATCGAGGTATCTACTTGCAATTTCAGCGGCATAGACAGGATCGTTGAACTTCATCTCTTCCGGGAACGTGTAGCTGTTGAGCCAGTCGATCAGCCGCTTGCCCCAACTCGCAATCATTGCGGTTTGCGGATAGTGAACGTGCGGATCCACAAAGCCCGCCGAAATAAGCTTGTCGCCATAATCCTTAACTTTGGCCTCGGAGTGCGCGACAGAAAGATCGGACGCGGATCCCAATGCTGCGATGCGACCATCTTCTATCAACACGGCTTCGTGTAGTTCGGTCGCGTCTGTGGGTTCGCCTTCGAACGGTGATCCGTTGAAGCTGAGCACGCGTCCCTTCAAAAGCGTCTTTTGCGCCATCTGCTGTGTTCTCCGCCTGTTTGGGGCCGCTATCCAGCATAGGGATGCAAAAGATGTGGGTAAATTGGACCATTGTCATTGTTTTCCGGTAGCTGCTTCTTCTATCTAGGGTCAATCGGCAGGAAAAAAGGGGCAGCGCATGACGACAGGCAGTGACGAAGCCAGACCCGATCAGCCCCAGGACGAGGACGCCTATGCGCTCGACCCGCGAACCGTCGAAGCCATCCTCTATGCAGTGGAGGTCGAGGATCGCGCCAAGCTGATCGAGCTTATGGAGCCGCTACATGCGGCTGATATTGCCGACCTTCTGGAACAGATCAGCCCCTTTGACCGGGCGGGCCTGATCCGGTTGTACGATAAGGAATTTGACGGGGATATTCTTTCAGAACTGGATGAATCTGTCCGGGAAGAAGTGATCGATGTTCTGAAACCGGATGTCTTGGCCGAAGCTGTTCGGGACATGGAAAGCGACGATGTCGTTGATCTGCTCGAGGATCTCGAAGAGCCGCAACAAGAGACGATCCTTGATGCGCTTGAAGACTCTGAACGAGTCGCCGCTGAGCAGGCGTTGTCCTACCCCGAAAATTCCGCCGGTCGTCTTATGCAGCGTGAAGTTGTCATGGCACCCGAGCACTGGACGGTGGGGCAGGCCATTGATTTCATGCGGGCGAATGATGATCTGCCAGAACAGTTCTATCATGTCATCCTTGTTGACCCGAGGCTCAAGCCCGTTGCACAGGTTACATTGGGAAAGCTGATGGCGACCCGGCGAGAGGTGCCCTTGCATGACCTCGCCGAGGAAGAATTCCACACCATCCCCGTCGATCAGGACGAAGAGGATGTGGCCTATGCGTTCAACCAATACCACCTGATCTCGGCCCCGGTTGTGGATACGGATGGGCGGTTGGTTGGCGTCATTACCATTGATGACGCGATGGTGGTGTTGGATGAAGAATATGAAGAAGACATGATGCGTCTGGCTGGTGTCTCGGACGAAAGTTCTTTGTCCGATAGCGTAGCGGCAACCAGTAAACGGCGCTTGCCATGGCTCGGTGTCAATCTGATCACCGCGATTTGTGGTTCGCTGGTCATTTCGCAGTTTGAGGCCGCAATCGATCAGCTTGTTGCACTCGCAATCCTGATGCCGATTGTTGCCTCAATGGGAGGCAACGCTGGAACTCAATCACTGACAGTGGCTGTACGCGCACTGGCGACACGTGACTTGACGAGTTCGAATGTGTGGCGCGTGATCCGCCGCGAATTACTGGTTGGGATGCTCAACGGATTATGCTTTGCCATCGTGTTGGGAACCGTTGGGATGATGTGGTTTGATTCTCCGTTGCTGGGTGTCGTGATTGGATCGGCGCTGGTCGTGAACATGATCATCGCGGGCTTTGCAGGTACGGTAGTACCGGTGGTGCTGGATCGTCTGGGGATCGACCCTGCGCTGGCATCGGGAACCTTTGTGACAACGACGACGGACGTGATGGGGTTCTTCATATTTCTGGGGCTTGCCAGCATGGTGCTACTGTGACCGACACAACCGATCTGACTGAAATCAAAGCCGCTGCCCGAAAGGCGGCCTTTGCGCGCCGAAAGGCGGCGTTTGACACGCGCCTACCGGGTGCTGCAGGACGTTTGTCCGAGGTTTTGGCCGGGCACCGAGGTGTTCCCATCTCAGGATACATGCCCATCCGAACCGAGATCGACCCGTTGCCGGCAATGGCCGAAGCAGCCGCTTACGGGGCCGTCGGCGTACCCGTCATTCAGGCCGCCGGAAAGCCGCTGCGATTTTCGCGTTGGACTCCGGAAGGCGCGCTGAAAGACGGACCATTTGGTGCGAAGGTACCCGAGATCGACGATTATTTTGATCCTGAAATCCTGATTGTGCCGCTGGTTGCGTTTGATGCTCAGGGTGGTCGTCTGGGATATGGTGGTGGATTCTATGATCGCACGCTAGAGGGGTTGCGCGGTAGGCGCCCGACATTGGCGATCGGGTTTGCCTTCGATGCACAAGAGGCAGAAGAGCTGCCGCTTGAGCCGACGGACCAACCTCTGGATATGGTTATCACAGAAAGCCGCGTGTTGACGTTTTCGGCCTAGCCCGTGTGCTCAGCACGGAAATAGTCCCAGGCATCCTGTTTGGTTCCGTCTGGCAGGGTGCAGATCCCGGTTTGGCCGCCGTCGCCATCCTGAATATTGTACGTGCCGCCCCGTTCGATGCAAAAAGTCGCCGCTGGGTTTGCCAGTTCGGTTGATTGCTCGGCTGGCTGATCGCACGCGGCGAGGGGGGCGAGCAGGGTAACAATAATAAGATAGCGGGTCATAAGTTTCTCCTAACCAATATTATTTGCGGTTTATGGTGACAGTTTAATCACTTGTGCTTGTGTTGCACCACACTTAGGACGGGTGACATGAGGTTATTATTTCTTGGCGACGTCATGGGGCGCTCGGGTCGCGCCGCCGTTCAACAGCACCTGCCGCGTTTGCGTGAGGAGTGGCGGTTGGATTTCGTCGTGGTTAACGGCGAGAATGCATCCAATGGCATGGGGCTCAGTGGTGATCACGCCAAGCTGCTTTTGGACGCCGGTGCCGATTGCATCACTTTGGGCGACCATGCGTTCGATCAGAAAGACATGTTGCAGTTCATCGAGAAAGAGCCGCGCATTGTGCGCCCGGTGAACTATGCCAAAGGGGCGCCGGGGCGAGGTCATCGGCTGTTCACGGCGCCGGGTGGACGGAAGGTGTTGGTGGTGCAGGTACTGGGGCAAGTATTTATGAAGCGCCCCTTCGATGATCCGTTCTCAGCTATCGAACCGATCCTGAAATCGCACCCACGCGGTGGGCAGGCGCAGGCGATTATCGTCGATATGCATTGCGAGGCGACGTCTGAAAAGATGGCGATGGGCCACTATTGCGACAAGCGCGCCAGCCTTGTGGTGGGCACGCACACCCATGTGCCGACGGCGGATGCGCAGATTTTGACTGGCGGGACAGGATACCTGACCGATGCCGGAATGTGCGGGGATTATGACTCGGTCATTGGTATGGACAAACAAGAACCTATGCGTCGTTTCATCACGGGGATGCCCAAAGCCCGCTTCACACCCGCCAATGGCGAGGCAACGCTGAGCGGTGTGTATGTCGAAACCGATGATCGCGACGGAAGCGCAAAATCTGTACAGATGGTGCGTGTTGGTGGGCGTTTGCAGCAGGCAGGCCCCTAATTCACATGTCAGGCTTGCCCTGCCGCACGCAATACGTGAAACTACCTATTAGGCGCGTATGCCAGATCAGGGTTCGGACAGAATACCAAGAATGCAATTCCTTCAACTGACAGAGATGGGCAGCGCAATTCTGGCGCTGATGATTGTTGCAGGGATGTTCATCATGTTCCTGCGCGAGGTCTATCCGACCGAAGTTGTCGCCATTGGTGGGGTCGCCCTGATGCTTGCGACGGGTATTCTGCCCTATCAAAGCGCGCTTGCGGTACTGGCTAACCCTGCGCCATGGACCATCGGTGCCATGTTCATCATCATGGGGGCTTTGGTGCGAACAGGGGCGCTTGATGCGTTCACATCCGTGGCGCAAAAGCAGGCGCAGGTTAATCCGCGTATAGCCATCGGTTTGTTGATGGGATTTGTCGTCATCGCGTCTGCAGTGGTGTCGAACACACCTGTTGTCGTCGTGATGATCCCGGTCTTTATTCAAATCGCTCGCACACTTAACGTTTCGGCGTCCAAACTGTTGATTCCGCTTAGCTATGCGGCAATTCTTGGGGGAACGTTGACCCTGATCGGCACCTCAACCAACCTTCTGGTTGATGGCGTCGCGCGTGCGCAGGGCATGACGGCCTTCACGATATTTGAGGTCACCCCACTGGGCATAGCTCTGGTTATCTACGGCATGGTTTATCTGCGCTTCATAGCGCCGCGTTTGTTGCCAGAGCGCGATAGCATGGCCGAAATGCTGAGTGACCGATCCAAGATGAAGTTCTTTACTGAGGCAGTCATCCCACCCGACAGCAACTTGATCGACCGCGAAGTAACGGGGGTTCAACTGTTCAAACGCCAAGGTGTACGGCTGATCGACGTGGTTCGGGGTGATGAGTCGTTACGTCGGAACCTAAAAGGTGTCACGCTGAAAGTGGGTGACAGAGTGGTTCTCCGCACCGAGATGACTGAGTTGTTGAGCCTGCAAAGCAATAAGGAATTAAAGAGGGTTGATCAGGTCTCGGCAGTTGAAACCAAGACGGTCGAAGTTCTGATTACACCGGGTTGCCGTATGGTTGGGCGAACATTGGGTGCGATGCGTTTGCGTCGTCGGTACGGTGTCTACGTTTTGGCTGTGCATCGCCGAAACCAGAATATCGGGCGCCAGTTGGATGCTCTAACTGTACGCGTGGGGGATACACTGCTGCTTGAAGGCTCACCCGGTGATATTCAAAGGCTGGCAGCAGATATGGACATGGTTGATGTGACACAGCCCTCGGCACGTGCCTTCCGTCGCAGTCACGCACCCATTGCCATTGGATCATTGGTGGGAATCGTTGCGTTGGCTGCGCTGGGCGTCGCTCCAATTCTGCTTTTGTCTATACTGGCTGTTGCGGTGGTCCTGCTGACCCGCTGTATCGATGCGGATGAGGCATTTTCCTTTGTCGAAGGCCGATTGCTTGCGCTGATTTTCTCCATGCTCGCAATCGGTGCGGCGCTTGATAAGTCTGGCGCTGTGACGCTGATTGTCGAGGCGATCGCCCCCGCGCTGGGCATGTTGCCGCCTTTCCTGATCATATGGGCGGTTTATCTGCTGACCTCGGTATTAACCGAATTGGTTTCGAACAATGCGGTTGCTGTGGTGGTCACGCCGATCGCGATCTCACTTGCGCAGGCGGTTGGCATCGATCCGCGCCCCTTGGTCGTCGCGGTGATGGTGGCGGCGTCAGCTTCGTTTGCGACGCCTATCGGTTATCAGACAAACATGATGGTGTATGGTCCGGGCGGGTATAAATTCACCGACTTTCTGAAAGTTGGTGTGCCTCTGAATCTGACGGTTGGACTATTGGCCTCGCTCTTGATCCCGTTCATCTGGCCACTCTGAGACTGGCACAGTTTCGCCGGCTTGAATGTATTGCCCTTGTAAATGGCGATACAGTTACAATCTTTTTCTCAAAGACGAATGAGAGAGGATAGGATCATGCCTTTTCCAAAACTCGGACAGGCCATTGTGGCCGGAGCAGTTGTATTGGCCTTGCTGGGCAGCCAGAGCCACGCCGGATCGGTGACAGGTACAGCGACATATCGTGAACGGATCGCTCTGCCTCCGGATGCAACACTGTATGTCGAACTACAGGATATTTCGCGGGCGGACGCGGCTGCTGTGACACTGGCAGCGCAGCGCTATGCTCTGAACGGTGTGCCATCAGAATTTGAGCTGTCGTTTGATGATGCGCTGATCCACGAAGGAATGGCCTATGCGGTCCGCGGTGCAATCTATCGTGGAGAGAAGCTGCTGTTTACGACCGATACGATTCACCCGGTATTGACCAACGGAGAAGGCAATTCCGCAGACCTGATACTGGTGCAGGCGCACGATCAGAGCGCCGCGACACTAGAAGGGACTGAATGGGTGGCCATCGGAATAGATGGAGAGGTGTTGGACGCAAAGCGCCCTCCACAGCTTTCATTTGCTCAAGGCGGAGCGTTCGGCGGTACGGGCGGTTGCAATCGGTTTACCGGACAAGCCGAAATCATCGGCAATAGCATAGAATTTCCAGAGAATATGGCTGCCACATTGATGGCGTGCCCACCAGAAATGGAAGAGATTGAAGATCAATTTCTAGCCGCTTTGCAAAGTGTAACCACTTATGCGGTTGCCGGTGACAGTCTGGTTATGCTCGACGCCGCAGGCGAACCTGTCCTGAAGTTTGTGCGCAACCAGTAATCAGGCCACGGCGCGGGACCGTCCCGCATTGCGGCCCGAGAAGATGCAACCGCCCAAGAACGTGCCCTCCAGCGCGTTGTATCCGTGATAGCCGCCGCCACCAAAGCCAGCGACCTCTCCGGCTGCAAACAGGCCGGGGACGACTTGGCCGTCTGCGCCAATCATCTGACTGTCGAGATTGGTCTGCAACCCACCAAGCGTTTTGCGAGTCAGAACATGCAATTTAACTGCAATTAAAGGGCCATTTGACGGATCGAGGAATTTGTGTGGCTTGGCGGTGCGGATCAACCTATCGCCCCGGTAATTGCGCGCGGCATGGATCGCCATCATCTGAGCGTCTTTCGAGAATGGGTTGTCGATCTGAGAATCCCTCGCCTCGATTTGCGTGCGCAAATACGCTTCGTCAATCAGTCCGCCGCCCAATTGGTTCATGCCACTGACCAATTCCGTCAGCGTGTTGGCAACAACGAAATCCTCACCCTTTTCCTTGAAAGCCTCGACCGGGCCAGTTGCCTTTGAGCCGGATAGAATGCGCTGTTGAATAACCTCTTTCCAGCTGCCCGAAGTGAAGTCCGGGTTCTGCTCGGACCCGGAGAGGGCAAATTCCTTCTTGATCACTTTCTGGGTCAGAACGAACCAACTGTATTCATAACCCGTCTTCAAGATTTCGCGCAGAGTGCCCAGAGTATCGAAGCCCGGCAGACAAGGGGGTTGCAGACGATTGCCGCACGCGTCAAACCACATCGAGCTTGGACCGGGCAGGATGCGAATTCCGTGCGCGGGCCAGATCGGATCCCAATTGCGCACGCCCTCCGTATAGTGCCACATTCGATCACCGTTGATCACATGGCCGCCTGCTTTCTCGCTGATCGGGATCATCCGGCCGTCGACATGAAAGGGCACACCAGCGATCATGTCTTTGGGTGGCTCACCCAATCGGTTTGTGGGCCAGTTTTTTCGCACCATTTCGAAGTTCCCACCGATCCCGCCGGAGGTGACGATGACTGAAGGCGCGTAGACTTCGAATTCGCCCACTTCGTCTCGATTGGTCTTGCCACCCCTCTGGACGCTATCATCGGCTAGGACCTCTCCGGATACGCCCTTGGCTGTGCCATTTTGCATAATGATATGGCTGACTTGGTGGCGGAACTTCAATTGGATTAGACCGGCACTGACATGATCCTGCACACGTCTGATAAAATGTTCCAACACTCCCGGGCCCGTGCCCCACGTGATATGAAAGCGCGGGACCGAGTTGCCATGACCATTGGCGTATGACCCACCGCGTTCGGCCCATCCCACGACCGGAAACCAGCGCAACCCCATGTCATACAACCACGGACGCATTTCACCTGCCGCAAACTCGACATAGGCATCCGCCCACTTGCGGGGCCAATTGTCCTCATCACGGTCGAACTGAGCGCTGCCCATCCAGTCGCGCAGTGCCAGTTCGTAGCTGTCGCGAATACCCATGCGACGCTGTTCAGGGGTATCGACCATGAACAGACCGCCAATGCTCCAAAACGCCTGCCCGCCAAGGAAGTGTTCCGGCTCCTGATCCACAATGATCACACGCTTACCGCGATCCCCCAGCTCTGCTGCGGCAGCCAGACCGGCAAGTCCGCCGCCGACGACAATCGCGTCTGCTGTATTATCAGCCATCTGATCTCCTTTCAGCGGTTGCGGAACCAAAGGATAAAGGGGGTCACGACCACATACATCGTAATACCATAAACTGCGGCCGGAACGGCAAGCGGACTGAAGCCCGTTGTGGTGCCTGTGATCAGTGCCGCCAACGTAATTCCCATCGCCGAATTCTGTATGCCTGTTTCGACCGAAATGGTTTTCGCCTCTTCCCATGTCAGCTTGGCGATCCGCGCCAGTCCAAGCCCAATTAGTAGCAGTGCGATATTCAGCGCGATCAACGCGGCTCCGATCGAGCTGAGGTTCTCAATGAAGAACTGCCAGTTTCCGGCCAGCGCTGCCAGAACGATCAGCACAAACAGGATCGAGGCAAGCGTGGACAAAGGGTTATCGATCAGAACCGCGAACTCTTTGGCAAAGTGGCGAATACTAACGCCTATCGCGACAGGCAACGTTGTGATCAGGAACAATGCGGTAGCAAGGGCGCCAATCGATACTTCCGGGGCTGTCTCACCCATGAAGTAATCAATGGACCACGCGGCCAGAATTGGAACTGTCACAATCGACAACAGGCTGATCACAGCCGTCAGGCTGACTGATAGCGCAATGTCGCCTTTGGCAAACTTTGCAAGGATGTTGCTGGTAACGCCGCCGGGGCAAAAGCTTAGAAGCATCACGCCAACGGCAATCTCAGCGGGTAGCCCGAACATCGTGACGGTTGTGAAAGCAGCCAGTGGTATCAACACAACCTGACTGATCGCACCGATGGCGAATGGGTATCCGCGGGTAAGAACTCGGCGAAAATCAGCGGCCTCAAGCCCGATCCCGAGCGACAGCATGATAATGGCCAGCGAAAGCGGCAGGCCAACATTTATGAGTAGGTCCAAGAACAACTCCTCCCAAAGTCATTCGGGCCAGCCTATGCGAGGGGGTGTTAATCAGGCAATAACGCCGTTGGGTCACCCGTAGCGTTCGGCGAACCGTCGCAGGATTTCCCCAGGTTGTGTAACGTCTGCCGCGTGGCAGATTTCGATCAGGCGTTGTGCATCTTCCGGCGGGAAATACCCGTGATCTTTGTAGATGTTAATCCGCTGTTCAAAGTCCTTGGCATCCGCTTCGGGGTGGAACTGAGTGGCATAGACATTTTGTCCCCAGCGGATCATTTGGATCGGGCAGGGGTCCGAGGCGACTAGATGCACGCAGCCTTCTGGCAGGGATTGCACGGCCTCTTTATGGCCGACAAAGGCTTCAAACTGCGGAACTAGGCCAGCGGTCAGGGGATCCTGTGCGCCATCTTCGGTCAGTTCGCAATCCGATGGTCCAACCGGTTCGCCGAATTGCCGTTTGCTGACATCACCGCCCAGATGCGCCGCGAGAATTCCCAGGCCGTAGCAGCAGCCCATGAACGGGTGGTCCTGTGCTGTGATCTGCGGCATCAGCCCCATGATCGCGCCCTCGATCTTGGCATCCAAAGTAGATTTTCCTGCCGGATCGTCGCTGACGCAACCCGGGCCTCCGCCGACGATCACACCGGCGTAGTCGGTAACGTCCAGCCCTGCGGGCAGGTCTTCGCAATCCAGCCGGATGCGGTGGGTTTGCGAAGGTGCCAGGCCGGTTTTGTCCAGAATTGAGGCGTACTCAGCATCCGAAGCATCGGTTTCTGGGCGGAGTTGCAGGATCAGAAAGCGTTTCATGCGCTGCCTTTACCCGTCAAAGCGGCCAGAACACAAGGATCGAGGGGATTGATACGGCGATGATCAATATCTCTAGCGGTAGGCCCATGCGCCAATAATCCCCGAAATGATAGCCTCCGGGACCCAGCACCAGCGTGTTGTTCTTATGACCAATCGGTGTGAGGAATGCTGCCGAGGCTGCCACGGCCACTGTCATCAGGAATGGATCGGGCGAGACCTCAAGCGTGCGCGCCATCTGTATCCCGACGGGGGCTGCAACAATTGCGGTGGCCGTGTTGTTGAGTACGTCCGACAGGGTCATGGTGACAACCATCAGCACAGTCAGGATCGCCCATGCAGGCAGACCGTTTGTCAACTGGATCAGTGCGTTCGCTATCAGTTCAGTGCCGCCGGATGTTTCCAATGCGCTTCCCAACGGGATCATCGAACCCAGCAAAACCACCACCGGCCACTCAATGTGATTGTAGATATCCGCAATCGGCATGATCTTGGTAAGCACATAGGCCACAACGACCAGACCCAAAGCGATGGGAAGATAGATCAGCCCGATGCTAGCGGCCAGTACGGCTGTTGCGAACAGGCCGATGGCGAGCCACGCTTTGTCGTTGGCAGTGACGTTCAGGCCGCGTGCTGCCAAGGGCAAACAGCCGAGCCACTCGGTCACGTCCGCGCCCCGGTCACGCGGGCAGAGCAGAAGCAGGATGTCACCCGCCTCAACCTCGGTCTTCCGGACTTGTTCCGTGATGCGACGGCCCTGACGAGAAATCCCCATCAGCACCGTGCTCTGTCGCCAGGCCAACCCCAGCGCCTGCGCGGTGCGTCCAGTGATGCGGGCGCTTTCGGGGGCAACGACCTCGATCACCTCAAGCCCGTCGCCCTCGGCAGTCAACACCTCTTGCCGCCTTGTGTCTGAAAAATCGAGATTAAGCGCAGCGCGGAATTCGTCCAACGCTTCGGGTCGAGCTTCAAGGACAAGCGCGTCACCTTCCCGAAGAGTGGTGTGGGTGGACCTGCCATAGCGCCGCTTGCCATCCCGGATCAGGCCGATGATGGCGACGTCGGATTTCTCTGCCGCCTCATAAAGTTCGCTAACGCGTTTGCCGATATGGGGTGACTCGGGCGGGACAGTCAGTTCGGCGATATACTCTGCCAGAACTTCCGATGCTTCTTCCTGGACGCCACGATTGGGGATCAGTCGCCAACCGACCAAGGCCACAAAGGCCAGACCGGCGATGGCTGCGATCCCGCCAACCGGGGCAAAGTCGAACATCCGGAATGGCTCGCCCAGAGTTTCGGCGCGGATTGAGGCGATAATGATATTGGGCGGTGTGCCGATGAGCGTGGCCATGCCTCCAAGAATGGTGGCAAAGCTTAGTGGCATCAGGCTAAGACCCACCGAACGCCCCGCCTTGCGAGCGGTTTGGATGTCCACTGGCATTAGCAACGCCAGCGCGGCAACGTTGTTCATAAAAGCGGACAGAACAGCGCCGATCCCACCCATCAACGCGATGTGCGCGCCCAGACTGCGCGAGGCATCAACCAGTGTCCGTGTAATCAGGAACACCGCGCCCGACCGAACCAGACCCGCAGAGACTACAAGAACCAGTGCTACGATAATTGTTGCTGGATGGCCAAACCCGGCGAAGGCGTTCTCGACCGGGACAACGCCCAGCGTCACTGCAATCATAAGGGCAGTGAACGCGACGAGGTCATATCGAAACCGCCCCCAAAGCAGCATTCCAAATACGGCAATGAAAAGGGAAAAAAGAATAATCTGATCTGTCGTCATATCGCCACCATAGCCAAGGGCGAAGGCAGGACAAGCCGCTCTCTTGATCCTGCCCCCCGCAAACGTCTATATGAGCGCCGAATACGCAATCACGAATGACGAGGACGCACCATGGCAGGCCATTCCAAATGGGCCAATATCCAGCACCGCAAGGGACGTCAGGACGCCGCGCGGTCCAAACTGTTTTCCAAACTTTCGAAAGAGATCACCGTCGCCGCCAAGATGGGCGACCCCGATCCCGACAAGAACCCGCGTCTGCGTCTGGCGGTAAAAGAGGCCAAGTCGAACTCGGTTCCCAAGGACGTGATCGACCGGGCCATCAAGAAATCCGTTGCGGGCGAAGGGGATGAATACGAAGAAATCCGGTACGAGGGCTATGGCCCAAATGGTGTGGCCGTGATCGTCGAGACGATGACGGACAATCGCAACCGCACCGCATCGACCGTGCGTTCGACGTTTTCGAAGAATGGCGGCAATCTGGGTGAAACCGGCTCGGTTGGGTTCATGTTTGATCGCAAGGGTGAAGTTATCTATCAGGCGGATGCTGGCGATGCGGATACGATCTTTGAAGCCGCGATCGAGGCCGGGGCCGAGGATGTCGAAAGCTCGGAAGACGGTCACATCATCTGGTGTGCTGATACCGATCTGAACGATGTATCGAATGCGCTGGAGACCGCGCTGGGCGAATCCGAATCCACCAAGCTGGTCTGGAAACCCACAACCACGACCGAATTGGGTCTGGAAGATATGCAGAAGCTGATGAAATTGGTGGATGCATTGGAAGACGATGACGACGTCCAGCGGGTTACGACCAATTTTGAGGCGACAGACGAGGTCATGGCCCAGCTCTGATGCGTCGGGCAATCGTTGGTTAATTGGAACCCGGCCTTTGGCCGGGTTTTTCTGTTGCAGGGCTACGCCTAACAGAAACTTTGGTCCCTAAGGTCCTTGCATTTATGATCAGATCAATGAGGCTGAAAAATCTGAATAATTAACCATAGGCGCACTACGCAGACCAAGAAATGGCGACGAACACGACCGATCCTGCCCGAAGAAATGTGCCGGTCATAGCTGGCCAGAGCATCCTGTCACAGGTTGCGTGGACTCTGGGCAGCCCCTCTGTTGTTTTGCCCTTTCTTGCGATCTCGTTAGAGCTGCCGATGTTCCTTGCGGCGGCATTGGTTTCTATTCGCATGTCGGGCAGTATGATCTCTGACCTCGTTCTGGCGCGTCCTATCGCGGCGCAGGTTCGCAAGAAACGCGGTATCGCTCTGACCGAAATAGGATTGGGCGGCTGCCTTTTGATGGCCTTGGCCATCGCGGCGACCGGAAGCGTTACACTGACCGCTATCGCCTTTGTTGCGGCGTTTTTCCTGATCGGACTGATTGAAGAGAGCCAATCCTTGATGTTGTCCGATCTGTTAGGTGATCATCTGAAATCGAAATCTCGCATGATTATTCGATATCTCCAATTGGGTGCCGGTGGTCTTTGTGCGATCGGATTGGTGTTATTGATCCACGAGATCACAAAAGAATATCCACCATTCTCGCGACATTCTGCTGTAATCGCAGCATCGGTTTCGTTCTTCCTGTTTTCTGCGCTGTGCATTCTCGGAATGGCAGAGAGTGCCCCCGAAAAACCTGAAGATGGAAACATCAAGGTTTCCGGCCGTCAATCGCTGCGGAGTATTATTTCCGGCATCGTTGAAATGTTCGAATACTCTTGGTTCCGTCGTTATATGGCGATGCGGCTTCCTTTGGTTGTTGTATCGCTGTCGGTCCCGTTCTTTGCGCTTATCGCTGCAGAGGCACACCATACTTCTGCAAAGGGGCTGACGGCCATGATCATTTCGTCCGCATCCGGGTATCTGGTTTCGGCGCCGTTGTGGCAGTTGGTGAACATGAAGTCTCACCGCGCGGTGATGGTCTCGGGCAACCTGATGGTCGCAGCAACCGGGATCGTTCTGCTGGCCTTCCACTATGCCCACATTGACCACGAAGTTCATCTGCACGCGATTGCATTGTTTGTCGTCTCGGTCGCAACAACCGGAATATCAAGCGCGCGGAAGCTCTATTTTCTGGACATTGCCCCCAAAGAACAACGTATTCAGGGCGCTGCAGCCATCAAATCTATGTGTCGGTTAACGGCCGTTGCATTATCGGCTGCGTTGGCCGCAGTTGCCCATATGCACGAGGTTGCATCAGCTATTGTGTTCATCGTGCTTGTCAGTATTTGGGCAGCGTTTTCCTGTTACCGAATTGCGCAGCCGCAACAGAAGGCAGATACGCAGGCATAAGGTCAGTCTGTTGTGATGAGCGCCTGGGCTGCAACACGACGAACTGCCTTGGTCAACGGTGCAAGGGCAGGGGCAAGCACCCGCCCGATCTGCCAAGTCAGTTCCACATCCAATGACGTGTCGGGAATAACCTCGCGGAGTTGACCTTTTACAATTGCAGGGCGTGCAAGGCTTTCAGGGTTCATCCCCCAGCCCAAGCCTGCAATCGCTGCCTCAACAAAGCCGTTTGTGGAAGGCATAAATTGCGTCGGTGGCGCAAGCCGACGTCCTATCTGTTTACTGATCCAGGTTTTCTGCAAATTGTCTTTGCTATTGAAAGTCAGGCAAGGTGCCAGCGACAACGATTCAGCCGATACGCCATCGCTGAACCAGCGGTCCATGAACGCGGGGCTGGCGGTTGGCAGATAGCGCAACGCGCCCAGCGCAAATGAATCGCATCCTGTGACGGCTTGTCCACCAACAGTAATCGCTGCGCTGACCTCGCCGCGCCTCAGCCATTCGGCCGAGTGATCCTGATCGTCAATCACCAGATCGAACAATAAATCGCCAGCCTGCGCCATCGCGTCGATAAACCATGTCGCCAGAATGTCGGCAGGAAGTGCAATCCGCACGCGGGTAGGGCCTTCGCGCTCATCCAAGGTCAGCTCTCGTGCGAGCTTTGCTTCAAGCAGGCCAATGTCTTCGGCATGACGCGCAATCCGCAAGCCAGCAGGTGTTCCGGTGCAAGGGGAACCGCGATGTATCAGAGCGGCTCCAACACGATCTTCCAAAGCCTTGATGCGTTGAGAGATTGCGGAGGGGGTCACAGACAATTCAGCTGCTGCCGCATCAAAGCTTCCATGGCGCAATATTGCAGACAGCGCTGAAAGATGATGCGGGTCCAGGAGCATTAGATTTTCTTAATTCAGGTTACAAACATTAATTTGATAGGGCCTCGGGATGGCTATAGTCAACGGCCAACAACAGGAGGTCGCATGTTCCCATCAATGATCGCAGGATTTGCCCTTAGCTTCAGCCTTATCTTGGCGATTGGCGCTCAGAACGCTTTTGTTCTGCGTCAAGGGCTACGACGCGAGCATGTCTTTCCTCTCTGCCTGACCTGCGCGGTTTCGGATGCAATTCTGATTGCGGCTGGGGTAGCAGGATTTGGCACGCTGGCGCAGGCCGCGCCATGGTTTGAAACGGTAATGCGCTATGGAGGCGCGATCTTTCTGACATGGTATGCTTTGCGCAGTTTCCAGTCTGCCTGGCGGGGTGGCGCTATGTTGGACACCGATGCAGGGCAGCGTACCAGTTTGCGCGCGGCTATGTTGACCGTATTGGCCTTCACATGGCTTAACCCTCATGTGTATCTGGATACGGTGGTATTGATCGGATCGATTTCTGCCCAATACGATGACCGAATGGGGTTTGCTATTGGTGCAGTATCCTCAAGCTTCGTGTTCTTCTTCTCACTGGGATATGGTGCGCGCATTCTTTCACCGATCTTTGCGCGTCCGCGTGCATGGCAAATACTCGACGTACTGATAGGCATCGTGATGCTGGGTATTGCGATGAAACTTGTTATCATGTGAAGGGTTGTTCCCGATCAGAAAACGGTGTTCAACCGTCGGTATGACTTCACCCAACGATCAGCAGCGCCCGCTTGTCGGCATGTTCTGGATGCTTTCAGCAGGTCTGTCTTTTGTGGGCATGAATGCTCTGGTGAAAGTGCTCGGGACCAGTATGGATCCAATTCAGGCCGCATTTTTGCGGTATGTTTTTGGGCTGGTTTTTCTTATTCCCGCGTGGCGTGCGCTGATTGGAACGCCGCTGTCCACTCGTAACTTGACCCTGTTTGGATTGCGAGGGGTGGTTCATGCCATAGCCGTCATGCTCTGGTTCTATGCCATGACCCGCATTCCGCTGGCCGAAGTAACGGCAATGAATTACATGACGCCGATCTATGTAACTTTGGGTGCCGCGCTTTTCCTGGGAGAGCGGCTCGCTGTTCGTCGAATCGCAGCAATCGGTGTTGCGATTGTTGGGGTTGTAATCGTACTGAGACCCGGATTTCGCGAGGTATCGCCGGGACATCTGGCGATGTTGGGTACGGCCTTGGCACTTGGAGGTTCTTATCTGCTGGCTAAAGTTATGGTGCATGATATTCGGCCATCGGCAGTAGTTGCGCATCTTTCTATCTGGGTTACGATTGCCTTGATCCCTTTTGCTATCGCCGTGTGGCAGCCACCTTCCATGCGTGATTTGGGCATTCTGCTTGTCGTTGCCAGCTTTGCCACGGCTGGGCACTATTTCATGACGCTCGCATTGCAAGCTGCTCCGGTAGCCGTGACACAGCCCGTGACATTCCTGCAGTTGATTTGGGCGACGTTGCTTGGCACATTGGTTTTCCATGAGAGTGTCGACATATGGGTTGTTGTCGGAGGCTCTCTGATCCTGGCAGCCGTCAGCTTCATCACGTGGCGCGAGGCGATACTTAGTAAGGGCAAAGCTACGCCGCCGACCCCGCTACAGGGATCAGAAACCCCCGCCCAGAGTCGTTATTGATTGACGAGTCAATATAAAGCGCTTAGCTTCTCTTACACTCAAGCAGGGTAGAGAGGCGAAGATGCCAAAACTCGGAATGGAGCCGATCCGGCGGGATGCGATCGTAAAGGCGACGATTGCCGAACTTGGCGTACAAAAATCCCTCGATGTGACCGTCAGCCAGATTGCCAAGCGTGCGGGAATGTCCAGCGCATTGGCCCATCATTATTTCGGTGGGAAAGAGCAGATATTCCTTGCTGCTATGCGTCGTATACTGTCGGATTTCGGGGCAGAAGCGCGCACTCAACTTGGTACAGCCAAGCCTGAAGAACGCGCGCAGGCCATCATCCGCGCCTGTTTTGCACCATCCTGTTTCACGCCGGACGTGATTGCAGCATGGATGACCTTTTATGTTCTGGCGCAAACCAACGATGATGCGCTTAGACTTTGGCAAATCTATCAGGCCCGGATCCGCTCGAATCTCATCCATGCGCTACGCCCGCTACTGCGCGATCCGACCGAAGCCGCCGAAGACATGATTGCTCTGATCGATGGGCTGTACATCCACGCTGCTTTGAACGCGCCGCAAGAGCCGCAGTTGGCCGTGAACCATGCGCTGCGGGTTATGAAAGTTTTCCTAGAGGCCGAAAAATGACAAAGCCGAATATTCTGATCCTGATGGTGGATCAGCTCAACGGGACCCTCTTCCCCGACGGTCCCGCGGAATGGTTGCATGCGCCAAACCTGAAAAAACTGGCTGCAAAATCAACGCGTTTCGCGAATACATACACAGCGTCGCCACTGTGCGCGCCGGGGCGGGCCAGCTTTATGTCTGGCCAGTTACCCTCGCGGACAGGCGTCTATGATAATGCGGCTGAATTCCGCAGCGATATTCCAACCTATGCGCACCATCTTCGCCGCGCTGGGTATTACACTTGTCTATCAGGTAAGATGCACTTTGTTGGTCCCGACCAGTTGCACGGGTTCGAGGATCGCCTAACCACCGACATTTACCCAGCCGATTTTGGCTGGACGCCGGATTATCGTAAACCCGGTGAGCGTATAGACTGGTGGTATCACAATATGGGATCAGTCACCGGGGCAGGCGTTGCCGAGATCTCCAACCAGATGGAATATGACGACGAGGTTGCCTATAACGCCAAAGCCAAATTGTATGATCTGGCACGCGGGAAAGATGAACGCCCTTGGTGTGTAACCGTCAGCTTCACGCACCCACACGATCCGTACGTGGCGCGTCGTAAATATTGGGATCTGTATGAGGATTGTGAGCATCTTGAGCCACAGATCTCGGATTTGGGCTATGACAATCAGGACCCGCATTCCAAGCGTATTTTTGATGCAAATGACTGGCGCAGTTTCGACATAAAGGCCGATGATATCCGCAAATCCCGCCGCGCTTATTTCGCCAACATCTCTTATCTGGACGACAAGATCGGCGAGATATTGGAAGTGCTGGAATCCACGCGGCAAGAGGCCATCATCCTCTTTGTCTCGGACCATGGCGACATGTTGGGCGAGCGTGGATTGTGGTTCAAAATGACTTTCTTCGAGGGGTCCTCGCGAGTGCCCTTGATGATTTCGTCGCCCGATCTTCCCACTGGCCGGATCGATACACCGGTATCAACGATCGATGTCACGCCAACACTTGGGGCGCTTGCCGGAGTTGACATGGCAGAAATTGCTCCATGGACAGATGGCGAAGACCTGGTGCCTTTGGCGAAGGGCAATGAACGAACAGCTCCCGTCGCGATGGAATACGCGGCAGAAGCCTCCTACGCGCCTTTGGTTTCGCTTCGGTATGGAAAGTGGAAGTACAATCGCTGCGCTTTGGACCCGGACCAGCTTTTTGATCTTGAAGAGGACCCTCACGAGCTGAAAAACCTGGCGAGCCGACCCGAGCACGCGGGCACCCTGCAGTCCTTACGCGCCAAATCCGAGGCGCGTTGGGACCTTGAGCGATTTGATGCCGATGTAAGGGCCAGTCAGGCCCGTCGGTGGGTAGTTTACGAAGCGCTGCGGCAAGGCGGTTATTACCCGTGGGATTACCAGCCGCTGCAGAAAGCATCCGAACGCTACATGCGCAATCACATGGATCTAAACGACGTTGAAGAAAGCCAACGCTTCCCGCGGGGCGAATAACGTTCACTTTTTCAAAATACTTCCGCCAGAGGCGATAAGATTTTTCGCCGAAAAATCTTAGCCTGCGTGGAAATGGAGACACGAATATGGAAGCAGATTTTGTCATCGTTGGCGCTGGGTCCGCCGGTTGTGCGATGGCGTATCGACTAAGTGAGGCCGGTGCCTCGGTTCTGGTGATCGAACATGGCGGCACCGATGCGGGCCCATTCATCCAGATGCCAGCCGCTCTCAGCTATCCGATGAACATGTCGCGCTATGACTGGGGCTATAAATCCGAGCCCGAGCCTCATTTGAACAATCGCCGCCTTGTTTGCCCGCGCGGCAAGGTGATTGGCGGGTCTTCGTCGATCAATGGAATGGTCTATGTGCGTGGCCACGCACGGGATTTCGACACCTGGGCGGATATGGGTGCGGATGGTTGGTCCTATGCGGATGTGCTGCCTTACTACAAACGCATGGAAACCTGGCATGATGGTGGCCATGGTGGCGATCACGCATGGCGCGGGACTGACGGGCCATTGCATGTGTCGCGCGGACCCCGCGAAAACCCGCTGTTCAAAGCCTTTGTCGATGCGGGGCAGCAGGCGGGATATGAGGTCACCGGAGATTACAACGGTGAAAAACAAGAAGGCTTTGGGCCGATGGAGCAGACCGTCTGGAAAGGACGGCGTTGGTCGGCGGCAAATGCCTATCTGAAGCCCGCTTTGAAACGTGAAAATTGTGACATTGTTCGGGGTCTCGCCGCACGCGTGGTGATCAATGACGGCCGCGCCACCGGCGTCGAATTGATCCGTGGCGGCAAGAAAGAAATTATTGGGGCAAGGCGTGAGGTCATATTGGCCGCGTCATCTATCAATTCTCCCAAGTTGCTGATGCTGTCGGGGATCGGTTCTGCGGCGCATTTGACTGAACATGGAATCGAAGTGGTCGCGGATCGACCTGGTGTCGGCGCCAATTTGCAGGACCATCTTGAGCTATACATCCAGCAAGCCTCGCTGCAGCCGATCACGCTCTACAAACATTGGAACCTGATCAGCAAAGGCTTGATCGGGGCGCAGTGGCTGTTCACAAAAACCGGCCTGGGCGCGTCGAACCAGTTCGAGAGTGCGGCGTTCATTCGCTCGAAACCTGGTGTCGAATATCCCGACATTCAGTACCATTTCCTCCCTATCGCGGTGCGTTATGACGGTCAGGCAGCGGCTGAGGGGCACGGTTTCCAAGCGCATGTGGGACCAATGCGTTCGCCGTCTCGGGGGGCTGTCACACTGCGCTCGGCACGGGTTGAGGATGCCCCAGTGATCCGTTTCAACTACATGAGCCATGATAAGGACTGGGAGGATTTTCGGTCATGCATACGCCTGACGCGCGAAATCTTCGGGCAGGATGCTTTCAAGCCATTTGCCGGCAAGGAGATCCAGCCGGGTAAAGACGTACAGACGGATGAGCAGCTTGACGCGTTCATCGCGGAGCACGCGGAAAGCGCCTATCATCCCTGTGGAACCTGCCGAATGGGGCGCGCGGATGACAAGACTGCAGTTGTTGACCCGCATGGTCGTGTGATTGGGGTGGACGGGCTGCGCGTCGCGGATAGTTCGATTTTCCCTCAGATTACCAACGGAAACCTGAATGCGCCTTCGATTATGGTAGGGGAAAAAATGTCGGATCACCTGCTGGACAAGGAGCCATTGGCCAAAGCAAATGACGCGCCTTGGATCAGCCCGAGATGGGCCACGGCGCAACGTTGATCCGGTTCTACCAATTGAGGTATCACGCAAAGAATTCTCAAGGAATTTGATTGGCGTCAAAGCGGTGTGAGACAACCATGTTTATCTCTCCGATGTAACGCAACATTGAGGAGTTAACAGGATGTCGCACACCCCGCATGAACTGGCTGAAGAGTTTCCCGATAAGATCGACACCATAAGCCAGCTCAAGCAAACGGACGCCCATTTTGCGAGGCTTGCGGATGAATATCATGAGGTCAATCGCGTAGTGCACCGAGCTGAAACCAATGTTGAGCCAATGGAAGAGTTGGTCGAGGTTGAGTTGCGTAAGAAACGAGCTGTGCTCAAGGATCAAATCTGGGCGATCCTGTCAAAAAGCTGACGAACAGGCGGGGGCTCTGCCCCCGTCGCGGCAAGCCGCGACTCCCCCGGAGTATTTCAGGCCAGATGAAGATCAGGTGACTTCGTATGGAAGGATACTGCGGATATCGGAGTTGATGGTCAGGCGGCGTTCGAGTGGCGGTACTGAACGCTGATGACAGGTTTGGCGTTCGCATATGCGACAGGAGATGCCGATCGGTTCGTAGGCACTGGCATTGTTAATATCGAGATTGTCAGCGTAAACCAATGCTTCGGCATGGCGTACTTCACACCCCAATGCGATGGCATAGCGACGAACGGGCGCGCCGAAGGAACCTCCGGATTTCGATACATCGCGCGCAAGTGAGATATATCGTACACCGTCTGGTGTTTCTGCCAGCTGCTGCAGAAAGTGGCCCGGAGTTTCAAAGGCACGGTGAACGTTCCACAAGGGGCAGGCCCCGCCGAATCGTGCGAACTGAAGCCGAGTGGCCGAATGGCGTTTTGTGATCGTTCCTGCCTGATCGACCCGGACAAAGAAGAACGGGATGCCTTTGGCCCCCGGTCGCTGCAAAGTGGAAAGACGGTGCGCGACCTGTTCGATGGATGCCCCGAACCGATTGCTGAGCAATTCCAGATCGTGACGATAGTCCTGCGCAGCACTTAAGAACAGACCATATGGCATCAGGGACGCCCCGGCGAAGTAGTTTGCGAGGCCAATCTTGGCAATCGCACGGGCCTCTTCACTTTGGAAGCGCGCGAAGTCGAGCGTCGCCTCAAGCAGTTTGTCCTGACTGATCAGCGCGACCTGCAGCAAAAGCTGGAAGACTTGTGTTTGCGGAGCTGCGCGTGAAGAAAGGCGCAGTGTCTTATCATCCGCGTTGTAGCTACGTAGGGTCTCGGTATCGGTGAAGGTGACGTGGATTCCTCGTTCGGTCAGGCTGTTGATCGCTGCCTGACGAATGCCACCGAATTCATCAGCGCGACTGGCGAACCGTTCGGCTGCCCGGTCAACGGCGTCAATGTAATTGTCGCAATAGTGAAAGAAATCACGCACTTCTTCCCAAGGGCTGGCTTGAATGCGGGCGTCTTCCCGACCTAATGCTTCGTCCAAAGAAGCCAGACGTTCATGAGTTTGGCGATAGCTTCGATGCAATTCAATAAATGCGCGGGCCAGCGCAGGGGCATTCGATGCGGTCAGCCGCAGGTCAGCCAATGGGGGCATGGTGTCAGCAAAAACCGGATCGGCAAGCGCCTCGCGCATGTCCGAGACCAGGCGCTCACTATCGCCCGTGCTAAGCTCGGTCACGTCCATGCCGAACTCTTGCGCCAGCGCCAATACAACTGTCGTTGAAATCGGACGGTTGTTGTTCTCCATTTGATTGGCGTACGGGAGGGACACGCCGAGCTTGTTCGCAAACTCCTTCTGGGTGAGGTTAAGTCGTTGTCTTATCTCACGAAGTTTCGCCCCGGCGTATAGTCTTTTCATCGTCATATCGTCTCTCCTCGGGACACTTCGGGGTCACATATGTCACATCGGGACACATTGTGTCACTCCTGCGATCTGAGTGTATTGCTCGGTCAATCAAAAAATAGCCAAAGGAAGCTTTGTGCATCAGCAATCTGATACAGTCTATGCGGATACTTTCACCCCAAGTGCTTACAGCAGTTTCGTAATCTAGCTTTTCCCGCAAGCTCAATGCAGACGTCTAACGTCAATATTCAGGAGTGGGATCTCACTTTTTCTTAGGACAGGGTAGCAAGTTCGCGCGATCACGTTTTGCTTGCCGCCTGCATTTTCCCTAAAAATTTCTCGGAACTCTAAAAGTGCCGCGGCCGAGGATTCTGAGTATACCCATTCAGACAACAGTAAACTTTCGGCCATCAAGCCGTTTGAATAGAGAATGAAATGCCCATCCAACAAGATATGATAGTAGTCGACACTATCTATTTCTCGGTCAACTGTTACACCTTGTCGTCCAACGAGGAATTTTGCTGGCAGCAGCACACTATTAGTTCCAAAAAGTAACTCGTATTCTGGTTTCTGAAGGCAAATTCTATGTTGAGGTGACAACTTCAAGCTGCGGAGAGGTATGTTTCGTCCAAGGCTGCTTGGTGAGAAAATTATGGGTCTGAGGTGATCTAGTTCTGGTCTCCCAAAAACAACTTTTGCGTGACCAACCCAAAGGACGGATTTTGTGCCATCGTTTGTGCATATCATCTGTCCGGGCTTTAGATCTTCAACTGGTATTGGACCGTCAATTGTTTCTATCAACGTTCCTTTTCCAAAGCATGGGGGGGGCAAAGGCACTAAACCGTTTGGTGGATCTGTGGGATCCGGACCGGTGTTCCAAGGCGGACCGTCGACGTACGTCGGACCATCTCCCGGGGCATAAGTTCCATCGCCCGGGTTGATAGGTATCCCATCCCCGGGGCCACCGATTAGATCGAAGTCGCTGTCTTTTCCCCATCCCACTGCGTCGACGGGGTTTCCGCTGCTGTCAGCGAGCACAATCGCGTCCCTTTGGCCGGAAGGCGAATTCAAAGGTCCGAGAACTTGCCTATAATAAATAAAGCCGTCGTCAGGTTGGGCAACATAGGGCATATCCGTCGCAACTGGTTCTAACCCGACGAGGCCAGAGCCGTTGCCAGACTGTTGGTACTCTCCAATAAAAAAGCCACTTACGTCTTCTGCTGGGAGAGCGCGGATGAAGACCTCACCAGTATTGGTGTTTACGGAGTAAATCTCTGCCATATTGGCAAAACTTTAGATAGTTTTGCAGTGACATCAAGGTTTTTGATATATTGTTATGTGAATGTTCTGGCATACCGCCCTCTTTTGAGTGCGTTCCTATTGAGGCTACGTGTAATGGCCCCCAATCCTGCAAGAATTGCAATATCGGTGTGACACATCTATTTGAAACCCTTGCGATTCAGAAGGTAGCAAGTTTCTATGGTCTTACTTCCATAGGTGACGCTTTGATGCCCACTAATACTATCGATATCGTAACTCTTTTAGGTAAGTGGATTAGAAGGATGTTTTTGTTCTCCATCTGGTTTAAATAGGGCAGAGAAACGCCTAGTTTTGTTGCAAACTCCTTTTGGGTCAGAGATAACCGGGTCCGCATCTCACGCAGTTTTGCGCCCGCATAGAGTTTTTGAGTAGCCATGTTGGTTCTTTGCAACTTAACTGATTTCTCAAGTTAACTTTGCAAACCTATTGGCGCAAGCCCTCTAAAGCCCCAATTGCTTCTCGCGCCAGATTACGCTGCTGATAGCGCAAATCGCCAGAATAGACGTCCCCAGCATCAGCCAGAGCAATGGCATTGCTCCTGTCTCGCGTGTCAGCAATGCGCCCGCCCACGCGCTGAGGGCAGCGCCGCCGCCGAGCATGATCGCTCCGCTGAGGCCTGATGCGGTGGCTGCCAGATGAGGCCGGACAGACAATGACCCGGCTGTCGCATTGGGTATCGACATGCCGTTGCCAAGCCCAACAAAGGTCATCAGGCCAAAGAAACTGAGCGCGGTGCCAATGCCCGCTAAAAATAGGGAAGCGGAAATGGCTACGCCGATAGCATTCAGCCAGCATCCCCAGAGGACCATTCGGTTCACGCCAAAGCGTACAGAATAACGACCACTGAAGAAGTTTCCGAAGAAGTAGCCAAGTGCGGGCGCGCCAAAATATATGCCAACTTCTGCTGCTGTCATGCCGAACACTTCGGTTCCGATGAAAGGTGCTCCGCCGAGATATGCGAAGAACGCCCCAGACGAAAACGCAGAAGAGAGCGAGTAGCCCCAGAATCGGGGGGAGGCCAGAAGTTCGGGATATTCGCGGAATTGTTGTACCAAGGTTTTGCCGCTGGCAGCGGCGGTTTCACCAAAATCGCGGTAGGTAAGCAACAGGGCCAGTGCGCCCAACGCAAAGGGTAGCCAGAAATTCGCTTTCCAGCCAAACGCCTCTTCAAGCAGACCGCCAACTGCAGGTCCGATCATTGGGACGACGGCCATGCCCATTGTGACATACCCAAGCATCGATGCGGCTTTGTCCTGAGTGTACATATCTCGCACCGCTGCACGGCTAAGAACTATGCCAACGACGATCACGGCCTGACTCATGCGGAATGCCAGAAAGACCTCGATCGTTGGTGCGTAGATGCAGCCCAGAGTCGCCAACAGGAACAATGCGAGCCCCCATAGAAGAACAGGCCGGCGCCCCGCCTTGTCGGCAATGGGACCGATTATGATCTGTAAGACCGCGTTGACCAAAAGATACAATGCAATCGATAGCTGCATCAGCTTGTAATCTGCCTCAAAGTAGGCGGCCATGAAGGGGAGACTGGGTAGGAACAAGTTCATGCTTAGCGCTGACAGGCCCGACAACAATATTAGCGTTGTAAGGGTCGGGGGTGTCCGGCTGATGGATGTTGAACTGAACTGCATGGTTCACACTTAGAACTTAGTTTGGGGGAATGCCAAGAGCGGGTTTGTGATGTCACATAACTTTACAAATTTGCAATTACCACCTGCTTGATTTTCTTATGTTTGCAAATTTGCCGAAAACTTCTTTGGTCTCGGTATTCGTATCGTTATGGTCCCGCAAAATCTCATGGGAGACTACCGTCATGAAAGACATCCTTTCCGAACTCGAGGGCCGCCGCAAAGATGCACGCTTAGGGGGTGGACAACGGCGCATTGACGCACAGCATGCTCGAGGCAAGTTGACAGCGCGCGAGCGGATCGAGCTGCTGGTGGATGAAGGCAGCTTCGAAGAGTTTGACATGTTTGTCAGCCATCGTTGCACCGATTTCGGAATGGAAAAGCAAAAGCCAGCCGGTGATGGCGTGGTCACTGGTTGGGGCACGATCAACGGCCGGATGGTCTATGTCTTCAGTCAGGACTTTACCGTGTTTGGCGGCTCGCTGTCCGAAACCCATGCGCAGAAGATTTGCAAGATCATGGATATGGCGGTTCAGAACGGAGCGCCGGTGATCGGGATCAATGACTCGGGTGGCGCGCGCATTCAGGAAGGCGTTGCCTCGCTGGCGGGGTATGCCGAAGTTTTCCAACGCAACATCATGGCCTCGGGCGTGGTGCCTCAGATCAGTGTGATCATGGGGCCATGCGCTGGTGGTGCGGTCTATAGCCCTGCGATGACCGACTTTATATTCATGGTCAAAGACACCTCATACATGTTTGTGACTGGTCCGGATGTCGTAAAGACTGTCACGAATGAGGTCGTTACAGCCGAGGAATTGGGTGGGGCTTCAACTCACACCAAAAAATCCTCGGTTGCAGACGGGGCGTTCGAAAACGATGTTGAGGCTCTGGCCGAGGTCCGCCGGTTGGTCGATTTCCTGCCGCTCAACAATCGCGAAAAGCCTCCGGTTCGTCCCTTCTTTGATGAGCCGGGTCGGATCGAGACGTCGCTGGACACTCTGATCCCAGATAATCCTAACACGCCCTACGACATGAAGGAGCTCATCACCAAAGTCGCGGACGAGGGCGATTTCTACGAGATTCAGGAAGATTACGCCAAGAACATCATCACCGGTTTTATCCGCCTTGAAGGACAAACCGTTGGCGTTGTGGCAAATCAACCGATGGTTCTTGCCGGGTGTCTGGATATCGACAGCTCGCGCAAAGCTGCGCGTTTTGTACGGTTCTGCGATTGCTTTGAAATTCCGATCCTTACGCTTGTCGACGTGCCGGGTTTTCTTCCGGGGACGTCACAGGAATATGGCGGTGTGATCAAGCATGGCGCGAAGCTACTGTTTGCTTATGGAGAGGCAACAGTGCCAAAGGTCACGGTGATCACGCGCAAAGCCTATGGCGGTGCTTATGACGTGATGGCATCGAAGCATCTGCGCGGGGATTTCAACTATGCATGGCCCACGGCCGAGATCGCAGTGATGGGTGCAAAGGGCGCAACCGAGATCATCCATCGCGCTGATCTTGGAGATGCGGATAAGATCGCGCAGCACACGCAGGATTACGAAGACCGGTTTGCCAACCCCTTTGTCGCTGCCGAGCGTGGCTTTATCGATGAAGTGATCATGCCACACTCAACCCGCCGTCGCGTATCGCGTGCCTTTGCCAGTCTGCGCGGAAAGCAGCTGAAGAACCCATGGAAAAAGCACGATAATATCCCGCTTTAAGAGTTAGATGGAACAAACAAATTTGCTTCATGATCGACTTGATTGGACATAAAAGCGCGTTTGCCGCGCAAGCAACTTCGGAAGGGCTGGCTCGCGCTGGACGCTTCCTGGGGAGCGCGCTGGTTTTGGCGATGTCAATGACTAGTTCGGTTCAGGCGAGTAATCTATTGCCCGTGCCATCGGGTCAGCCAGTAGAGCTCAGCAATGTACTGCTTGATACCAATCCCGGGGAACTCTGGGTTCGTTTCAGGTTTATTGCTCCCAATATCGGGGCGACCGTGGGCCGCATCACCTATGATGTCGCAGTGATCGACATGGAGCATCTGTGCCAGACGCTGGCGGTCCCTTACGTGGCGCAGCACGATCTGGATCCTGCGCGTGTCGTGATTTCTTTCTCGGATCGACCGCTGGAGTTCGGCACGTCCGAGCCTGACGCGACTCAGTTTTTTGAGGCCTATCGGCTGGAACAATCCCAATGTATCTGGGAAGGACTCTGACCATGAGAGTACGCGATCTCGGTCACAGGGTGCCCATATACAACTCAGAGGTTCATATCGTGTTTTCATCCCGGCAGGATCGTCTGCACCCACGTAATTTCAATGCCTTAACCAGCGAGGTGTCGAAATGTTGAAACACCGTGGCTTCCCCGGCCGCTTGGCCGGAACTGACTTTCAGTTCACGATCCGGCGCGCCAATCCCAAGGGAGTGACTCCCTTGACCAGGCGCGAACGTTTTCGGGACCGCAAGCCTGCAGATAGGCGTGCAGATGCCGCATTCATGGAAGCGCTATGGGCGCAGTTTGGTGATCAGCCGTTCGAGCGTGGTAACCTGGATGCAGGCCGACTGAGTTGGCTGTTCGAGCGGGAAGTGATCGCCGCTGAAGATCCGTTTGACCCCGCCAGCTATGACGCGCTGTTGGTGATCGACCCGGACGTTGCTCGTCTATCGTTTCCAGAAATCTTCGACGGGGTACGCTGAATTTGCCCACCGCAGCTGCATATCAAGTTCGACCAACCCAAATTGGTGGAGCCCTGCCCGAGAACAGGCAGGGCACTTGGGGCAAGTCAGAAGTTCAGCTGTGCGGCCAACTGAATACGGTTGCCATCGAAAGTGTCACCCGAAATCGTATCGTTCCGCTCGCCATAGATGTATTCGGCGCTCAACGTCAGATTGTCAGTTGCTTTGTAGAACGCATTGACATGGATGGTCTCAAGCTCGGTGAAGGACAAACTTCCTGTCGAGGTGGGCAGGTCGTAATCTTCCTTACCGTAGGAGATGCCCACGTTCCATTCGGGGGTCAAATCTTGACGAAACTCGATGGTATACCCGTCGACATCGTTCGCCTGACCGCCAACAATCGCGTCACCCAAACCGATCAGGTAGGGGCCGATCGCTTCACCGTTGACGTAGTTGACTTGGAACAGGCCACCTTGCCAGGGACGGATCGAACCAGAAAGGGTAAAGCCGGTCTGATCCACTTCGACATCGCCGGATTGGGCTTTGCCATACAAAACCGAGGCGCGCACCAGGTATTTGCCATCGTTATACTCGACCGCACCAGTCAGCACCGGATCATCCGAGTTCGAACCTCCGACGTTTTCCTCTACAGAAACAGCAAAGGTGGTATTCGATCCAAAGCCGTTAGTGTATCGAACCTGAGGAACACGGGCAAAAGGGATGCCGACCGGTCCATTGAACTCAACTGTGGTGGGGTAGGTGTCCAGAGGCTGGAAATTGGTCCAGTACTGACCGATGAGCCATTGTTCCCCAATCCGGATATTCGCGTGGCGAATGCGGAATTCTGCTGTACCGCCCGAGCCGAAAGCATCCACTTCGATCTGACCCTGGATATCGCCAATGCCGCTTGGTGTGTTGGTACGCAGTCCGATTCGCGATTGCCGAACAGTGGCACCAAATGTGCCATCGGTTTCGGCCGAGGGCTCACCTATGACATTCACAAACGCTGTGTCGCCCTGATCATATTCGAAGTCGTAAAAGAAATCGGCTTTGACATAGCCATAGACGTCCAGCGTGGTGTTTCCGATCCTCAGATCACCGGTTCCGGCTCCGGGCTTGGACGATTCCAAAGCCTCGACTCTTGCGCGAAGCGCATCGAGTTCAGCCTGAGTTTGTGCATCTTGAGCCAAGGCCTGCATTCCGGTCACGGAAAGCGTGCTGGCAGCAAGCAGTCTAGCAGTTTTGCCCTTTATTATCATGGGGATACTTCCTTGTATGCGAGTGTGCACCGGCACCGTTTCACGCATAAGAGCCCGAGGAAAATCACCAATCTGCGAGGAATTCTGCGCAGTTTTTCAAGTAACCGTGTCAAGAATGGCTCGTGCTTTCACAGCTCGGTGAAAGCGCAGAATAAGCGCCTGGCCCCTGTAGATTTTCTTAGTGGACTTCCGGAAGCAACGCGTGAGGTAAACCGCCGTGTTGGCCATCATCCGGCCGTATGTCGTCACATGAACGTGACGGGCATGAGCCGGGAAATCGGGGGGGCAGGGCGAAATAGTGTCGGCGCAAAGTTGCGCGGGCGCGCTGCCGGTGGGCAAGTTTTAGCCGGAATCTCAAACGGAAACGAAGACGGGTTTGCGCTGCAAATTGTGCTGTGCACAGTGATGGGGCCGTGCGGCTCTACTTTGCCTGCGTCGCACAAGCACCTACTATTCCGTACCCCTTCCTTCCGCGGGCAGGCTTGTGTTCCCCACAGAGCTCTGTCCGCGGTTTTCTTTTTGGCGAACACAGTCCAAAAACGGCAAGAAACTGCGCAATTCTGTGGTTTGCAACCTCTGTTATTGCATAACAATACCGGAATTCGGCATCTGCCCTCAAAGACTTTGAGAAACCTAAAAGGGCAGAAAACATGCAAAAATCACGATTCTTCCTTGCGTTGGCGACATGTGCCGGCCTTGCGGCCTGCGGTGACACGACAGGCGAGCAGGCGATCCTTGGTGGCGGCGCAGGCGCGGTTGGGGCTGCGGTCCTCAATGCCGACCCGCTGTTTGGCGCAGCGGTCGGTGCTGCGGGGAACGTGCTGTACTGCAAAACCCAAAACACCTGTAACTAACGCTGAATTTATCGGGGCAGCCAACGCCCCGTCCGTCATCACGCATCACGCCGTCGTGGGGTCAACACCCTGCGGCGGCGTTTTGCGTTTCCAGAACTTCAATCCAAAGGACGTTCCATGTTCAACAAGATCCTGATCGCAAACCGGGGCGAGATTGCCTGCCGGGTCATCAAGACTGCCCGCAAAATGGGCATTGGTACGGTCGCCATCTATTCTGATGCTGACAGGAACGCCCTGCACGTGTCGATGGCGGATGAGGCCGTGCATATTGGTCCACCACCGGCCAATCAGTCATACATTGTCATCGACAAGGTAATGGACGCAATCCGTCAAAGTGGTGCGCAGGCTGTCCACCCCGGCTATGGCTTTCTGTCCGAGAATTCCAAGTTTGCTGAAGCGCTGGATGCCGAAGGCGTCGCCTTTGTCGGCCCACCGGTTGGTGCGATCGAATGCATGGGTGATAAGATCACCTCGAAGAAGATCGCACAGGAGGCCGGGGTTTCGACGGTCCCCGGCTACATGGGGCTGATCGAAGACGCTGATGAGGCGGTGAAGATATCGAATAATATCGGGTATCCGGTGATGATCAAGGCCAGCGCTGGCGGCGGTGGTAAGGGCATGCGGATCGCGTGGAATGACGAAGAAGCACGGGAAGGATTCCAATCTTCCAAGAACGAGGCTGCAAATTCCTTTGGCGACGACCGGATTTTCATTGAGAAATTCGTGACCCAACCGCGCCACATCGAAATTCAGGTCCTGTGCGACAGTCATGGCAACGGCATCTATTTGGGCGAGCGTGAATGCTCGATCCAGCGCCGGAACCAGAAGGTTGTGGAAGAGGCGCCTTCGCCCTTCCTTGATCCTGAAACCCGAAAAGCGATGGGAGAACAGGCGGTCGCGCTGGCCAAGGCCGTGGACTATGCCAGTGCTGGAACGGTCGAATTCATCGTGGATGGGGAAAAGAACTTTTACTTCCTTGAAATGAACACCCGCCTTCAGGTGGAACACCCGGTGACCGAGCTGATTACCGGTGTTGATCTGGTGGAACAGATGATCCGTGTGGCTGCTGGTGAAAAGCTGACCATCACTCAGGATGACGTGACCTTGACGGGTTGGGCCATCGAGAACCGTCTTTATGCCGAGGACCCGTATCGCGGCTTCTTGCCCTCGATTGGCCGCCTGACCCGTTATCGCCCACCGCAGGAAGTCGCCGCTGGCCCGTTGCTGGTGAATGACAAATGGCAAGGCGATGCGCCCAAAGGGGATAGCGCTGTACGTAACGATACCGGCGTCTATGAAGGTGGCGAAATTAGTATGTATTATGATCCGATGATCGCCAAACTGTGCACTTGGGCCCCGACCCGCGAGCAGGCGATCGAAGCCATGCGTGTAGCGCTCGAAAGTTTTGAGGTTGAAGGCATCGGTCACAATCTACCGTTCCTGTCAGCGGTTATGGACCACCCGAAATTCGTTAGCGGTGATATGACGACCGCCTTCATCGCCGAGGAGTATCCTGATGGATTTGAGGGTGTTGAATTGCCTGAAACTGATCTGCGCCGAGTCGCTGCCTCGTGCGCGGCGATGCACCGGGTGGCCGAGATTCGTCGTACACGGGTGTCGGGGCGGATGGACAATCATGAACGCAAGGTTGGAACCGATTGGGTCGTCTCGCTGCAAGGGCAAGAGTTCGAGGTTGCGATAGAGGCCGATCAGGATGGCTCCACCGTGTCCTTTGCAGATGGCACGAGGCACCGTGTTGCCTCCGATTGGACACCGGGTGATCAGCTTGCAGTGCTCGATGTCGATGGCAGCCCACTGGTTCTGAAGGTCGGCAAAGTGTCGGGCGGTTTCCGCATCCGCAACCGCGGCGCGGATCTCAAGGTGCATGTTCGCACCCCACGTCAGGCCGAATTGGCCCGGATGATGCCCGAGAAGCTGCCGCCTGATACATCCAAGATGCTGCTCTGCCCGATGCCCGGCCTGATCGTGAAGATCGATGTCGAAGTGGGGCAGGAGGTACAGGAAGGTCAGGCGCTTTGCACCGTCGAGGCGATGAAGATGGAGAACATCCTGCGCGCTGAGAAGAAAGGCGTTGTCTCCAAAATCAATGCTGGTCCCGGCGACAGCCTTGCCGTTGACGATGTGATTATCGAGTTCGAATGATCATGCGCGCGCCTGTTTCATACCTTTCAAGGTTCTCGGCGGCTTCCGTCGGGACTCTAAGGCAAGTTGCAGGTGTTCAGCCGCCTTCGCGTCGTTCGCGAATTTCGCGTTCACGCAAGGGCGTCTTGTCAATCGAGCGGCCTATCTCGCGCACGCTCCATGGGCTGGGTTTGCGCAGTTTCACGACGCCATCCTTGTCGACAAATACCATCTGGAAACCACGCGGTCGCAGTTTTGACCGTATCGGAGATCGTGCCGACGGATCGGTATCGGTCAATACGATTACGTCGCGATCACGCATCGCCGCTTCGCCCTCCAACAGCATGTCAATCTGTTGCTGGAACCTTGGGTCTGCAGGGGTATCGGCAAATACAACGATCGGGCGATGGGTCCAGAGAAAATCGCTCAGATCGCTGTCATCTACGGGACGCACAAAGCTGTCATCCGCAGGGGCATTCGCGTCCGCGGCCAAGGCGGCCAGCGGGAATAGTGCCGAGAAAACAAGGGCAAGCGTGCGTGTCATATGGCCTCCTGTTCTGTTGAATATAGCCTCTGCGCGGACGAATGCGACTGGCGAAATGTCTGCGGACATCAAAAAATTGCACCTCAGGCTCGATCCCGTTTCATCCGCGCCTATCCAAGCGCCGAGAATACAGGTTGTTCCTGAAGACTTTCGGTGGGGAGGGTAGGGCGATGGAGATCATCCTGCATTGCGGTGCGCACAGGTGCGCAACCACCAGCTTTCAAAACTATCTAAGTAGGAATGAGAACACGCTGGCTGAGCAAGGGTTGGTCTATTGGGGGCCTGAACGCACACGTGCCAACGGTTTGAATAGCCTGAACAAATTAACGCCAGATGTTTGTGACGCGCTGCGTCGTGACCTGGATTCGTGTCGGCGTGCGGGTGCCAAGCAGCTATTGGTAAGTCAAGAGAACTTCGTAGGTTCTATGGAGCGTAATATAGCATTCGCCTCGCTTTATCCCAGCATGCATGAGCGTGCCCAGCTCCTTGCGAAGCCCTTTGATGACGGGGTTGGCAAATTGGCTCTGAATATCCGGGCGTTGGATATGTATTGGTCTTCCGTTTCAGCCTATAAATTCAAACGCGGAAGTGAGCCGATTGAGCCCGCCAAATGGAAACGTATCACCCAGAGCAAGCGGAGCTGGCGCAATGTGATTACCGAGATGGGCCGCGCGTTTCCCGGCGTTCCGCTGCTAGTCTTGCCCTTCGAAGATTTTGCGGGCCATCAGCGCGCACAGCTTGAGGCTTTGACCGGGCGCGATGCACCCGAGGACAACGACGGCCTTTCGCTGAATGCCGCGCCCAATCCTGCCCCTCACGGCCTAAATGCAGATCAGGCGATGAAGCTGTGGTCCGATTATGCGGATGATCTGGATTGGCTTGCCTCCGGTGCAGACGGCTTGGCCGAGCTTGTCTGCCGGACAGAAAGAGATATGCGCGGGGTCATCCCCGCGGAACCCCGATTGGAACAGAGGAAATCGACATGACCGACACCAACGACTGGCAGGTGCTGGCCGAAAAAGAACTGCGCGGGCGTCCGTTGGACGATCTGACCAAGGAAACTCTTGAAGGCATCGATGTCAAACCGCTCTATACGCAGGACGACACCGCAGACCTGCCGCATATGGGGTCACTGCCTGGCTTCGGCCCATTTACCCGTGGGGTGAAGGCGACGATGTATGCGGGTCGTCCCTGGACCATCCGTCAGTATGCGGGGTTCTCGACGGCGGAGGAATCGAACGCCTTCTATCGTCGCAACTTGGCCGCTGGTCAGCAGGGTGTCTCAGTGGCTTTCGATCTGGCGACGCACCGGGGCTATGACAGCGACCACCCGCGCGTTGTCGGCGATGTCGGCAAGGCCGGTGTGGCCATCGACAGTGTCGAGGATATGAAGATCCTGTTCGACGGTATTCCGCTGGACAAGGTTTCGGTCTCGATGACGATGAACGGGGCCGTGATCCCGGTTCTGGCCAGTTTCATCGTTGCGGGAGAAGAGCAGGGGCATGACAAGGCCGTGCTGTCGGGCACCATCCAGAACGATATTCTGAAAGAGTTCATGGTGCGCAACACTTATATCTATCCGCCCGAGCCATCGATGAAGATCATCTCGGACATTATCGAGTTCACCTCGAACGAGATGCCCAAATTCAACTCAATCTCGATCTCGGGCTATCACATGCAAGAGGCCGGGGCGAACCTGGTGCAAGAGCTGGCCTATACGCTGGCCGATGGCCGCGAATATGTGCGTGCCGCGACTCAGTCGGGCATGGATGTGGACAAGTTTGCGGGCCGTCTGTCGTTCTTCTTTGCTATCGGCATGAACTTCTTCATGGAGATTGCGAAGCTACGCGCAGCACGCACGCTCTGGCATCGGGTAATGACCGAGTTCGGAGCGAAATCCGAACGGTCGAAGATGCTGCGCACCCACTGCCAGACTTCGGGCGTGTCACTGCAGGAGCAGGATCCCTATAACAACGTGATCCGCACCGCCTATGAGGCGATGAGCGCGGTACTGGGCGGCACCCAGTCGCTGCATACCAACGCGCTGGACGAAGCGATTGCGTTGCCCACCGATTTTTCTGCCCGCATCGCACGGAACACGCAATTGGTGCTGCAGGAAGAGACTGGCGTGACAGATGTGGTCGATCCGCTTGCGGGCTCTTACTACGTCGAAAGCCTCACCAATGAATTGGTCGAAAAAGCCTGGGCTTTGATGGAAGAAGTCGAGGAGATGGGCGGCATGACCAAGGCGGTTGCTTCTGGCATGCCCAAGCTGCGGATCGAAGAAAGCGCGGCCCGTCGTCAGGCCATGATCGACCGGGGCGAAGAGGTCATCGTTGGCGTCAACAAATACCGCAAGGAACAGGAAGACCCGATAGACATTTTGGACGTCGACAATGTCGCCGTACGCGAGGCGCAGGTGGCGCGGTTGGAACGCATTCGCGCCACACGTGACGAAGCAGCATGTCAGCAGGCGTTGGACGCGCTGACCACCACTGCCCGTGAGGGTGGTAACCTGCTGGCCGCCGCCGTCGAGGCCGCCCGCGCCCGTGCATCCGTAGGAGAGATCAGCATGGCAATGGAAAAGGAATTCGGTCGCCACCGCGCCGAAGTGAAAACCCTGGCCGGTGTTTATGGCGCGGCTTATGAAGGTGACGAAGGCTTTGCCGCGATCCAGAAATCGATAGAAGAATTCGCCGAGGCCGAGGGCCGTCGCCCGCGTCTGCTGGTGGTCAAGATGGGGCAGGACGGCCACGACCGAGGGGCGAAGGTGATTGCCACCGCCTTTGCTGATATCGGGTTTGACGTGGACGTCGGCCCTCTGTTTCAGACTCCCGCAGAAGCCGCGCAGGACGCGGTAGACAATGATGTGCATGTGATCGGGATCTCTTCGCAGGCTGCTGGGCATAAGACGTTGGCACCCCAGCTGGTTGAAGAACTGAAAAAGGCCGGGGCCGAAGACATCATCGTCATCTGTGGTGGCGTCATCCCGCAACAGGATTACCAGTTCCTCTACGATCACGGTGTAAAGGCGATCTTTGGTCCGGGAACGAACATCCCTGACGCGGCACAAGATATCTTGCGTTTGATCGGTGAAGCCAAAGCTTGAGGTGGGTCAAGATTTTTCGTACGAAAAATCTTGTGATCCGGAACCTTTGAGGAAAACATGCGGCCAGACACTTCTTGTCTGGTCGCATGTTTTTTGGGAGAGCGTCTTAATGTTGTTGGACCATTTAGCTGTTGCAGGTGAAACGCTGGAAGAGGCTTCTGACCATATCGAACAGGCGTTGGGTGTTCGATTGCAGGATGGCGGCAAGCACGAGAAATTCGGGACGTATAACCGCCTGTTGGGCTTGCGAGATAGCTTGTATCTGGAGGCGATTGCGATCGATCCCGATGCGCCCAACCCGCAAAGGACGCGCTGGTTCGATCTGGACCGGTTCTCCGGATCGCCCCGCCTGACAAACTGGATTTGCCAGGTTCCCGATATCGAGGCTTCGCTGACCGTCTTTCCTGACGGTGTTGGTCAGCCCATCGATCTGGACCGAGGCGCGCTGCGCTGGCGCATGGCGGTTCCACCGAACGGGCGTCTACCGTTTGATAATCTCTTTCCCGCGCTCATCCAGTGGCTGGGCGATCTGCATCCTGCACAAATGTTGCAGGACAGCGGCTGCCAGCTGCAACGCTTGATCGTGTGCCACCCGGATGCTCTCGATCTGGTCAAAGGTTTGGGGGCGTTGGATTATGTCGTTTTTGATAGTGGTCCGGCAGCATTGCGCGCAGAAATTGAAACTCCACATGGGCTGCGCGTGCTGGAATGATCATCCGACAAGCAACGGTCGACGACGCACCCGCGATTACCGAGATCGCAAACGCGATCATTCGTGACACGCTGGTAACTTTCACCACCGATGAACGCAGCGTGGAAAAAGTGACGGCAGAGATAAAAACCCGTGGGCCGGTTTTTCTGGTCGCCGAGCGCGATGGGATGGTCGAGGGGTTTGCAACTTACAACTTATTCCGGTCGGGCCCCGGATATGCGCAGTGCCGCGAGCATTCGATCCAGTTGGCGCCTGAGGCCAGAGGGCAGGGCACGGGGCGCGCATTGATGCACGCCTTGGAGGCCGTCGCCAAAACAAACAATGTGCATGTTCTTGTTGCGGGTATTTCCTCGGCCAACCCAGCAGCCGTCGCGTTCCATTCGGCAATCGGTTTCAAACAGGTGGGGCATATGCCCGAAGTGGGGTTTAAATGGGGGCAGCGCTTGGATCTTGTTCTGATGCAGAAAATACTTGCCCCGCAGTCATCTGTCGCACCTGACAGTCGCGCAAAGGCGCGCTAGGGTGCGGCCATGTCGATCTGGACCAGAATAGCTGATGCGCTGAATGCGCTTGCCCAGGGCGAAAGCCTGACCGCAGTATTTGAAAAGCTGCGTACGCCCCCCGAACGTTCGGTCGCGTTTGCAATTGCCGTTGTGGCACTTGGGGCAAAGATGGCCAAGGCCGATGGTCAGGTGACACGCGATGAGGTCACGGCCTTCCGCGAAGTGTTCCAGATCGCGCCCGAAGACGAAGACGGCGCAGCCAAGGTCTTTGACATGGCCCGAACCGATGTTGCTGGATACAAAGATTACGCGCGCAAGATCGCGGGAATGTTTGCGGAAGACAGCACCACGCTTTGCGATTTGATGGAAGGGCTCTTTCACATCGCTATGGCAGATGGGTTCTATCACCCAAACGAGAATGAATTTCTTGAAGAGGTCAGCCGAATTTTTGGTCAGACTGACGCTCAATTCATGGCCTTGCGTGCGCGATTTGTGCCGGACGCACCAAAAGATCCGTACACAGTGTTGGGCGTTGCGCGGAATGCGCCACTGCCCGAAATACGCAAAGTTTGGCGGCAGTTGGTGAGAGAGACTCATCCCGATGCGATGATGGCACGCGGCGTGCCCGAGGAAGCGGTGCGTCTGGCCGAGAAAAAGATGATCGATATCAATCGCGCCTGGGATGAAATAAACGGCGCTCGGGTGTGATCGGTGCGGCTGGCGACCTACAATATCGAATGGTTCGCCAATCTGTTTGATCGCGATGATAATCTGGTCGCCGACGATAGTTGGTCAGGGCGGCGTGACATAACCAGAGTGCAGCAGATCGAAGCGGTGGCCAAGGTTCTGACCGCCGTTGATGCCGATGCTGTATTAGTCGTTGAGGCCCCAAATACAGGCAAAACGCAAAATACCGTCCGCGCCCTTCAACGGTTTGCCGAAACATTCAATCTGCGCACGTCCCATGCAGTGATGGGGTTTGCCAATGATACGCATCAGGAACTGGCGCTGTTGTTCGATCCGGATGTCTTGAAAGCACGCCACGAGCCAGTTGGACAACTGAGTGATCCAGCCGCTCCTCGGTTCGATGGCGTGTTCCGCATTGATCTGGACATCGATGCGACCGAAGATCAGGTCGAGTTCTCGAAACCGCCAATGGAACTGGCCATTGAGATGGCCAATGGATCGACCCTCCGCCTGATAGGGGCACATCTAAAATCCAAAGCCCCCCATGGTGCCGGGTCACGGGACGAAATGATCCGTCTGTCCATTGCCAATCGCCGCAAGCAACTGGCGCAGGCGGTTTGGTTGGCGCGACGCGTTGAACACCACATTGACGCCAACGAGCCAGTTATCTTGCTTGGTGATCTGAATGATGGCCCGGGGCTGGATGAGTTTGAGCATCTGTTCGGGCGTTCTTCGGTCGAGATTCTATTGCAGGCAGGGCTTTATGATCCTCACGCCGCGCAATTGCATCGCCCGCGTCCCGGATCAATACCGGCTACGGCGCGTTTTGAACGTCGGGAGGAGGGAAGGTATCTTGAGGCGCTGCTCGACTACATCATGATCAGCAAAGATCTGCGTGATCATGACCCGGTGTGGCGCATCTGGCATCCATTTCGGGACGCAGCATGCTGGGGCACCCCCGAATTGCGCGATGCTTTGCTGGCAGCATCCGACCACTTTCCTGTGACGCTGGATATAGATCTGTAGCCTTTCAACTGCATCGGCCACCTCTTATATTTCAACCATGCGACATGTGTTGAAGATCTGCGCAACCTGCGCACTGGTGGCAATACCCGCCCATGCTGAAGAGGACAGCAAGTCCTTGATGGAGCGAGGTGCCGAGCTTTTTCTGGAAGGTCTACGGCAGGAAATGGAGCCCACGATCGAGGATTTGCGCGGTTTTGCCGAGCAGTTCGGCCCGGCATTGCAATCATTCCTGCAGGAGATGGGGCCAGCGCTGGCTGAACTCGCCACTCAGGTTCAGGATTGGACGGCCTATGAAACGCCCGAAATGTTGCCCAACGGCGATATTATCATCCGTAAAAAGCCAGCACAGGAACGACCCGAAGAAACGGTTCCGCAAGATGACATTCCATCCGATGGCTTGACTGATATTTGATCAGCCCCTCAGGATAACCTTGGGTTCAGAATTCAGCGCATTAGCCAATGAGTTGAACCGCGCTTCGGCAACTTCGTTGAACAATGGACCTGCTGATTTGGGCAAGCGCAGTTCAAGCTTTTGCTTCTTCGGATAGTAGCGCAACTTACCCATAGCCGCGTCATGCTGCATCCAAAGCATTGCGCCAAAGCGAAGCGCTTTACCCAGAATTTCGGCCTGTTCTTGGCCGCGTTCATCCAGCAGTTCATAGAGCTTGTTAAATCGGCTTCCCTCACGCTTGTTCCTATATCGGTGCTGCAAAGCGAGGCCGATAAATACTCTCTCAGAGTGTTTGATCCCGCTCATGTTGGCACGGGTCACATATTCGAAACAGGCCTCGGCTCGGTAATCGGGATGCGCGCGCCAACTGACGTCGTGCAGCAGACAGGCGGTTTTGATCAGTCGCACCCGCTGCTCTGGCGCCGAGCGAAAAAGGGGCATGACAAAATCGAACAGGTGTTTTCCGAACCCGGGCAGGCGTGCATCTTTTGCTTCGGCAAAACGGCTTACCTCGATCAACGGGTCGCGATCGCGCAGGCGTTGCGGCATCTGCTCATACAGTAATCCTTCGCGGATGCCATAGCTGGATATCGCGATGTCCTTGGGCTTGAAGGTGCGAATCAAGCGGGAAAGCACATCCATTGCATAAGGGATCAGCGCCATACGCGAACCAGATACACCAGCCTTACTGCGCAATTCATCCGCGTCATTCTGTTCGATGAATTTGATTGTCTCGCGAACTTGACTCTGAGTCATACGATATTCGTGCAGCACGTTCAGCGGGTAGCCTCGGCGCAGCATGTCAAGGCGCGCGAAGGCGCGCCAACTGCCGCCAACAAGAAACAGGCGATCCCGCTGGGGGCCCATCTTGTCGCGCATCTCTTCCATTGTCTTCTTGATATGCTCTTTGCGCGCCCGACGACCGCCTTTGATATCGCGCAGTTTGAGCGGACCCAAAGGCGAGGTCATGCGACGCCCGACCTTGCCGCCTCCGATTTCTGCCAGTTCGACTGACGAGCCTCCGATGTCACAGATCAAACCATACGCGCCGGGCCATCCCAACAATACGCCCTGCGCTGACAGGCGGGCTTCTTCTTCGCCATTGACCACATTGATGATCAATCCTGTTTCCGCTTTTACCTGTTCGCAGAATTCGCGACCATCTTTTGCTTCACGCACTGCGGCAGTGGCGACGGCGTGCAGGGTGGGTAACCCGAGGTCTTCCGCCAGATATTTGAACCGATGCAATGCAGCCAGCGCGCGTACACGTCCCAACGGGTTAAGACGCCCGGTTTCGGATAGGCCTGCCCCCAATTCGCACATGACCTTTTCGTTGTAGAAATAAGCCGGAGAGCGCGCTGCGCCATCGAAGATCACCATGCGGACCGAGTTGGACCCGATATCGACTACACCAACCCGAGACAGCGCCCGAGCCCCCGGATCTTCGAAAATGGGCTTTCCAAACAGCCCGTGATCGGGGAAATCGGTCTCGGCAGTCTGTGTCATTGTGTCCCCAGATGTTTTGGGCGCAGGATGCGGGATCACCTGGGTTGGGTCAATCGTGGGCATCAGATTGTTCGAGTTCTGTGTTCAATAGACGCACCGCCAGCGCACGGGTGATATCGCGCTTTTCATCGAGTGCAATGCGATCCAATTCGTCAACCACTTTCGCTGCAGCTTCAAAGCTGCGATCCATGTGTTTGACCAGATACGCGATGACATCCGGACCGGGGCTTAGCTGACGGTCAGTGAAGAGCTTTGCGAGCACTGCACCTAACAGAGCGTCATCCGGCGCTTCCAAGGCCACATGGTGCGCTCCTTCCACGCGACTTTGCAGATCGGCCAAAGGCAGGCGCCATAGCTTTGGCGCGGCACGTCCGGTCATAAGCAAGGCGTTCCCCTCGGCCAGCACCAGATTATGCAGGTGAAATAGCGTTTTTTGCTGTTCAGGATCACCTGCAACTAGGGGAACATCCTCGATTGCGACCGAGGTACGCGCGAAGTTGGGAACCTCTTCGTAGCGCAAATCAGTGGCCTGCACGATGCGGCCGCCTGTTTCCGCCGCCCAAACATGGGCCAAGTGGGTTTTCCCTGATCCTGCCGGGCCGCTTAGCACCAGCTTGTTTCCTGGCCATGAGGTCGCTGAGATCATCGCGACGGCTAACGCATTGGCGGGCGAGACAAAGAAGTCTTCGCGGCCCAAGGCGGTCTTGGACGGCAGATCAAAGCTGAGTTGTGTGGCCATTTACTCGTCGTCCTGTTCGAGCCCTTCAAGCCCGGTATAAAGACGGCTGTTCAGATATTGCTCGGTCGCGAACCGGGCCAAAACACCCAAGGCTGCAGCAACTGGAACTGCGACCAGCATTCCGACAAAGCCAAATAGTGCGCCGAAGACTGACAACGCCAGCAGCAGCCAGACGGGGTGTAAACCGACTGAGCTGCCTACCAACTTAGGGGTCAGGAAGTTGCCCTCGGTCACCTGTCCGATGGCAAATATGCCCGCGACCAAACCGATATGCGCCCAGTCCCCCCAAAACTGAAACAGAGCGAGACCAATGGCCAGAGAGCCTCCGATCAAGGCACCGAGATAAGGAATGAACGTGACCAGCCCGGCGATGAAGCCAACGATCAGGCCGAATTGCAAACCAACCAGCATCAGCGCAACTGCATAATATGTACCAAGGATCACACAGACTGTGCCCATTCCGCGCACGAATGAGGCCAGAACAGCATCAATCTCGCCAGCCAGCCGCTTGATCGTAGGGGCGTGATCGCGGGGCAGCAGCTCTCCGATCCGGGCAATCATACGGTCCCAGTCCATCAGCAGATAGACTGCAACAACCGGTACGATGACCAGTAAAACGACAACGTTTATGGCCGATCCCAGCGACGCCAGAACCGTCTGCAAAACATCTCCGGTTTTGGACTTCAGCGTATCACCAAAAGACACCAACATCTGGTGCGTGTTCGATTCCCGGTCCAGAAGAGCGGGGAATTGTTGTTCAATAAATGCGCGCAATTGCTTGAAAAGTCTAGGTAAAGTGTCGATCAGATCCAGTAGCTGAGTGATCAGGGCCGGAACGACCATCAAGATCATCAATACAAAGCCCAGCACTCCAACCACGGTTATGATCGCGGTCGCCGCCATTCGCGATAGACCCAGTTTTTCCAGGCGGTCCGCAACAGGATCAAGGAAATAGGCAATCGCACCACCGATCACGAAGGGTAGCAAGACATCACCCAACAGGTACAAAAGCAGCACGAAAACGACAGTGGCAATGCCCCAGTATCTAAGCTGATCCTTCACCGGCAAGGCCATAGCGCAATCCCTCGTTTGCACAGCATTGCCGTGTTCTTGGCCCATGACGCCCGGCGATGCAAGCGGTTCATGGTGCGCGATTTTTACGCCCTAGTCTGTCAGTGTACCCAGTTCCGGAGTATCTCCTGTAGCCAGTTCATCAGGCCAGTTGGTGCGCCAGATTTCTGCTGACCAGTGGCCGCAATGCACCTCGGGGCGATCAAAGCCGGTCAGGGCAGGCAGCAGCGGCGCGACCACCACATCGTGGCGCGGAACGGCGAAATACGGAAAGGAATAGCGTTCATGCCCGGATCGATTGACTACGCGATGCGGGGTCGATTTCAATCGCCCGCCTGACCATAGTTCCAGCATGTCGCCGATATTAACCACGAAGCCGCCTGGAGGGCATTCCGGTGTGATCCAGCCTCCGGTGCGGGTCTGTACCTCAAGCCCGCCGACCGGATCGGGTGCGATTATTGTCAGCGCATCGGTGTCTTTGTGTGGATGTATGCCATAGCCATGTTCTTCTGATGCCTGCGGTGGGTAATGCAGCAGGGTCATGTTGGTCATCGGGTCGCGGAAGGCGTCGCGCAGAGTGTTGGGTGGGATCTCTAAGCCAACCTCTAGGGCACCGAGCAAAAGATCGGTCACGCCATCAAGCTGTTGCCAATAATCCAGTATGACCGTACGCGCCTGCGGCACCTCTCGGGGCCAGATATTCGGGCCGTAAAGTGCGCATTCAGCCCGGATCGGGGCATCTTCGGCTGCTTCGAAATGCAGCTTGTACCCTTCGTACTTATCCGCCGTGCCCGAGCCGTCATTGGGCGTGAAGAAACCCATCGGTATGTACCCGCGATAGCTTTCGCGAGTGATGGCCTGGTCCCATTTTCGGGCCTCTTCGATCTCAAAGATCGCTCTGACACAGCCGCGTACCTGATCAATGTGCTCAGACGAAATGCCTGTCCCGGTGATCGACAGAAACCCAATACTGGTGCAGGCATCCATGATCTGCGCGACCGTTGACTGATACTGTGGTCCGGCGGGATTGGTCAGCGGGCTGATATCAATAGTTGGAATATACTCCATTAGGTAGTTCTCACGCCTTGGCGTTCCAATTCCTGATGCACAGGCGCAAGGTTCATGCTGTCGAGTTCCTGATTGCTTTTCAGCGACAAGGCCGCCGCGATCCCTGCGCCTTGACCCATCACCGCGCAGCAGGACATGTTGCGCGTCGCGGCGTGCGCGACCCGATCCGCACCATGAGACCGACCCGCAACCAACAAGCCCTTGATCCCTTTGGGCAGCATCGAGCGATACGGGATGTGCATATACCGTCCGGTGGTCGGCAAGATCAGTATGCCGTAACCATCAATGAATTCAGGGTAAATACCGATGGAATCCTCGAACCGGCCCTGATGGCGGGCATCGGTTTCGGTCATGTTGTAGACTGCATCGATCTTGCGCGTGTCCCGAATACCGATGGTCATGCCGAAATTGCGCAAACGTGCGTTTTCGCAGCCCGGCATGAATCGGCGGAGAGCATCAATGGCGAGCATCGCCTGCCGGCGGCCTTCGATCTCACCAAATGTCAGGCTGTCGGGGTCGGTCCCGTCGATCTGGTCCATATGAATCAGGTTCATATAAGTCAGCTCGCCGGTATCGTGCATGGCACCCCAGGTGCCCGCGATCGTGTTCAGATGCGCTGGTATTAGGCCCTCATCAATGGCCTGTTGGAAGGGTTTCTTGACGAAGGGTGAGAACATGTCATCCTCTTTGCCCGAGGTTTCGATATTCCATTCGCCGCCACCGCCCCAGTCCTTGTAAGTCTGCGGGTCGGCTTTGATACCTTGCATAAAGGCCCGTTTGTCAACGCCGGCCAGATGAAACATGACCGAGGCTGCCATCATGTCCTCACGCGGTGTCTTGTGGGTCGGGGCACCTGCACGATGTGCGACGTCTGCATCCCCCGTTGCGTCGATGACAACCTTGGCCAAGATCGCCTCACGCCCCGCTTTGGATTCGGTGATCACGCCGGTGATGCGATCCCCGTCCATGATCGGGGCGACGAATTGTCGATGCAGCATCGGATGAACGCCAGCCTCTTCGACCAGCTTATCGGCCACCAGCTTGAAGCCCTCGCTGTCCAGTTCATAGCTGAGCGATTGGCTTTCAGGCACGGCTGCGCCCATTTCCTTGGCGCGGGTCTCGAATTCCAGGCCGATGCCTCCGGCCTCGACGGTTTGTTCGTGGCGATACCAGGCAAAGCCTTCGACGCCGACGGCGGTGATATTGCCGCCCATGCAACCGAACCTGTCCATCAGCGAAACTTCGGCACCGGCGCGCGCTGCGGCCAGTGCCGCCGACAATCCCGCAGGGCCAGAGCCCACAACCAAAACATCTGTCTGGTGAACAACAGGGATCTGGCGAGCGGGTTCGGTGATTGTTCGCATTGTTGCCTCGCGATTGAACGTTTGCGCCAACATTGAAAAACCCGGCGTTGCGGTCAATCGAAAAACCGACAGCGGCGGGGTCGTAAAAACGCCATTGCGTGATTGCCCCCGGCGGGGCTTTGGCATAATCACCTTGCAGCGAAATTCTCACCCGTAAGGTTACGTTATGCGCCTCAGCCGTTACTTTCTGCCCGTTCTCAAGGAAACCCCCTCGGAGGCTCAGATCGTCAGCCACCGGCTGATGTTGCGGGCCGGGATGATCAAACAGGCTGCTGCCGGGATTTATTCCTGGTTGCCGTTGGGCTTTAAAGTTCTGCGCAAGCTGGAAAACATCGTGCACGAAGAGCAGGCGCGGGCAGGACATATCGCGATCCAGATGCCGATTCTGCAATCAGCTGACCTGTGGCGCGAATCCGGACGTTATGATGACTACGGGCAAGAGATGCTGCGCATGCAGGATCGCCACGGGCGCGACATGCTCTATACGCCGACCGCCGAGGAATTGGTAACTGATATCTTCCGCGGCCATGTCAGCAGCTACAAAGACCTACCGCTGACGCTTTATCAGATCCAGTGGAAGTTCCGCGACGAGATCCGCCCGCGCTTTGGCGTGATGCGGGGGCGCGAGTTCTATATGAAGGACGGCTATAACTTCGATCTGACCAAAGAAGACGCGTTGCACGCCTACAACCGCCATCTGGTCAGCTATCTGCGCACCTATGAACGCATGGGCCTGCAAGCCATACCGATGCGCGCTGATTCTGGCCCCATTGGGGGCGATGACACGCACGAATTCCTCGTGCTAGCTGATACCGGTGAATCCGAGGTCTTCTATGACGGCGCCGTCACTGACCTGACCTTTGGTGACCGCGAGATCGACTATGATAGCCGTGACCAATGTCAGGCGATCCTCGAAGAATTCACATCGAAATACGCTCGTACAGACGAAACCCATGATGAGGCTCTGTTTAATCAGATACCTGAAGAACGTCGCCGGGTAGCGCGCGGGATCGAAGTTGGCCAAATCTTCTATTTCGGGACCAAGTATTCCGAACCATTAGGCGCGACCGTTCAAGGGCCGGATGGCAAGCCGGTTCCGGTGCATATGGGCAGTCACGGCATCGGTGTCAGTCGCCTGATCGGTGCGATCATCGAGGCCAGCCATGACGACAAGGGCATTATCTGGCCTGAAGGCGTCACACCGTTCCATTGCGGAATCGTGAACTTGAAGCAAGGCGATGAAGAGGCTGATGCGGCCTGCGACAAGCTCTATGCCGCGCTGACAGCTTTGGGGCTTGAGCCGCTTTATGATGATCGGAAAGAACGGGCAGGGGGCAAGTTTGCCACTATGGACCTGATTGGTCTGCCTTGGCGCATCACTGTCGGGCCGCGCGGTCTGAAGAATGGTGTTGTCGAACTGACTTGTCGCCGAACTGGTGAAAGTGAAGAGTTGAGCCCCGAGGCAGCTGTCACCAAGATCGCAGAAATCTACGAGGGTATCGCCTGAACAAGGCGATGTACTTTCTGAGATTTAGCTCAGTTTGCTGATGTCGGGCGGTCGGTCAGGATATCGCCGTCCGCTTCACTGCCTCGAGCAACCACGATTGGGCGACCAAAGCGGCGCACGAGCTCGGCGAGTTCAAAGCCAAGAAACCGCAATCCACAGATTCGTTCGTCTGTGGCGCGATCTGAAATGCACAGCCGCCCCTGCCGGAAAGCAAGGCGATAGCCTTTATCTCGTAGAATGTCAGTTAAACCGGCCCAGCTAGCGGCACTTAAGAAAATTGGCCTGATTGCTGCGCGCAACAAAGCTGCGCTTTCACAATCCAGTTCTGTTGCTGCCGAACGGGCTAATATTGGGCCCGTGCCTTTCATATGTTCTTGAATAGCCATGAGCGTACCTCCGCCCTTAAACTCTTAAAATGTGTCCCCCACACACAAAGGGTGACAAAATTTCCTACACTTATCAATTTGTGAAACAATATTTCGCGCCCAAATGTTGCGATTGTGACTCAGTCAGGTACGGATATCTCACATTGACTTCATACCTGAAACAATAAGCCTTTGTCTGTGAAGAGGTTCACAACCTTTGGTGTACCGAAGTGGGGGTGATTCTCGCTTTGACGGTGAAGCGCTGACCGGAGGGCGAATGATTCGTTTCAGACTGTTCTTTTCATGCCCGCGTCGGCTGCAGAAGCGCCAATCGGACATCCGCGCGATAACCGGCTTGACCATCTGACCAAATGTCGAGAGGGTCGCGAAAAATCTGAACCCGAGGCAGGAATGGCCAAAACACCACCGCCCTTCGCTCTTTTTGAATGGAAGATTGCCTGGCGTTATCTGCGTGCCCGCCGTGCGGATGGCGGCGTCAGTGTGATGACTTGGATCTCGCTGATCGGGATCACGCTAGCCGTGTTCGCGTTGATCGCCACGTTGGCGGTCAGGTCTGGTTTTCGCTCCGAATTCGTGGGCACCATTCTGGGGGCCAACGCCCATGTCACCGTTTATTCCGCCGGAGAGGTAGATGCACAGGGACGGCTGGATCGCACCATCACCGATTTCGACGGTATGGCCGAGCGGATCGCGCAGGTGCCCGGGGTTGAGCGCGCCGCCCCGCTGGTTAAAGGGCAGGTTTTGATCACCAATGCTGACCGCAGCTCTGGTGTGCAGGTCTTTGGCATGCGTCCTGACGATCTGGCTGATCTGTCGGGTATTGCTGAAAGCAAAGAAGCCTATGGCGATCTGTCCAGATTCCCGGAGGGCATTGCCATCGGCTCGGGCGTGGCGCGTGCGATCGGGGCGACTGTTGGAGATCGAGTGAAGCTGACTTCGCCCAATGGTGTGAAAACCGCCTTTGGTACGTCGCCGCGCGTGAATGCTTATGAAGTGGTCTATGTCTTTTCGGCCGGGCGTTTTGACATCGATCGTACCCGAGTCTACATGCCCTTCACCGAGGCGCAGAGCTTCTTCAACCGTGAAGGAGTGGCGGATGAGATCGAGGTGATGGTCGATCGCCCCGAAGAGCTGACCCCGATCTTGATCCCGATTATCGAGGCAGCTGGAGGGCGTAGTCAGATATGGACTTGGCAGGATGCATCAGGCGGTTTTTTGCGGGCATTGGAAGTCGAAGACAACGTTATGTTCATCATCCTTTCGATCCTCGTGTTGATCGCGGCGATGAATATCGTTTCGGGTTTGATCATGCTTGTGAAGAACAAGGGTCGCGACATCGGTATCTTGCGCACCATTGGCCTTAGCGAAGGGTCAGTGCTTAGGGTTTTCTTCATCTGCGGAGCGTTCACGGGCATCATCGGGACCGCAATGGGGGTCATTCTAGGCTGCCTGTTTGCAATCTATATCGACCCGATTTTCTCGTTCGTGAACTACGTTATGGGTGGCGGCGTCTGGGATCCTTCCATTCGAGGTATCTATGCTTTGCCTGCCGAGTTGCACTTGTCGGATGTCTTGAAAGCCATCGGTCTTTCGCTGGGCCTGTCCTTCCTTGTTACCTATTTCCCGGCCCGCCGCGCGGCGCGGCTGAACCCGGTTGAGGCGCTGCGCTATGAATGATGTGACGTTAAGGCTCAGCGGTCTGAGCAAGACATACCTTCCAGGCACGCCAGGTGAGATTCAGGTGTTGCGAGGTGCCGATCTGGAGCTGCGCGCCGGGGAGGCGGTCGCTCTGGTGGCGCCATCAGGCGCAGGGAAGTCGACCTTGCTGCACATCGCAGGTCTTCTGGATACGCCCGATACCGGCGAGGTTGAAATCGCTGGTCAGGGAGCAACGGGCAAGGGGGATCGCACACGCACAGCGATCCGGCGGCGTGATGTGGGATTCGTCTATCAGTTTCACCACCTGCTTCCCGAATTCACGGCACTGGAAAATATCATTCTGCCGCAACTTGCGAATGGCACATCCGAAAAAGCGGCGCAGGTACGAGCGATGCAGTTGCTCGATCGTGTTGGCGTTTCGGCCCGCGCGGAACACCGGCCAGCCGCATTGTCGGGCGGAGAACAACAGCGCGTGGCTTTTTGCAGGGCATTGGCCAACAAGCCCCGTGTTCTGCTAGCGGATGAGCCGACCGGCAATCTGGACCCCGAAACCTCGGATCAGGTCTTTGCAGCCCTCATGGCGCTGGTGCGGGACGAAGGGCTATCGGCGCTGATCGCCACGCACAACCTCGATCTGGCGGCGCGGATGGACCGGATGTTGCGGCTGGAAGGCGGTGTGCTCAGGCCAGCTGAGTGATTGCGACACCAATCGCCATTACCGCAATGCCTCCCGCCCGCATCAATGTCAGCGGTGTGACCTGAGCACCGAACAGGCCAAAGTGGTCAATCGCAGCTGTGCTGATCAACTGGCCCAGCAGTACGAAAAACACGGCATTCCCCACTCCGAAATGTGGGGCTACATGGGTAATTGATAGCACGTAAAACGCGATCAGCACGCCGCCCAACAGTAAGTGACGCGGAGCTTGTGCGATTTTGGCAAAGGCCTCACTTCCTCCGAGGATCAAAAGCGCCAGAGCCGAGGACACAAAGGCAATCGCGAACAGAATCACGGCCGCAGCGGTCGGCGATCCGATCAGTCGGCCCAATGCTGCATTCAGGGCGGCAAGGATGGGAACGCCGATCCCGGCGGCCAGCATTATTGCTGCGTATTGTGTCATGACCCTGTATCCCTGCGCTCGTTTCGTTGATCTGGATCATTGCGCTGGTGTGGCCGCCGGGCAAGTCTGGAATTGTCAGGCTGAAGGGAGAAAAGCGATGGTCCGATCAATACTTGGCTTAGTCTCGCTGTCGGTACTCACTGCGATTTCGTCGCCCGTTTTCGCACAGGATGCCGAGGCAGGGGCCGAGCTGTATCAGCATCACTGCGCGACCTGTCATGGGTTGGACGCAACCGGGCATGGCCCGATGGCTGGGGTGCTGGTGATCCAGCCAACGAACCTGAAAGCGCTGCTGGATGCTGATGGAGATTTTCCGACCGCGCGCGTGGTCGCCCGGATTGATGGACGCGATCCGTTGGTCAGCCATGGAAGCCCGATGCCGGTATATGGGCCTTATTTCGAAGGGAACGACACCGCGATTAAGACCCCCGACGGGCAGCCGATTCTGACTAGCAAGCCGATTGTGGATCTGGTGGCATTCCTGAAAACTCTACAGGAGGGCTAGAAGGCTCAACGGCAGATACCTTGCACTTTCACGCCCGACCAAGGCAGCAACACATCGCTTTCGCGCTTATTTCCGGGGAGTTTTGAGACATCGAAATGTACGCTTAACATATCGTGCAGGCGTTTGGTTCGCGGTGCCTCAGGGTCGAGGGCGCGGCAGCAGACATATTCTTCGACAATCGCGCCTTGTTGTTCAAACCCATAGGCAAGAAAATCAGGTGAGGTATCCAGATCGAACAGATACGGATCATTCTGGCGCCCGTGCTCAGCCGCTGCGCGCAGCGGGTGATAGCCAGTCGTCTTGCGATTCTGCCATTGCCAGACATGGGTCAGCTCATGCGCCAGCAGCATGGCCGCGATCAGGTTCATCTGTTCAGGGTATTGGCTCATGTAGTCGTCCAGATACCAGTCTTTCGTAAAGTACACGTGATTAAACAGGGCGACACCCGCTGGTTTTCCTGTCACGGTTTCCTCTTTGATGGGAGGTAATATACGCTCTCGACAGGCAACCCGAGGGCGGGCTTTGCGGGTAAATGTTACTGCGGCAACCGGTGCGCCCTCGACCAAGCGCACGCGGTCGAGATTCAGCGTTTCGCCATGAATTTTGCCAGCGAAGGTGCGTTCCTGATCGGTAAGGGGGCGGCCACAGGAAGCAAACAGAAACAGAGCTGAAATCATCAGGGTACGGAGCATATCAACAAGCCTAATGTGGAAGCTTGGCTCTGCAAGCCGTTTTCAAAGGCTCATCGCCAAAACCCGGCTTATTTCTGTAAGCGAACGCCCGGATTGTTCCATCCAAGTGTTGAAAGCGGTTTGCACCGCAGCCATGGCTTTTTTGGAAGTCGCGGGTTTGTCGATGATGCCCTCGGCAACCAAACGAGCCGTCACGTCGCGTGACAGAATAAAACTATCTCGGCCAGCAAATCGCATGGCGTATTGGGCTGATGCACCGCCGAGTCGCGATCCGCGATTGGCCAGCATCTGCAGCAATCCGACATAGTCCTGTGACGGCCAACCGCCCAAAGTTTGACCAACGCCACCCTCGGAGCGGAGTTCCAGAAGAAAGGCCGCATTGTCCCGAACGGCAGCGATTTTAGTGCCGTTTCGTACGATGCGAGTATCTTGGAGCAGGGCGTCGAACTTTTCATCATCCATGAATGCACAACGACCGAGGTCGAAGCCGTCAAAGGCTGTTTCAAACCCGTCCCACTTTGCCTCGATCACTTTCCAGTTAAACCCGGCCTGAAAAATCGTTTTCGTGATTATCGATAACCAACGGTCATCAGCCATCTCCGCCAGTTCATTTGGGGGGGTTGGTTTGGTTAGCTTGTTTTCCAGCGCTTCGGGTCCACTATGGCGGTCTGCTGCCAGCTCATAGATTTCATCAAAGTGACGCATCTTAGGCCCTCCGTTGCGCAAATGCTGATACATCCTGTTCGTTTGGCAAGTAAAAACCAGTGCGCAATCCGAAAAACCGAGATGTTTTTATTGACTAGTCAATCAAGTTCTTTCACTTTGTGGTATGAAGGGTGCTGCGTATGGGGAACACCGGACGGAAAGGGGCCGGAGCAATAGTTAGAATTGGCGGGGGCGGATGATCTGGCTAAAAACAACAACTGCCTGTTCAATTTCGACCAGAATTGTGCATGTTTCGATCGCACCGTGAACGAGGAAATACTGGATGGGCTGTAAAAAGCTCAAAAAAGGCAAATGAAAAAGACAGGGAGTCAAAACAATGAAGAAGCTTAGCGTAAGCGCGTTAGCTATCTTGGTCGCCAGTTCAGCCCATGCGGCAGACATGGGCGCTGTGGATGAACCGATCAAGCTGGCAATCAATGAATGGACTGGTCAGCACGTTACCACGCATGTGGCAGGAGAGATGCTGAAGGCTGCAGGTTATAACGTGGAATATGTGACCGCCGGCATGATGAACCAGTTCCAGGCACTGGCAGATGGCGACATCGATGCGACGCTGGAAATCTGGTCCTCTAACGTGTCAGACGAGTATGCCAAGAAGATTGACGAAGGCACTGTTGTCGAAATCGGTGATCTGGGCCTCGATGCGAAAGAAGGTATTGCCTACCCCGCGCACGTCGCCGAGCTGTGCCCGGGCCTGCCTGCGTGGGAGGCGTTGAAAGACTGCGCGCAGGTCTTCGCCACTGCCGAAACACTGCCTGGTGGTCGCCTTGTCGACTATCCTGCGGATTGGGGCACACCTGGCGCGGACCGCATGACCGGTCTTGAACTGCCGTTCAAAGCGGTTCCTGCAGGTTCCGAAGGTGCTCTGATCGCGGAATTGCGCGCCTCGACCGAGCGCAAGTCGCCGCTGCTGATCACCTTCTGGCAGCCGCACTGGGCGATGTCGGCCTATGATGTGCAGTTTGTTGAACTGCCTGCGGGCGAAGAGGCGTGCTTTAACGATCCGTCCTGGGGCCCGAACCCAAATGCGGTGAACGATTGCGACTTCTCACCGTCCCGCATCTTCAAGGCCGGTTGGAGCGGCATGAAAGAGAAGTGGCCTGCAGCCTATGAAATCCTGACCAACTATCAACTGGCGGTCGAAGACCAGCAGCCAATGATGGGTGCGATCGACGTAGATGGCGGTGCAGTCGAAGAGGTGGTCGCTGCATGGATGGCCGAGAACGAAGGCAAGTGGCGTCCGGTGGTTGACGCGGCAACCAAGTGAGCCCGCTTTAGTGACTGACGCCAATACGCCAGCCATTGCCTGCCAGAATCTCTGGCAGGTTTTTGGCCCCGGCGCTGAGAAAGCTCTGACCGACGCGCTGTCTCGGTCAGGGAATGACGCCGACAAAGCCGCAACTGATCTTCGGGAACACGGGTTTATTCCCGCTGTACAAGACGCCAATTTCGAAGTTCGCGAAGGCGAGCTATTCGTCATCATGGGACTTTCGGGTTCGGGCAAATCGACGCTGATCCGCTGCATCTCGCAACTGTTGCCTGGTACGGGCGGGGAAATCCGCGTGGATGGCGAGAACGTTATCGGTGCATCCAAGAAGGTGCTGACCGATCTTCGGCGCAAAAAGCTAGGCATGGTGTTCCAGCATTTCGGCTTGTTTCCACATATGACTGTGGCTGAAAACGTAGCATACCCGCTGCGGGTTCAGGGCGTGAGTAAAAAAGAACGTTTGGCGCGCGCGCAAGAAGTGATCTCTCTGGTCGGTCTGGAAGGGCGCGAAGTCAGTTTCCCCCGGCAGCTTTCAGGCGGCCAACGCCAGCGTGTGGGGATCGCGCGCAGTCTTGCCGTGAATCCGGACATTTGGTTTCTGGACGAGCCGTTCTCGGCCCTCGACCCATTGATCCGCCGTCAGCTGCAGGATGAGTTCCTGCGTATTCAGGCGACGTTGAAAAAGTCGATCGTCTTTATCACTCATGATATCCAAGAGGCTCTGAAGCTGGCCGACCGCATCGCCATCATGCGCGATGGCAAGATCGTGCAGATCGGCACACCAACGGATATCGTGCTGCGCCCGGTGGACGACTATGTGCGCGAGTTCTCAAAGGATGTTGCCAAAGGCCAGCACGCCAAGGTCGCCTCGGTCATGCGCGATGATGGGGAACGTGGGCCAGATGATCCGGGCCTGACCACATCAATGACATTGGATGCAGCACTTGCGCATTGCATGGAGCTTTATGAACCCGTGCCCGTGCGCGATGCAGACGGCAATATTGTCGGCACCGTGCATCCGTCTGATTTGGCTGCAGCCTTGCAGGTGGATGAGACATGACCGCGGTGACGGACACTCCCGCGCAACAGGTTCGCCTGACAGCCGGCGCGCAAGCTGCGCTGATTACAGTGATTGTCGGCGCGGTCTGCCTTGCGCTGGAAGGCGTTGCCCCGTGGCTGGTCAAATGGCCCGCCGCGTGGGAATTGCCCGCAACTCAATGGGTTGGGGCATTTCTTGATTGGTTTCTGAACGGCATCAAACCGGCCATGCGGCTGTTTTCGGACCTGATGACCTATCCGATGAATGCTGCCAACTATGTGCTGGGGAACACCCCGTGGCCGATCCTCATCGGTATCGTCACCGCTCTGGGCTGGTATCTGGGTGGCTTGCCCATGGCGGCGCTGGGCTTTATCGGCCTCAGCTTCGTACTGGCTTCAGGCTATTGGGCCGAGAGCATGAATACGCTCGCCCTCGTCGCCGTGTCGGTGCCCGTGGCGCTGATTATGGGCGGCGCGATCGGCATCCTCGCCAATGAGGTGCCGCGGGTAAAGTCATTCGTGCAGGCGGTGCTGGACATCATGCAGACGGTACCGACATTCGCCTATCTGACGCCGCTGCTGCTGCTGTTTGGCTTTGGTCCAGTGGTTGGCCTGATCGCCTCGGCCATCTATGCGGCGCCGCCAATGGCGCGCAACGTGATGCTAGGACTGGAACGGGTGGAATCCGAGATCAAGGAAGCCGCCATCATGTCCGGCGGCACCCGCCTGCAGCAACTATTTCAGGTCGAGATTCCGGCGGCCACCACGCAGATCATGGTCGGTGTGAACCAGTGCCTGATGGCGGCCCTGTCGATGGTGATCATCGCCGCCGTCATCGGTGGCTTCAATGACATCGGCTGGGAGGTTCTGCTGACCATGCGCAAGGCGCAGTTCGGCGAATCCCTGATGGCTGGTCTGGTGATCGTCGTCTTCGCTGTCGCGATCGACCGGATGAGTGGCACTCTGGCGACCGAACGCAAGCGCTATGATAGCCGCGTTGTCTGGGCGATGCTGGGCTTTGCGGTGCTGTTCACCGCTGCCTTCTGGGCGTGGCTGCCGAACCCGTCCGAGCTAACCGTGCTGGACCCGATGGCCGGGGCCATCGACAGCGGCCTGACCGCGTTCACGCAGGCCAACGGGCCGTGGCTGGATGCGCTCAAGAACAACTCACTGTTCTATGTGCTGCTGCCGCTGCGGATCGGGCTGGATCAGGCGGTGCTGCCTTTCACATGGGGATTCCAGTGGACCCCCAACATGAGCTTGGGTCTCTTCGCCGCTGGGGCCGCAATCGCGCTGCTGATGGCTTGGCGCGGGCACCTGACCGGAGGGCTGGTGGTTTTGATCCTGATCGGCATGCTGGAAACCGGCATCGCCAACCTGCCATGGCCCTTTGTTCTGACCGGGGCTGCCGCACTGGGCTGGGTCGCAGGTGGCTGGCGTCTGGCGGCGTTGTCGGTGGGTCTGCTCTGCACCATCCTTGTCTCAGGCCTGTGGGAACGCGCCCTGTTGTCGCTTTATCTCAGCGGCGCTGCAGTGTTCTTCTGCGCCGTGCTTGGCGGTCTGATCGGGCTGGCCAGTGCGGTCTGGTCTCCGGTCTGGACCGTTGTGCGCCCGATCTGCGATATGCTGCAGACGATCCCGCTTTTCGTGTTCCTGATCCCGGTCCTGATGGTGTTCCAGATAGGAGAGTTCTCGGCTTTCCTTGCGATCTGTGCTTATGCGATTGTCCCGATGATCCGCTACACGCGGCACGGGCTGGTCAACACGCCCGAGGAAATGATGGAGGCCGCGATCTCCAGCGGCGCGACTGAGTGGCAGATCATGCGCGATGTTCGCGCGCCTTATGCTGCACCGACCATCCTGCTGGGTTTGAACCAGACCATCCTTTTTGCCTTTGCCATGTTGGTGATCGCCGCATTGATCGGCACGACCGGTCTGGGTCAGTCGATCTATCTGGCACTGGGGCAGGCTGATGTGGGGCTTGGCATCTCGGCCGGGGCGGCGATGGCTATCCTCGCGCTGATCGCCGATCGCATGGTGCAGGGCTTTGCCGAAGAACGCCGCAAGGCGCTGGGCCTCTAAGACAGGGCTGGGGCGGGCAACCGCTCCATGCCGCACTTGATTTCGGACAAAGACCCACACGTGATCACGACGTAATCCGGGTGCAACATGTTCGGAGATAAAAATGACCGGTTGGGGCTATTTCCTCGCAGCACTCGTGACCTTTCTGCTCAGCCACATGATCCCGGCGCGGCCAGCGGTGCGCGGCTGGCTGATAGGCACATTCGGGCGCACAGGGTACTTCGCTGCCTACTCACTGATCTCGCTTGTGGTATTGGGCTGGCTGATCGTCGCCGCTGCCAATGCACCATATCTCGAGGTCATTCCGCCGCTCACCATCTTCCGTTGGGCGCCACTTCTCGTTATGCCGATAGTCTGTTGGCTGGCCATTGCGGGCCTCTCGATCCAGAACCCATTTTCTTTTGGAGGATTAGGGCATCGTTCCTTTGATCCAGAATCCCCCGGCATCCTGCGCACTACGCGCCATCCGATCTTAGTGGCGCTGATGCTTTGGGCCGTTGCCCACCTACTGGCAAATGGCAGTCTGTCACATGTCATCCTGTTCGGATTGTTCGCGGGCTTCGCTGCGATGGGAATGGTTCTGATCGACCGCCGCACAGCCCGTTACATGGGGTCGGATTGGCATCGCCTGTCTCGAAATACCGCGCGTATCTCCTTGCGCGTGCCTCGTCCATGGCCACGCTTTTGGGTCTGGCTTGCCGCTTTCGCTGCCTACGCAGTTATCTTCCATCTGCACGAAGCTGTGATCGGGCTCTCACCGATGCCCTGACACGCGGGAGTGGTCGAACTGTCCGGCCCGTGCTATCTGATCTATCACCATTCGAAGTCTTGAGGTCTCCAAATGCATCTCGCCTATGTCACAACCACCGATCGCGGTGCCACCGATCGCCTGCTCAGTGCTTTTGCCGAGGCGCTGACAGATACGGGCACCGCGTTGTCGGGTGTGGTGCAAACCAACACCGAATGCGCCGAAGGCTATAAATGCGATATGGACCTTAAGGTGTTGCCGACCGGAGAAACCATTCGCATCTCGCAATCGCTGGGTAAAAATGCGCGTGGGTGTCGTCTGGACCCGGCCGAGCTGGAACGCGCTGTCGGATTGGTGACCCAATCTCTGGATAACGCTCCGCAGTTGCTGATTATCAACAAGTTCGGCAAGCATGAGGCCGACGGGCGCGGCTTTCGACCTCTCATAGCAGATGCGTTGGGACGTGGGATACCGGTCCTGGTAGGGCTCAACAAACTGAATATAGAACGGTTTCAGGAGTTCGCGGGCGGGATGGCCGAAGCGCTCGAACCGGACCTCGGTTGCCTGACTGATTGGCTTGACGGTCTGAACCAGTCTGAGACGCAGCGCACAGCCTGATTGCCCATCATGGGCGGTCGTTAAACCGCATTCGACACGAGAATGTGAAAAAACTGGACATGTCTGACTGCATCGGGTCTAGCTTCGGCGAAGAAGCAATCCGGGAGTTCGACAGGATAGGGACGCACCGGTGGAATCGGGGCGTATCATGAGCCAATCCCAGACGGATCTTTGCCAGCTATCCACCAATCCCGGGCGGATTCAGCAGTTGGCTGGAACTGACAGATTTTGGCTTTGGTTATTTTGCGGATACTTCTTGCTGCACGTTGTTGTTCGGCTCGCCACCGGGGGTGCGCTCGGTCTGGACGAGGCCGAGATTTTGCTGGATGCCCGCGAACTTCAATGGGGTTACGGCCCCCAACTACCACTGTATGCATGGTTGCAATGGGCCGTTTTCCAGATCACCGGCCCAAGCATACTTGGGCTGTCGCTGCTGAAGAACGGGTTACTGTTAGCGACCGTCGTCACTCTTTATATGACTATTCGGACCCGACAAAATCCCGTAGCCGCGGGGGTGTCGGTGCTGTCGTTGTTGATGCTTTATCAATTCAGTTGGGAAGCGCAGCGCGCGCTGACGCACACGGTTCTCGCCAATCTCTGTTCTGCGCTGAGTTTCGCGGTGATCTGGGGATTGATCCGCAATCCCACGACCAAAGGCTATGTCCTTCTAGGCGTGGTGATGGCGGCGGGTGGGCTGTCCAAGTACAATTACGCTATTGCGCTCCTGGCTATGCTTCTGGCGGCGCTCAGTGCGCGAGAGACGCGTAAACCTTTCTTGTCGGTGAGGTTGTTGTCGTCGGCCGGTATCGCTGCGGCTCTGATTGCTGCTCCGATGGTGTGGATTCTAAACCATTCGGCCCTTGCCTTTGACAGCGCGCGCAAACTCGACATGTCTAGCGATGGGCCCACCTATTCGGCGGCCTTGCGCGGCGCAGCCGAGCTGTCGATGGCGGCGCTGGGTTTTGTGGCGCTGCTATCCCTGATTATGAGCATTCTCTGGTTGATCTACCGGCGGCAAGGGGCGCCCGGTGTCGCAGATGACCTATTGCGTTTTATGCTGCGGACGGTGTTTTGGGCTTTGGTCCTGATGGCGTTGATCGTGATCATCAGTGGCAGTACCAATATTAAGGATCGCTGGCTGCAACCCATCCTGATATTTGCAGGTCCAGCCACTATGCTGTGGCTTCTACCCAAGATTGGCCGAGCTGGAACCCGACGCTTCTGCCAGATCTCGGGCGGGCTAGCTGTGCTGATCGTCGTGGCCATGCTGCATCATAATCTTGCCGGAAACGCAAAGCGTGCGGCTCCGTTTGCTGCGCTTACCCCTCAGATACTGGATCAGACCCCGCCTGATATCGCGATCGTTGCCCATAACTGGCTGGCTGGCAACATGGCCTATCTGGCCCCGGATCGATCAATTCACGGCGAACGCCGCGTGAGTGTATCTGCTCCGTCGCTCCGTGTTTGGGTTGCAGGTCGAAAAGCACCGAAAGACATCGATCCGGCTGATGTTGTCACCTTGGAAGCCCCGTATCGATTTGATTCTGATGAATTGATGTCGCTGTCTTTCGCACCTGTGACCCGGTAGCGTTGGACAGCAACTCAATTGAAGATCAGGGCGCTCAACAGTCATCCCATGGTCTTGAATATTCCGGACGCGCTTTGGCGCGATCTCTAGAGCAAATCAGGCGGCCCAGCCAACGAGTGACGAACGACCATCCTAGTATCTATGCAGACTGATCGGCCTTCTGACCTACCTTCAACCATTTCTACAAGTTCCTGTGCAGCCTTGCGCCCCATTTCGCGATGAGGGACGTGAACTGTCGTCAGGGACGGGCTTACAATTTCGGCCAACTCAATGTCATCAAATCCAGTTATCGAAAGCTGCTCTGGAACCTGAACGCCAAGGTTACGTGCTTCACGCAGGGCCCCGGCGGCAAGGACGTCGTTGCCGCAAATCACCACCGTCGGCCTTGGGCTCAGGTTCATGAGTTTACGAAGGGCCTCAGCACCCTTTTCAATTTCGTATGTGGTTTCGATCAGCGTTAGGGTGTCAGGATCGAGGCTGTTTTCCGTCATGGCAAGTCTGACGCCCTCAACCCGACTTTGAGCACGGTCATTGCCTTTGGTTTTCCCCGAAATCATTGCAATCTGTCGGTGACCGGCCAAAATCACCTTTCGGGCCAGTTCTCCCATTGCTGCGGTATTGCTGAAACCGACCGAAGGGCGCTGCACCGTTGGATCGTAAGACCAGGCAACCAACGACGGAATCTGGTGCTGTTCGAGATAATTGTAGATCTCTGCATCTCGTGCATATCCAATCAGCAGCAACCCGTCTGCACCGCGCGCGACAAGAGTGCGAATTTGTTCTCGCTCGACTTCGGGATCATAGGCCGAGCTTGAGACCAAAAGCGTATATCCGCTTTCGCGAAGCTGGTCCTGAAATTCCTGCAGCCCGCGGGCGAAGATCGCGTTGTCCATTGTCGGGATTATTGCACCGATCGTAAAGCTGCGATTCGCTGCCATCACGCGGGCCGCGAAATTCGGTGTATAGCCCAGCGATTCGACTGCTTGCATCACACGCTTGCGCGTGGATTCGACCACTCTTTCCGGTGAGTTCAGGCATCTCGAGACTGTGGCGGTCGATACGCCCGCCGCCTTTGCGACGTCGTTAAGTGTCGGAGCTGAACGGGTTTTTCCCATACTGAGCCTGCATCTGATCTGACGCCCGTCTTATCACAAAAATGCCCATTTGCCATCTATTCATGTAAGCGCTTGCATTATCAATGTAAGCGCTTACAAATGTATTTGAGATAACGAACTGGGATTCCGTGATGTTCCTCTGGGCTGCTGCCGCTGTGTTTATCGTGTTCTTTGCCAATGTGGCCTTGGGCGCCTTTGGCGGTGGTGCGTTTCTGGGGGATGTCGGGGAAATGCTGGTTTTGTTTGCCGCCTCGATTTTGTTCGTGGTGGCCATTCTCAAGCAAGAGGCTGACCATAAAAACAAAAACGGCAGCTGACGGATTTCATGGGAGGAAGACAATGACGAATGGCAAGGATGGCCTCAAATCTGCTGAGCGCCGGAATTTTCTGAAACTGGCCTCAACCGGCTCGTTCACAGCGGCGCTTGTGGCTGGTGCGGGTGGCGTATTGTGGTCATCAGAGGCGGCGGCGCAGACCGCCAAAGAAGAAAAAGAACGCGAAAAAGCGGCTGATCACGTAATGACTGTCGCCACAGCTTATGTTTTGGGCGCTTCGCGCAGCTATCCGATTATGCAATTGGATCTGAAAGAGAACATCCAGAACGCCACCAACGGCAAGGTATATGTCAAGCTTGCCCCAGGTGGCCAATTGGGTGCAGGCGGCGCACTGGTCCAGAAAGTTCAGGGTGGAACAATTCAGGCGGCCCAGCATTCGCTGTCAAACTTTGCGCCCTTTGCGTCAACCGTTGACCTTATCAACATGCCGTATCTCTGCGGCTCGAACCAGCGGTTCACAAACCTGGTACATTCGGACACTTGGACCAATGAAGTTCACCCCAAGGTCGAAGCTGCTGGGTTCAAGGCCCTGTTCTACGTTGTCATCGATCCACGTGTTGTCGCTGTGCGGCAGGGCGGGAACGCGATCATGACACCGTCTGATATGAGCGGTGTAAAATTCCGCGTGCCGGGATCAAAAATGTTGCAGCAATATTATCGGATGGTCGGTGCGAATCCGACACCGGTTGCCTGGGGTGAGACGCCATCGGCGATCAAACAGGGTGTTGCGGATGCGCTCGACCCATCGGTTGGAGCACTGTATGTCTTTGGATTCAAAGATATCCTCAGCAATGTCACCTTCACGCAGGCGGTGCCTGACAGTCAGGTCTATTCCTGTAACCTTGAGTGGTTCAATTCCATGCCAGCCGACGTGCAGGAAGGGATCATGTGGGGTTCTGAAATGACCAGCCATCAGAATCTGTCCAAGGTTCCATCGGCAAGGGCCTTTGCAATGGCCGAACTCAACAAGGCGGGCGTGCAATTCCATTCGCTGTCTGACGATCAATTGGCCGAGTGGCAAGATGCCGGTGGCTACCAGCGTTCGGAATGGGATCCTTTCAAGACCGAACTGGCAGGCTCGATGGAGAATTTCGAGAAGCTGGTCGAAGCGGCTGGTACGCAGGGTAAATACTACGTCCACGACGCGTAATTTAGTTGGGCGAGGGGGAAAAGCCTTTCGCCCACTTTTTCCCATTCAACCAGATGGCAGCGGTTCCTTTGGACCGGCAAAATTGAGCGCTGCCAGGGATCGGGGCTGGAAATGACCTTATTGCAAAAGATCAACCGCGACGCCGAACGCTGGATGCTACTTGTGTTCTACGTGATGCTTGTCATTACCATGGCGATCGAGGTGCTGCGGCGCGAGGTATTTGCCTTTTCCTCGATCTGGGGCGAGGAAATCGTTCGCTACTCTTTCATCTATCTCGCCTGGATAGGCGCGGCGGCAGCGGTCAAGGAACGTGCTCATATCCGTATCGACGTGCTCATGCACTACATGGGGCAGCGTCCAAAGGCGGTTCTGTATATATTCGGCGATCTGGTGATGCTGGGTGTGGCAGTCATCGCACTCTACTGGTCCTATGAAGCCGTCCATGTCTCCGCCAAGTTTGGTTCGGTCACGGATGGGCTGCGGGTCTCCAAGGTTTGGTTTCTGATGGCAGTCCCCACCGGGTTTGCGCTGATGATATGGCGCCTCATTCAATCCTTGATGCGCGACTTCAAATCTCTTCGAGACGGCACACCCGTCTTCGAAGGCGACAAACTGTTTGACTGAGGAGAACTCGAATGCTCTGGAATTCCCTCAATCAAACGGTCGAGCTCGGCTGGGATTTTTATTTGCCCGTCATTCTGTTCGTTGGCCTGATCGCATTGGCCGTACCGGTATGGGCGGCGATCGGCACCGCCGCGATTGTCATGTTGGTCATGTCAGGGGATCTGCCGCTGAGCGCGGTTGGTGAAAGCCTGTTCACCGGAATAGACGCCTTTGCCTTAACAGCTGTCCCCCTTTTCATCCTGACCGGGGATGTTCTTGTAAGGACAGGGCTTAGTAAGAAATTCCTTGATGTCGCCGAAGCGCTGACCTGTTGGACGCGCGGAGGTTTCGGGTCAGCCACGGTGCTGGTTTGCGGGATGTTTGCCGCGATTTCGGGCTCTGATGCGGCGGGCGCTGCTGCGGTGGGGCGGATGACCATCGCACGCCTCGTCGAAAGCGGTTACCCGCGACCTTATGCCTGTGCGCTGGTGGCTGCGGGCGCCTGTACCGGCATCCTGATTCCACCTTCGATCGCCTATATCATCATCGGCCTCGTGTTGGGCATTTCAGCCTCGACCCTGTTTCTTGCGGCATTAATCCCCGGCCTAGCGATTTTGGTTTCGATCCTGATTACCAATATTATCATGAACCGGATCTATACCTATGAAACTGGGGGCAATATGGGACTGAGCGAATGGCTCGGTAACCTTGGTCATTCGCTAAAATCCGGTTGGTACGCCTTCATCGTGCCCGGGATTATCTTCTACGGTATTTTCTCGGGCCGCCTGACCCCGACCGAGGCTGGTGCGACCGCGGTTGTCGTCACCATCGTGATGGGCTTCATTTTGGGAACTCTGAAGCTATCCGACTTTCCTGCGATGCTGGTCAGTTCTGCCAAAGTGAACGGGGTAATCCTGCCAATCATCGCGTTCTCGGCCCCGCTGGCCGAAGCGCTGGCAATCATGGGAGTCCCTCAGGGGTTCGTGACGGCGGTGACTGGTTTGACTGATGATCCGATGCTGTTGATCCTGCTGATGATCTGTATTCTGATCGCCGCAGGCTGCGTCATGGAAACAACGCCCAATATTGTGATCCTGGCACCAATCCTGAAGCCACTGGCCGACAATATCGGAATGAATGAGATTCAGTTTTGTATCATGATGATCACTGCGCTGGGTGTGGGATTCATCACACCTCCGTTGGGATTGAACCTCTTTGTTGTCTCGGGCATCACGGGCGAGTCCATACTCAAGATTGCTGCGCGCGCTGTGCCGTTTGTGCTGACAATGTTGATTGTGGTGCTGTTGATTGCATATTTCCCACCGATCTCGACCACGCTGCTTCCCGATATCTATAAATAGGACTACCCGGTAATGACTCGCGAATATCTAAAAAAGGCCGATCTGACCCCCAAATCAGACGCGTCTGAGACCCACAAAATCGTGCAGGACATCCTGAACGATATCGAGAGTGGGGGTGACGCCAAAGCGCTGGAATATGCCGCAAAGTTCGACAATTACGAGGGCAATGTACTTTTGACCCCGGAAGAGATCGAGGCGGCTTGCGCGCTTGTGCCGGAAAAGCTCAAGGCTGATATCCGCTTTTCGCACAACAATGTGCGCCGGTTCGCCGAGCTGCAGAAAAGCACGGTGCATGATGTGCAGATCGAAATATCACCGGGTTTTACTACGGGTCAAAAGGCGATCCCGGTGGATGCTGCCGGCTGCTATGTGCCAGGCGGCCGTTATAGTCATATCGCCAGCGCCATCATGACCGTGACAACGGCCAAGGTGGCGGGTTGCAAGCACATTACGGCCTGCTCACCGCCGCACCCGGGGGTAGGAGTTGCGCCTGCTATCATCTATGCGGCCCACATTTGCGGTGCAGATAAAATTATGGCGATGGGGGGCGTTCAGGGGGTTGCGGCAATGACCTTTGGCCTGTTCGGGCTGCCAAAGGCAAATATTCTTGTTGGCCCTGGCAACCAGTTTGTTGCCGAAGCCAAACGGATACTGTTTGGTCGCGTCGGTATCGATATGATCGCCGGACCAACCGACAGCCTGATCCTCGCCGATTCCACGGCGGACGCACAGATTGTGGCCACCGACTTGGTGAGTCAGGCCGAACACGGTTACAACTCCCCGGTCTGGCTGGTGACCGACAACCGTTCATTGGCGGAAGAGGTCATGCGATTGGTGCCAGCCTATATCAACGACTTGCCGGAGGTGAATCGTGAGAATGCAGCCGCTGCCTGGCGCGATTATGCCGAGGTCATTCTGTGTGCGGATCGCGAGGAAATGGCAGCCTGTTCCGACGAATATGCGCCCGAGCATTTGACGGTTCAGGCTGATGATCTGGACTGGTGGCTGGATCGGCTGACTTGCTACGGTTCGCTGTTTCTGGGTGAGGAAACTACGGTTTCCTACGGTGACAAAGCGGCGGGCACCAACCACGTGCTTCCGACTTCACGAGCAGCAAGCTACACTGGCGGCTTGTCGGTTCATAAATACATGAAGATCGTGACATGGCAGCGATCCACACGGGACGGCTCAAAGCCGGTCGCTGAAGCCACCGCCCGAATTGCGCGACTTGAGGGCATGGAGGGCCATGCGCGTGCTGCTGACGTTAGATTGGCCAAGTATTTCCCGGATGAAACCTTTGACCTGACCGCGAATGGCTGACCCACGCGCATTGTTTGACCTGACCGGACGAACCGTTTGCGTCACCGGTGCCAGTTCAGGGCTGGGAAGACAGGCGGCCACTACACTTGCGGCGGCCGGGGCGCGGGTTGTGGCCGTCGCACGCAGGGCAGAAGCTTTGCAGAGCCTCTGTGCGGAAATTGGTGCGGATGCTGCCTATGTGCAGTCGGATGTGGCAAACCAAAGTCAGACAGAGGCGTTGGTCGCAGAGATTTCGCGACCCTTCGGCGCCCCGGATATTCTAGTACATGCCGCCGGGATTAACACCCGGCAGCCAGCAGACGAGGTCACGGTTGCCGAATGGGATAGAACTCTGGCGCTGAACCTATCTGCGCCGTTTTTTCTGAGTCAGGCAATCGTACCGGCAATGAGGCAGCGAGGTTGGGGACGAATTGTTAACTTCGCCTCGCTGCAATCCTTCCGCGCTTTCCCCGGTGGCATCGCCTATGGGGCAAGCAAGGGTGGGGTCGGTCAGCTGACCCGCGCGATGGCAGAGGCTTGGTCTGGCTTCGGGATCACCGCAAACGCGATTGGGCCGGGGTTCTTTCCAACCGAGCTCACACAAGCTGTGTTCAGCGACGAGCATCGTGCAGCGGGCAATGCGGCGCAAACCTGCATTGGCCGCAATGGTCGGCTTGAAGACATCGACGGGCCGCTGCTGTTTCTGTGTTCTGAGGCATCTGCCTATGTCACGGGTCAAATCCTGATGGTTGACGGGGGGTTTACGGCGAAATGAAAGCCCTGGTTTACGAAGGTAATGAAACGCTCGCTTTCCACGATGTGCCCATGCCGGTCGCTCAGGCAGGAGAGCATCTGATCCGCATCCAAGCCTCTGGCATCTGCGGATCCGACATGCATGCCTATCTGGGGCATGACGCACGCCGCCCTGCGCCCCTTATCCTGGGACATGAAGCGGCCGGTGTTGTTACCGGTGGGCCCCGCGATGGCCAGCGTGTGACCATAAATCCTCTGGTCAACTGTGGATCTTGCTCTGCTTGCGCGTCAGGTCGGGAAAACCTCTGTCCCAACCGCCAGATTATCTCGATGCCCCCGCGCGAAGGCGCGTTTGCTCAATATGTGGCCATCCCGGATCGCAATTTGGTTACGGTGCCGGATGACGTGCCCTTGGAAAAGGCTGCGTTGACGGAACCTTTGGCGGTCAGTTGGCATGCTGTGCGTCTTGCGCTGCAAGCGTTGAGCCCGGGAATGGACCGTCGCGCCCTGGTCATTGGTGGAGGGGCCATAGGACTTGCGGCGGCTCTTGCCTTGCGCGCAATGGGTGTGACTGACGTGATCGTTCAGGAACCCAACCCCGAGCGTCGGGCTTATCTGTCCGAGCGTTGCGGCCAGCAGACCGTCGATGTGTTTCAAGGCACTGTGCCACTGGTTGTAGATGCGGTCGGAATTGCAGCTACGCGCGTAACGGCATCTGCTGTTGCATTGCCTGGGGGGGTGATTGCACATGTTGGGCTGGGCGAGGATGCCGGAGGTCTGGATATCCGCCGCATGACGCTGCAGGAAATCACGTTCATCGGCACCTATACCTACACTGCACAGGATTTCCGAGATACTGCACGCGCGATCTTCGATGGTTGCCTCGGCCCGCTGGATTGGCCCGAGTTGCGCCCTTTATCTGACGGTGCTACCGCCTTTCAGGACCTGCGTTCTGGTTTGGTGGCTGCGCCCAAGATAATCCTCGATCCCTGGGCATAAGACACCTGCCCAAGAATAAGGAGAGCACACATGTACGACAGAGTTCTAGTCCCCATGGCGCTGGATCACGGCGTTTCCGGCACAACCCTCACCGCCGCCAAAACCTTATGCAATCCGGGCGGACAGATCACCGCGCTGCATGTCTATGAGGCGCCGCACAGTTCTGTCAGCGCGTATCTCGATGAAGAGGCCGTGCGCAGCGCGTGGGATAAAGCCCAGCAGAGGTTGGCAGAGAAAACGGCCGGCCATGGTGATGTGACAACCGAAATGGTCAAGGGACGTTCCTATCGCGCCATTCTTGAATTTGCTGAAAAACATGATGTGGATTGTATCGTTGTTGGCTCGCACAAACCGGGCCTCAGCGACTTTTTCCTTGGCAGCACCGCTGCGCGTGTGATCCGACACGCACCTTGTGCGGTTCATGTCTGTCGCACATCCTAGCTCTCAAAACTGACACGCCAAATCGCGCAATGCGCCCCAAACAGGACAGATACTCCGGATATGGACATAGACAAAAAGATAACAGACGACCTGGTTGCGAACGATATCTCGTTTGTGACCACCGTTCCATGCAAGCAACTTGCAGGCGTAATCGAACATATCGATGCGCGAGATGGGATTTTTCATATCCCGTCGAACAAAGAAGACGAGGGCATGGGCCTGTGTGCCGGCGCATGGATGGGTGGAAAACGCCCAGCTATCATCATGCAGAATACGGCCATTGGTGTTACCATCAACACGCTGGCGACTTTGATTCAGTATTATCGGATGCCACTGCCTATGCTGATTTCATATCGCGGAGAGCTGCGTGAACCGATTGCCTGTCAAGTCGAAATGGCCGTTCATACCAAAGCCCTTTTGGCTCAGCTCAACATACCTACCTATCATTTCCACCATCAGTCCGATGTCGAAGAACTGGACGCGATCCTGAAATATACGTTCATGTGCAATAAGCCGGTCGCGATCCTGACCGATGCCAATTTCTGGGGAGGCTATGGCGACCAATGATCCGTTCTGAAATTCTCAAGGAAATCGCTCCGATCCTGCGTGATCAACTGGTTGTCTGTAACATCGGCATTCCCAGTCAGGAACTGCACGCCATCGACGACCAACCGTCCAACTTTTATATGCTGGGGACAATGGGGTTGGCCTCTTCAATTGGGTTGGGATTAGCGTTGTCGCAGCCCAAACCGGTGATCGTGATTGATGGTGATGGCTCGATCCTGACCAATCTGGGTACTTTGCCAACCATCGCGAATAATGTGGCGGACAACTACATCCTGTTGATTGTGGACAACGGTTCCTACGGGTCGACGGGGGACCAGCCGACTTATGCAGGTCAAAAAACCTCGCTTACGAAGATGGCCGAAGCCGCGGGATGTGAACGTGTGATTGAGTGCGCGGCCGAAGAAACAGGTCGTGCCCTGCAAGAGGCCCTGGATGCGAAGCAGATGACCATAATTGTCAGCAAGTGCGAAAGCGGCAATGCCAAGATGCCACCGATTACAATGGACCCGGTGGTCATTCGTGACCGCTTCATGAAGGCCGTTCAGGCCTGATGGCCGCCAGCACCATTCATTCGGCCGAGGACGCGCGACGCCTGGCGCGTCGCAGGCTGCCCTGGATGGTGTTTGACTATATTGATGGCGCTGCCGGGCAGGAATCCGGGGCGGTTCGAAACCGTGCTGCCTTGGATGCCATTACTCTGCGTCCGCGTATCTTGAAGGATGTGAGCCAGCGATCGCTGGCGGCGCAGATTTTAGACCAACAATCAGATCGGCCTTTTGGGATTGCCCCGATGGGGATGTGCAACCTTTCAGCTCCTGGCGCTGATCTGATGCTGGCACGTTTGGCAGCGCAAAACCGTGTGCCTCATGTCGTATCCACAGTTGCGTCTACCTCAATGGAAGAGATCATTGCCGAAGCCGAAGGCAATGCCTGGTTTCAACTCTATTTCAGTGGAGACGGCTCAGGCACGTATAAACTGGTCGAGCGGGCGAAATTCGCAGGTTATGACGTTCTGGTTCTGACCGTAGATGTGCCCGAGGTTGGTCGGCGTCCACGCGAATTGCGCCATGGGTTCAAGATGCCGTTTCGTATTGGACCGCGCCAGTTCCTCGACTTTGCTCTGCACCCTCGTTGGTCGTTGACCACCTTGTTCAAGGGTCGCCCTGTGATGGCGAATTTCGATGCGGAAGGTTACGATTTTGACCGAACTGAAAGCCGCGCGCGTGCCGATTGGGATACGCTGAGCCGGTTACGCGATGGGTGGCCGGGAAAATTGGTGATAAAAGGCGTATTGGATGTCGAGGATGCCCGAACACTTGTGTCGGCAGGGGTGGATGCAATTCAGGTCTCCAGCCATGGCGCAAGGCAGCTGGACTCTGCACCTGCACCCATCGAAAAGCTGCCAGAAATCCGTGATGCGCTTGGGCCGGACTTCCCGATTTTTTATGATAGCGGCATCAGATCTGGCGAAGATATCCTCAAGGCTCTGACAGTCGGAGCGGATTTTGTCTTTGTTGGACGAATACTGCAATATGCCATCGCCGCTGCCGGAGAGCCGGGTCTGGAACAGCTTTGGGGTGTTCTCAGCGACGAATTGAGTATTGCAATGGCGCAGACTGGGCTGACGACATTGGACGATGTCGGTTGGCGCGAATAGCGTTAGTGCGCGCTGGCTGTCCGGATCCGGCTTCCTAAAGCATTGAAAGTGTGTGGAAATGGTAGCCCGTAGGGGAATCGAACCCCTCTTTCCAGGTTGAAAACCTGGCGTCCTAACCGATAGACGAACGGGCCATTTAGACCAAACAAACGAAATGGTAGCCCGTAGGGGAATCGAACCCCTCTTTCCAGGTTGAAAACCTGGCGTCCTAACCGATAGACGAACGGGCCACGTTGGCTTGTGGAGGGCCTTTTACGGTTTACCTTCCCCCCCCGCAAGACGAAAAACGCAAGGCTACGAAACTTTTTTGACTGGTTGCAGGGCGTGTTGAAAAAGGTGTCAGACGGCTTCTGCCGCATCCTCCAGTCGCAGTTGCACGCTCTGCCGACCGCCCCAGGAATTGACCTCAAGCCGACCTGCGAAATGGAAGCGGGCACCGCCATGATTTGACAGGCGATCCCCCAGCGGACCATCGAACGCACCAAAGGCGATGGCATCCAGTCCGCCGGACATGCCATCCGATAGTGACAGTTTCAGATGTGTTTCGCCCACACGCTTGGCAAATCGCACCTGCAGATCGGGCAGAGCATAGCGTGGGGCAGGGGCACCGGCTCCGAACGGGCCTGCCTTTTCGATCTGCTCGATCAGGTCGACTGTTGCGGCGCCAGGCATCAGTGCCCCGTCCAGTTTCAGATCGGCAGGGCCTGCTTGCCCCGCACCCTGCTTGGCCAGCAGTTCCGACAGGCGCGCCATGGCGGGCTCTAACTGATCCCGCATCACCGTCAGACCTGCCGCCATCTTGTGTCCACCACCTTTGGCCAACAACCCTTCGGCTGCCAGACGCTGGATCGACGCGCCCAGGTCAACGCCCGAGACGGAACGGCCCGACCCTTTGCCCTCATCTCCATCAAACCCGATCACGATCGCGGGCCGGTTTGCGGCCTCTTTCAGCCGCGATGCAACGATGCCTACGACACCGGGATGCCATCCCTCACCAGCAGCCCACACCAACGGCGCATCAAGCCCGCGTTCTTCCGCCTGTGCCAGTGCTGCAGCGCGCACTGTGTTCTCGATCTCACGCCGCTCCGAGTTCAGGGCATCCAGTCGCTCGGATAGGGATTTGGCCTCGATCACCGAGTCGGTGCTCAGCAATCGCGCGCCCAAATCGGCCTGACCGATGCGCCCACCTGCATTCACACGCGGCCCTAGCAAAAACCCTAGGTGATAGCTGTTGGGCGCAGTATCCATGCGGGCCACGTCCGACAACGCCACCAGCCCTGGCCGTTGCCGCTGGGCCATCACCTTCAGCCCTTGCCGCACCAAGGCCCGGTTGGCCTCAATCAGCGGCGCGACATCGGCCACCGTAGCCAGCGCCACAAGATCCAGCATGGCCATCAGATCCGGCCCTTTGACGCCAGCCTCGCGGAGTTGGCGGCCCGCCTCGACCAGCATCAGAAACACCACCGCAGCCGCGCAGAAATAGCCCAGATCACCGCTTTCATCCTGCCGGTTCGGGTTCACCACTGCGACGCAATCCGGCAGGGTTTCTCCCCCCAAATGATGATCCAAAACGATTACATCTGCACCCTTCGCCGCCGCGATAGGTTCATGGCTAAGTGTTCCGCAATCCACGCAAATGATCAGATCATGGCTAACTGCCAATTCCTGCATCGCCGGTACATTTGGTCCATAGCCCTCATCAATCCGGTCGGGCACATAGAGCGTTGCGGCTATTCCCATCTGGCGCAGCCACACCAGCAGTAGCGCAGCCGAACTGCCCCCATCCACATCATAATCGGCAAACACTGCGATTTTTTGACGATTGCGCACCGCTTCAAGAAACCGCGAAGCGGCAAGCTCCATGTCCTTTATCGAACGCGGATCAGGCAGCAGTTCTTTCAGCTTTGGCTCCAGAAAGCCCGAGGCCTCCATCACCGGAACACCGCGTCGCGCCAGCACCTGACAAACGGCACGTGGCAATTCGGTTTGCTGCGCCATCATCTCAGCCGACCGCTCGACCTCTATCCCAGGTCCAACCCAACGCCGACCGGTCAACGATTGCTCTACGCCCAGAAACGCCACATCTCACCTCATGCGCCAAGGCCGGACCCCTTCGGACCCGGCCTCTTCATCCTTTTGATACTCTCGCCGAAGGCAGCGGCGCAAGCCGCTAAGCGTCGGTATGTGGCCACATAGGCGTACGATAAGACATGCGCCGAACAGAACCGGTCTTTGACCGCATCAGCAGCGTCGTTGTCTCAACCCAGCCCGGTTCCCGCTTGATACGTGGCAGCAGAGAGCCCCCGGTCACGCCAGTGGCAGCGAAGATGACATCTGCGGTCACCATCTCGTCGCGGGCATACACGCGGTCCAGATCGGTGATGCCTGCCTTGGCGGCGCGGCCGCGTTCGTCATCGTTGCGGAACAACAGGCGGCCAAAAATCTGACCCCCCATGCATTTCAGCGCAGCAGCAGCCAGAACACCTTCGGGTGCGCCGCCTTGGCCCATATACATGTCGATCCCGGTCACTTCGCTTTCGGCGCAGTGCATGACGCCAGCGACGTCACCATCGGTGATCAGGCGGATTGAGGCGCCAGTATCGCGCACTTCAGCAATCATTGCTTCGTGACGAGGACGCTCCAAGATGCAAACGGTGATATCTGCAGGCTCACACCCTTTGGCTTTGGCCAGAGCCTCAACACGCTCGCGGGGGCTCATATCCAGATTGACAACGCCTTCAGGATAGCCGGGGCCAACGGCCAGTTTGTCCATATACACATCAGGCGCGTGCAGCATTGAGCCGCGCGGTCCCATGGCGATCACCGTCAAGGCGTTTGGCATATCCTTGGCTGTCAGCGTGGTGCCTTCCAGCGGGTCCAGCGCAATGTCCACGCCCGGCCCATTGCCAGTACCAACCTCTTCGCCGATATACAGCATCGGCGCTTCATCGCGCTCGCCCTCACCAATGACGACAACACCCTCGATGTCCAGAAGGTTCAGCTGTTCCCGCATCGCGTTTACAGCAGCCTGATCAGCGGCTTTCTCATCACCCCGGCCAACCAATGAGGCGGACGCCAGCGCGGCCTGTTCCGCCACCCGCGCAAGGCCCAGAGACAGAAGGCGGTCGTTAAAATCGATCTTGGCAGCACTCATATGTTCGTATCCTCAGGTCAATAAAGCCGTAATAACCGGCATAGCTTGCGTTTCATGCAGGTCGCAAGCTCAAACCTCTTCAATGCGCAAGGCGACGGGCTCACCCGCGATAACATCCGTGTCGCGCAAGCCTTCAAGCGCGACGTCAAGGGTTGCGCGTGTCGTCTTATGGGTGACAATCAACACGGGCGCGGTGCTTTCGGCATGCCCATACTGGCGCATCCGGTCAATCGAGACGCCCGCATCGCCCAGAATAGAGGCAACCTTGGCCAGCGCGCCTGGTTTATCCTGCAGGCCCAGACGCAGATAATAGGGCGCGGGCAAACCAGTAACGGCAGGCTTTGCCTCTTCCAGTGATGCGGCAGGGCGGCCAAATGTCGGGATGTGCAATCCGCGTGCCAGATCGCAGACATCGCCCATCACAGCGCTTGCAGTGGGACCTTCGCCCGCACCGGGGCCACGCAGAACAATCTGCTCAACTGCATCGCCATCCAGCACGACCATGTTGGTTCCACCTTCCAACTGACCCAACGGAGAGTCACTCGGCACCAGACAGGGTTGCATACGCTGCTCTAGTCCCCGGGCAGTGCGCTGAGCCACGCCCAACAGCTTGATCCGGTATCCCATGTCGTGAGCCTGATGGATGTCATCCAGGCTGATCTGTTGAATGCCTTCAATCTCAATCCCGACGAAATTCGGCTTGGTGCCGAAGGCAATCGATGACAGCAGCGCCAATTTATGCGCCGCATCGATGCCACCAACGTCCAGATTGGGATCGGCTTCTAGATACCCAAGCTGCGCGCATTCCTCGAAAAGAGCGTTGTAGCCCAACTCCTGCGATTGCATCCGGGTCAGGATGTAGTTGCAGGTGCCGTTCATCACACCCATGACGCGTGTGATCTCATTACCAGCCAGCCCTTCGGTCAGAGACTTGATCACCGGGATACCACCCGCGACGGCTGCTTCGAACCGAATGACGCGGCCTGCAGCTTCGGCCTTTTCCGCCAAGTCCTGTCCATGGATGGCCAGCAGCGCCTTGTTGGCAGTGACGACATCTTTTCCACTGGCCAATGCCGCCTCGACAGAGGCTTTTGCGGGACCGTTCTCACCGCCCATCAGTTCAACAAAAACATCGACGTCGTCACGTTTTGCCAAGGAAACCGGATCGGTCTCCCACGCGTAGTCGGATAGGTTTACGCCACGATCCTTATTGGCATCGCGAGCCGAAACAGCGGTGATCTGAACGGGGCGCCCGGTGCGCGCCTGCAAAAGATCAGCATGCCGCCGCACGATTTTGACCACTCCCACTCCGACAGTTCCCAGACCGGCAATTCCAAGCCTCAGCGCCTGTGTCATTCCCTTGGGTCCTTTCTGCTCGCAATGCCGCCCGCGATGGCGAAGTGTCCTTTGCGGGCTGCCTTAGCGGGTTCGGGGCAAGGGTGCAATCCGTCTAATCTTTCGGAGGCTTAGGCGCAGCCAAAATCCTAGTTAATCTCGGCATTTTGCAACGCCTCGGCTTTTTTCGCCAAGGCTTCGCCGCGCGTCGACAGATCCTCTTCAACCTCTTCCGCTTCGCTGACGGGATCGGTGGGGGCACCGAGGGCCGGATCCAATGCAATGAGTTTGGGATAGGGGGCCTTGCGCAATGCGGCGGTTTCGCTGCCTTCCAACTCGGGGATATTCGCGCAACTCGCAGTGGCGAGCACAAGAAATATCGACGGCAAAAGCTTCATCGCAGACCTTTGGGTTGAAGAGTTTTTCATGTGATGCACCTTTTACCGCGCTGGTTCAAGCGGGGTTCTATCTGAACAACCGTTCATATAGGATAAGGTCATGGCACGTACACAAGGCTCTCATTCAGACATCACCGGCCCTCGCATTCGCGAGGCAGCGTTGGGGTTGTTTGCCCGCCACGGCTATGCCGCTGTATCGATGCGACAGATCGCGGGAGAGGTGGGGGTGCAGGCCGGAGCCCTGTATAATTATACCCCTGATAAACAAAGCCTGTTGTTCCGTCTTATGCGCGATCATATGCAGGATTTGTTGGCTGCATATGAAGAGCTTGAGCAGTTTGACGACCCACAAGATGCGCTGCACCAGTTTGTCGGGTTCCACATCCGTTTTCACCTTCAGCGCCCGGATGAAGTATTTATCGCCTATATGGAACTGCGCAATCTGACGCCCGAAAATTTCACCGAAATTGAAGCGCTGCGCCGCCGCTACGAAGACTCGCTGGAGAGTATCTTGCGCATAGGACAGCAATCGGACCAATTCTCGGTTACCGATACCAAAATCGCCACTTTGGCGGTGATCGCCATGCTCAACGGCGTGATCACCTGGTACCGCAGCGGCGGGCGATTGTCGTTGGATGAGGTTGAACAGGTCTATTGGGATATGGTGCGCAAGGCCGTCACCGCCTGACCGGCCCTCAATGTGCCGGGCGGATGAATGTGCCGTTGCGCAATTCACGAAAGGCCTGCTGCAATTCGGCCTGCGTGTTCATGACGATCGGTCCATGCCATGCGACAGGTTCATTAATCGGAGCCCCAGAGATCAGAAGAAATCGCACACCATCGGGCCCGGCCTGAACGGTGATTTCATCCCCTGTTCCAAACCGAACCAATGTCCGGTCTCCAGACATGTCGCGGATATTGACCTCTTGCCCGGCGATTTCCTTTTCCAAAAGCACTCCGGAGGGGCGGGAGGCATCCGCGAAGGCAGCGCTCCCTTCAAAGATATAGGCGAAGGCACGACGATAGGTATCTATTGGAAAGGTCTTTTTCACGCTTGCCGGTATACTGATATCCAGATATTGCGGATCTGCAGCGATTCCGTCGACAGGACCTGTACGGCCCCAGAATGTGCCGACTATTACCCGGACCGCCGTACCATCGTCTTCGATAATCTCGGGAATATCGGCACTTTGGACGTCCTGATAGCGTGGGGCAGTCATCTTTTGATCCGATGGAAGATTGCCCCAAAGTTGAAAACCATGCATCTGGCCGCTGTCCGAGCCTTTGGGCATTTCCTGATGCAGAATACCAGACCCGGCAGTCATCCATTGAACGTCTCCTGCACCCAAAGTGCCGCTATTACCCAGCGTGTCACTGTGTTCAACTGAACCGGACAGGACATAGGTGATCGTTTCGATGCCGCGATGTGGATGCCATGGAAAACCGGCCATGTAGTCTTGCGGGTTGTCGTTCCGAAAGTCATCAAACAACAGATAAGGGTCCAGTTCCGACGGGTCTTGAAACCCGAATGCGCGATGAAGTTTGACACCCGCGCCTTCCATTGTTGGAACCGAAGTGCGCGTCTCAAGGATCGGTCTGAGGGACATTCTTGCCTCCTGATTGCTTAGCCAAAATTTATGACCAGTCCCGGCGTAATCAATTTGCGCAGGAACACGCAGTCTGTGCAATCACGCTCAGACCAGCGACATGGGTGTTGTTCTTTGCATATCAAACCAGCTAGAGCAGACGAGCAACGGGGAGAGTGACATGCAAGACGAAGTTCTGGCCTCTATTCAGGCCTCATCCGCGCGCCGATGGACCGGAGTAGGGATGTTGGCCACTGTCGGAGCGCTGGTGATTTATGTCGCGATAGTATCGCCTCCGGATCTTGGTTGGCAGATATTCCTGTTTGTTGTGGGAATTGGGGCTTTCTGGCTGTCGCATCACATGTGGCATTCGACTCAGGGCAGGATCGAACTGACCTCTACCGATTTACGCACCAGCTCGGGGCAGGTGATTTGCAAAGTGGAAGAGGTTGAGACCGTCGACCGGGGTGTATTTGCGTTCAAGCCATCGAATGGATTTATTATCAAAACCCGCACGGCAGGATCGTTTGACTGGTTTCCAGGCCTTTGGTGGCGTGTCGGGCGCCGCATTGGTATCGGCGGAATGACGGCCGCCGCCGAAACCAAGTTCATGTCCGAGATACTGACCGGACTGCTTGCCGAAAGGTCGTAGCTAGACGACGCAGGACGGATCAGTATTGACGATATTGTCGAATACGCGCGGATGAGTGAACACAAGGTTGTTCATGTCAAATTCGGCGAATTCAAATGCGATATAGAATGGCGGCCGATATGTGTTCCGGGTTTCGACCACGATCATCGATCCATTGTCAGGCATGGCGGGTAGCCGAGGCTTAATGTCGTCAATGTCTGCGTTTGACCATTTCGGTAGGCCTGTGCCACGAACGCAGGACCACAGTACATTATGGATGTCGTTCTCGGCATCAAATGTAAGATAGGTCATCCGCAACGTCACTGGTGCGCGTGTATCGACCAAGGTCTCCAAAAGATCATACATCGTGTTTACATAGGCTTCAGTCACATTGCCGTCTTCGCGTGAAACCACGTCGGCAACCGCGTAGGCACCTTTGATGTTGCGAGAGCTTTGGCGATAGGCATCATAGTAGGTATATGATGCGAGCATCGACCAATAAAGCAACGGCAGTATTAGCATGGCTTCAACCGACATGATGCCGTCTTCCCGGTGCCGGAAGCGACGAACGGCTCTTGCAATTGCGCCTCTGATTGAGAAATTAGCCGCCGGCATCTGCTACGTCCTCCGGTTCAGAAGTGCCACCTCCAGTGGGAGTACTTGATGAGCCTCCAAATGGTTCATGAACAAACACAGAAGTGGCATGTACCTCCCATTGCCCGTCATTGTCTTGCCTTACCAGGTCGTTCATCATGGAAAAGCCAAAGGTAGGAGAGACTTCGAGGCAAGCCCGAATAATCATCATTTCATTCGAGGTTCCCAATTCAAACGCTACATCTTCCGGCTTTCTGACCGTCGCCGGTGTATCGACGCAATAAGGTCTCGGATCCAATTCGTTACCAACGCGCGGGTCGATGGATTTCATTTCGAGTGCGAGATTTTCAGAACAGTCGGAAATGATCGCGTTCTCGCATACCATTTTCTTCAGAAGGGCGTGATCCCACCCGTCTTCCCCAGGCGGTAGCCGATTCAGTCGAACTTCCCTGATCGTCATGTCCAATGACCGCTCAAGGTCGGCGTGCCGGAATGAGATCAATCCTAGGTCCATGCCAGAATAGCCAACATAGAAAAAGAAAGGGAACCAGAACATGAATTCGATGCTCGAGGACGCACCATCCTCATTGCGCCAGAACCTTTGCGCCCGTTCTCGAAACGACATGATCATTGGGTCAGCCTCAGGTTTTGAATCGAAGTGCTGATTGAATCGAAGACGCGCTCGATCTGGGTGCCAGTTGCTTCGTAGTAGCGGGCAGGTTTGATCGCGCAGTCTTTCAGCATCTGCTTGACGCCGTAGGGGGCTTCGAAAGCGATCGAGAAAATTATGACCTTTTCTTTCTCAGCTTCTACGCAAAGATCGACAACCCGCGGATTTTTGGTTGAAGGGCCGATTTCGGTGGTCGACGCAGCCGCGAATTCATTGCCACGGGTCCAGCCGTAGGCATGGCGGAACATATTTCGGATCGCGTTTTTCTCCGTATGTGCCCAGACATCAGGCCATTCTAGTTCTGCTGGCGACGAACCGCTTTCGTTGAAGTCGCGATCATTCGATCTGTCGATATCGTAGCAGGTGCCATTGTAGTAATCCCGGCAACGATATCGTTTGTAGGTACCATTTCCGTGCGCATGATCCTGGAACTTGTCACGTGTCCAGTACCCGCCGGTACTATTATCCCAAATGGTGGTATTTACATTTGGCCAAGCCCAATGCCCATTTTGATCATCATAGATGGAATAAGTCTGTGCACTTTCGTTCCAATAAATATTGGAGCCACCTTCGTTATAGGGTGAGTTTACCTTATGCTGATAGGTGTTTTCCCCATCCGTCATCAGCACGAGAACCTTAAGGGTGTCTGTCGTGGTGTTCGGTGCAGGCCGAATGGCGAACGAGTCTGGGATTTCAGAGCTGTCTGCAATCTGGGCAATCAATGGCTGAATACTGTCATCAAGCAAGGTCAAGCCCCACTTCAATCCAAGATCAATCGAAGTCCAGCCGCTTGCTACCAGATTTTCAATCTGGTCCTTCAAAATATCCGGGTCATTCTGAATAACGGTCATTTCCCGTTGGTCAGTCGCGGATTCAAGACGGCAGATGTTACTGGATACCAAAGTATCACTGAATCTTCTGTCGTTCGTGCCGCTGTCCTTGAAGTGTAAGGTCTGAGGAATGTAATCCCCTTTCCTAATGATATTACCGCCATCATCGACGATATCGTAATAGTTGAAATTGGTTGTCGTGAAGTCCGAGGCTTGGAAGTCGATGCAATTTGCAACTTCGTTGGCACCGATCGTATTCAAGGCATCCATCAGATAGTCAGGCACCGAGACCTGTTCGGAATAGGGTACGATCGAAATTGACAATCTACCTTCTTCTGACTTCAGAACCATTTCATCAATAAAGTCGTTTGCGGCCTTCTGAAGGTTGGTCAGCTTTGTTCCGCGCATTGAGCCTGACACATCCAAAACCAACGAGATTTCAACGTTACCAATCGATTCTTCGGCAATGCTGGTCGCGGTTGAACCGATATGATCGACACCACTCCACTTCATAAAGTGGGTCTCGATGCTCATGTCAGCACTGGCTACAACCTTGCGCTTGCCTTCAAGCTCGGCGATCTGTTCAACAGAGCCATCCGCATTTGTCTTACATGTCTCGGGTTCGACTTCGATATTACTGATAATATCAGGGTTGAAGCCTTCCTTGGTAATGTAATCGTTGACGACAACACGGGGGCAAAGCTCCTGATCCAGGTCCGCTGCTGCCAAAACGGCGCGATCAAGGGCATATTGCAGTCGCACCCTTTCCCGATCGTAACGCATGATATCGACGGCAAATCCGGCAACGGTGAAGACAATCATCACCAAGAAGAGCGCAAGGATCGTCATCGTGCCTTCTGTTTCAGATGCAAATTGCCGCAAGCGTCGGGCGCACCTGTTTTCTCGGCACAAAAAGTAAAACAATTCTTTTAAATCATAATTGCGCATAGTGAATTCCTCTGTCGACAGGGCGCACCAATGCCAGCGGTTTGCAGCGCTAATTAATTATACAGGGATCGTGGCGAGAATTAGGCATGATCGTCACTATGCTGCTCGTTTTTAACGGTTTTCAGCTTTATTCGTGGCGTTTTTGCTGTCTTTGTTTCCCGCCTCGGGACAATAGCGCGTAGGTGATCGATGGTCGACTCAGTTCGAACACGCCGATTGGCCTTTCGCAAATTGCTTAAAATAAGTGCAGTTACTGATTGCGGTAAATTACAAGCAGTGCGACAAAACGTCATGACGTTTGTCATTTGCCAGTACGGAGGATTGTATGACCGGCATTATAGAACCCAGCTTTCGTGAGAGTGTTGATCTGATGTTCAACAGAGCTGCGTCTCTGATGGACCTGCCGCCCGGACTGGAAGAAAAGATCAGGGTATGTAACGCCACCTACACAGTCAGGTTCGGAGTTCGGCTGAGAGGGCAGATTCACACATTCACCGGATACCGCTCGGTTCATTCAGAACATATGGAGCCGGTCAAAGGTGGTATTCGCTATGCCCTCGCGGTGAACCAAGACGAGGTCGAGGCGCTCGCGGCTCTGATGACCTACAAATGCGCTCTGGTCGAAGCGCCATTTGGGGGGTCTAAAGGCGGGTTGTGTATCGATCCGCGCCAATATGAAGAACACGAGCTAGAGCAGATCACCCGCCGTTTCGCCTATGAATTGGCTAAACGCGATCTGATCAACCCGTCTCAGAACGTCCCCGCACCCGACATGGGAACAGGCGAACGCGAAATGGCGTGGATGGCCGACCAGTATGCCCGAATGAACACGACAGATATCAACGCGCGCGCCTGTGTGACGGGTAAACCGCTGAACGCTGGGGGTATCGCAGGTAGGGTTGAAGCGACCGGCCGCGGCATTCAATATGCGTTGCGCGAATTCTTCCGGAATCCGGAAGATGTCAAAAAGGCTGGTATGACAGGCAAATTGGACGGCAAGCGCGTTGTTGTGCAGGGCTTGGGCAATGTGGGCTACCACGCGGCAAAATTCCTCAGTGAAGAAGACGGATCGCGCGTGATTGGCATCATCGAATGGGATGGCGCATTATACAATCCCGATGGCATTGATGTTGAAGCGGTGCGTCAGTGGATCGTTAAGCATGGCGGCGTGAAAGACTATCCGGATGCGACGCATTCAGCCGAGGGCGGTGCAGTGCTTGAATCCGAATGCGATATCCTGATCCCGGCCGCACTAGAAGGGGTGATTAACCTGTCTAATGCAGAACGGATCAAAGCGCCGCTGATTATCGAGGCTGCAAACGGTCCGGTCACAGCGGGCGCGGATGAAATCCTGCGCAATAAAGGTACAGTTATTATCCCCGATATGTATGCAAATGCGGGCGGTGTTACAGTATCCTATTTTGAGTGGGTCAAGAACCTTAGCCATATCCGCTTTGGCCGCATGCAGCGCCGCCAGGAAGAAGCGCGCCATGAACTGATCGTCAGCGAGCTTGAACGGCTGGATCGATACCTGGGTGATGCCTGGTCGATGTCGCCGAACTTCAAGGCCAAATACCTCAAGGGTGCTGACGAGTTGGAGCTGGTGCGCTCAGGCCTCGATGACACAATGCGCATCGCCTATCAGGCTATGAGCGAGGTTTGGCATGACCGCGCTGATGTCGATGACCTGCGCACCGCAGCTTATATTGTGGCGATTGATCGGGTCTCAAAAAGCTATCGGGCAAAAGGACTCTGAGCACTCAGGCAATCGAATTTCTGATAGCGGCCGCCCTATGGGTGGCCGCTTTTTACGATTTGAACTAATTCGGTTTCGCAGAAGGATCGATCGATATACCGTCAGTCGTTGTGGATTTGGACCGGGACAGCGTTTATGTCGATGTTCAATTTACCTCGGGTACTACGCTTCTGCAGAAGAAACTCTGATACGCCGCCATATGACCGCACGCGAGTGTTGAAACATCTGCGAAAAGTCTGTGCCTAATGCTGCGCTGGCAGGGTATGAAGCTGTTGCTAGCCGCCTGACGCTTCGACTGAGGTACAAATTGAAATCGGCGATGGAAGGTGTTGCTATGCACGGTTAAGCTGCGCCAAAGGAAACGAATCCGGGAGAACCCCATGTTGCGTATTGCCATTGTCGCGGTCTTGCTGGCCTCACCCTTGGCTGCTCAGGAGACTAAAGAGCAAAGTTGCAAGTATCAGGCAGATGTCGTGGCTGCGGTGCAGAAGGCACGTCTGGACCGAGTCAAGGAACGCGACGTGGCGCAGGCAGTAGCAGACAGCGGTCCGACATGGCCCGAGAACTACAATGCGGCGATTCCGTTGATCACGCCTTGGGTGTACGAACAAAAAATGCGCGACGTGCGCAAAAAAGATCTCGGTGCCGCTTGGCTGGAGTTGTGTTTACAGCAATAATCCACAGACAGATCATTTCTCTGTGGACAACCGCGCGCCATCCCCTTGGCGCGCGTTTTCATTTCTGGCAGGTTTGACCCATGTCTTTGCCCCCCGGATTTCTGGATGAACTGCGCACGCGCCTCAGCCTGTCTCAGGTTGTTGGGCGTAAGGTCATGTGGGACCAGCGCAAATCCAATCAGGGCAAGGGGGATATGTGGGCGCCATGCCCGTTTCACCACGAAAAGACCGCCTCATTCCACGTCGATGATCAGAAGGGATTCTATTACTGCTTTGGGTGCCATGCCAAAGGCGATGCTATCAGCTTTGTGAAAGAGACCGAGAATGTCTCGTTCATCGAAGCGGTCGAGATTCTGGCGCGTGAAGCGGGGATGCCGATGCCTGCGCGCGATCCGAAAGCGCAGGAGAAACAGGACAGACGCTTGCAACTCGCCGAAGTCATGGAGCAGGCGGTTCAGTTCTTTCGCTTGCAACTCAAGACCGGGGCAGGGGCCGAGGCGCGCGATTACCTGACCCGCCGAGGGCTGGATGCACAGGCGTTGGATCGATGGGAGATCGGGTTTGCCCCCGACGGCTGGCAGGCGTTGTGGGATCATCTAACTGGCAAGAATGTAGCCGATGATTTGATCCTTGCGGCGGGCCTGGCCAAACCGTCCAACAGGGGCAAAAAACCATATGACAACTTCCGAAACCGCATCATGTATCCAATCCGCGACCCACGCGGGCGTTGCATTGCCTTCGGCGGTCGGGCAATGGACCCGAATGACAACGCAAAATACCTGAACTCGCCCGAGACCGATTTGTTCGATAAAGGCCGTAGCCTCTATAACCACGGTCCTGCGAGACAGGCGGCTGGGAAGGGGCAGCCCCTGATCGTTGCCGAGGGTTACATGGACGTAATCGCGCTGGCCGAAGCAGGCTTTGGCGCGTCGGTGGCGCCATTAGGAACAGCGATTACCGAACATCAACTACAGTTGCTCTGGCGTGTTTCGGATGAACCGATCATTGCCTTGGATGGTGACACAGCGGGCCTGCGCGCCGCGATGCGGGCGGTCGATCTGGCCCTGCCATTGCTGGAGGCAGGCAAATCCTTGCGATTCGCACTCATGCCGGAAGGCAAGGACCCAGACGATCTTCTGCGTGCCGAAGGGCCGGGGGCGGTGCAAGCCGTCCTGGAAGGGGCCATTCCGATGGTCAAGCTGCTGTGGCAACGTGAGACGGAAGGCAAGGTATTCGACAGCCCTGAACGGAAGGCGGCGTTGGATAAATCCCTGCGTGAGAAGATCAAGCTGATCCGCGACCCCTCGATCCGATCGCATTACGGGCAGGAAATTAAGGACCTGCGCTGGCAATTATTTCGTCCCCAGAGGCAATCGCAAAATCGAACGTGGCAGCCGCGCGGAAAATGGCAGGCGCAACCCCAGCCTGCCACGCCCGGTGCACGCGCATCGTTTCTGGCGTCGTCCGAGAACGCGGATATTCAATTGCGCGAAGCGGCCATTCTCGCAATTGCTATTCTAAATCCGCAAGTTGTAATTCAATTCGAACACCAGTTGGAAGAAATGGATTGTTACGATCCCGATCACGCAGCTTTGCGCGGGGCGATCTTGCGCCATGCGATTGACGATCCGGACAATCTGCAAGAGCACATCGTACAAACTTTAGGGCCGGAACCCCTTGAAAACCTTCTGGCCCTTCGCCATGTCGCAGTGATCCCTTGTGTGTACAAACCAGGCGACGTTGAAAAGGCCCAGATGACGCTGGCCGAGGAACTCGCAAAGATCAAAGCGCTCCGGGGGTTGGATGCTGAGATTGCCGAAGCGGCAGAGGAATTGTCTGATCTGGCCGATGAGGCGCTGACATATCGGCTGGCGCAAGCCGCCGAAGAGCGCAACCGGACGAGCCGCAGCCAGAACGAAGACAGGGCCGTTTTCGACATCGCCGACAATGGTGCGCGAATCAACCGTGACGAGAAAGACGCGTTTGAAGCGATCATGTCGGGTATCAATTTTGAGCGGAAACGCCGGTAAAGTGGTGTTTTCGTAAGGCACTGGAAAAGAAAAACAGGTAAACGGGTGGCCGAATCACTTCTACGCGCTAATGATTCGGTCAAAACGAATCACCCATCCCTGCAGGAGCATTGAATGGCCGCCAAGGATACGAACGAAGACCGCAAATCCGACGAGCAGGAACAGGAGATCTCGCTTGATATGAGCCAGGCAGCGGTCAAGAAAATGATCGCCGAGGCCCGTGAGAAAGGTTACATCACCTACGACCAGCTTAATCAGGTTTTGCCGCCTGATCAGGTCAGCTCGGAACAGATCGAAGACGTTATGTCGATGCTGTCCGAGATGGGCATCAACATCATCGAAGATGAAGAGGCCGAGGAAGAAGAGAACAAAGGTTCGACCGAACTGGTCACGACCGAAGGCCCACGCGAAGTTGCGCTGGCTGGTGCCGCTACCGAAAAGCTGGATCGTACTGATGACCCGGTGCGCATGTATCTGCGCGAGATGGGATCAGTCGAATTGCTTAGCCGCGAGGGCGAGATTGCCATCGCCAAACGGATCGAGGCTGGTCGGAATACTATGATCGCCGGCCTGTGCGAAAGCCCACTGACCTTCCAGGCGATCACGATTTGGCACGACGAATTGTTGAGCGAAGACATTCTGTTGCGCGACGTTATTGATCTTGAAACAACGTTCGGCAACCAGTTGGATGAAGATGGCGACGTACAGGAGCCGGTCGTTGACACATCGTCGGTTCAGGCAGCCAAACCCGCCAAAGATGAAGGCCCAGAGCTGGATGCCGATGGCAACCCGATTGCCAACGACGACGACGATGACGAAGACGATCAGGCAAATATGTCGCTTGCTGCGATGGAAGCAGCGCTTAAGGATCAAGTTCTGACTACGCTAGAGCGGATTTCCAGCGACTTTGCCATGCTCTCCGAAATGCAGGATAGCCGAATTTCGGCCACTCTGAATGAAGACGGATCGTTCAGCGAAAAAGACGAAGAGACCTATCAGAAGCTGCGCGCGGAAATTGTTGAGCTGGTAAATGGTCTACACCTGCACAACAACCGTATCGAAGCGCTGATCGACCAGCTTTATGGCATCAACCGCCGGGTCATGTCGCTGGACAGCTCGATGGTGAAACTGGCCGACCAGGCCCGGATCAACCGTCGTGAATTCATCGACGCCTATCGCGGGCGTGAACTGGATCCGAACTGGCTGGCAGAAATGGCCGAAAAGCCGGGCCGGGGTTGGCAGATGTTCATCGAACGCTCGACCGCTAAGGTCGAGGAACTGCGCAACGACATGGCTCAGGTCGGTCAATATGTCGGTCTAGATATCCCTGAATTCCGCCGCATCGTGCAGCAGGTTCAGAAAGGCGAGAAAGAGGCGCGACAGGCCAAGAAAGAAATGGTTGAAGCCAACTTGCGTCTGGTAATCTCGATTGCCAAAAAGTACACGAACCGCGGCCTGCAATTCCTTGATCTTATTCAGGAAGGCAACATCGGCCTGATGAAAGCGGTGGACAAGTTCGAATACCGCCGTGGTTATAAGTTCTCGACCTATGCGACTTGGTGGATCCGTCAGGCGATCACGCGGTCAATCGCGGATCAGGCGCGCACCATCCGTATTCCGGTACATATGATCGAGACGATCAACAAACTGGTTCGGACCGGTCGCCAGATGCTGCACGAGATCGGTCGCGAGCCGACTCCGGAAGAACTGGCAGAAAAGCTGCAAATGCCGCTCGAGAAAGTTCGAAAGGTGATGAAAATCGCCAAGGAGCCGATCAGCCTCGAAACTCCCATCGGCGACGAAGAAGACAGCCAGCTTGGCGATTTCATTGAGGACAAGAATGCCGTGCTGCCGCTCGACAGCGCGATTCAGGAGAACCTCAAGGAAACCACGACCCGGGTTCTGGCCTCACTCACTCCGCGCGAGGAACGGGTACTGCGGATGCGGTTTGGTATCGGCATGAACACTGACCACACACTGGAAGAGGTGGGTCAGCAGTTCAGTGTTACCCGCGAACGTATTCGCCAGATCGAGGCGAAAGCGCTGCGAAAGCTAAAGCATCCCAGCCGATCGCGGAAGCTTCGGTCCTTCCTGGATCAATAGGTCAAAGGCGCCCACGAGGCGCCTTTTTCATGCCTCGCCGCGCATTGACTGAACAACATATCAAATTGGCGAAATATCGCATGTTGCGTTGCGCTGCTGTGCCTATGTCCACACTGTCCACTCATGGACAGGCCGGGGCGAGGCGGCTGCGCTGATGACCCCCGGCTACTTTCCTTTATGTGTAAGCGGATGTGAAACCCGTTTACGGAACGCCGTCGGGGCCTGGCCGGTCCAACGTTTGAAAGCCGTCGAGAACGCAGCCTGATCCGAATAGCCCAAAGAATACGAGATTTCAGCTAGATTCATGCCGTTTTTGATAAATGTTTGCGCAAGATCACAGCGCAGATCTTCGACAATCTCGCGGTAGGAAGTGCCTTCATCCGCCAGACGACGGGCAAGTGTGCGCGGGCTGAGGCCAAGTTGAGAGGCGGCTTCATCCGCCTGAATTATCCCTCCGGGCATTGACCTGGTGATTAACCCTTCGATCTGTGCACGGTTTTTTTGTTTTGGCTTACGTCCTTCCGCCAGCAGACGCTCGCCATATTCCAGCAGATGCGCCCGCAGACTGGGATCATAGGTAGGGATCGGTGTTTCGAGTGAGGGTAGTGATAAAATAACCTCCAATCGTTCAGCCTCAAACTTTACTGGAAAGCCTCCGATCTTTTGAAAGGTGTCCGCATGTCGCCCTACACTGTGCTGAAATCGCATTTCGATAGGATACAGTTTCACCTGCGTCAAAGCCCGCATTCGAGCAATGCTTGCGAATAACAAAAACTCGGTTCGACGATGGTATCGCGAAAAACTTGGGTCCTTCCATTCAGCCTCCAATGAGGCGGAATTGCCGGAAACACGCAGACTGAACGCCAGTGCGGGGTCAATGATACCATGAAACCGCGTTGTGTTTTCCAACACCTGTTTCAGATCCCGCGAGTATTTACTGATATATGCCGTCACACTGGAGGAAGAATTGAACTCTAACCCCGCGCCTGCACCGAATGTGATGTCACCGAGCGCATCACAGGCATGGCGAACAAACATGGCCTCTTTGCGGGCGCTAAATAGTGTGGCAGGTGCTTCAACATCGATCCGGGTCAATGCGCTGTTTTTAAGAACCTGATCGACAACCGATAAACTCGCGCGTTGTTCGAGGGCGCGCATCAGCAATTGAATGCGTGAAATATCAACGTCCATAACCTTGTCCGAAACTCATCCTGATAATCTGATCACGATAGCGGAAAGGCGCTGTATTTTGCCAGCCTCTGTTACCGACACTTGTGACGTGTCGGATATTCGAAAGGGTTTGGCCGAAATTGCCAAGAATACCGCAGGAGTGACACCTAAATATCCATCGTTGCCGGGTCAGCACCTTTTGGGGATAAGGTTGAGCCCAAGCCGACGGTCCACCAAGCCGTTTCAATGGGTTCCCCGGCACAGCTCTCCTTATTGGTCGGTCATGTCGCATTGCTGCGAGAATTATGCCGTGCCAGTATCTTCTTGAATTGATGGTGGTATTTGGATTTACAGTGCCTGACTTGCCAGACATTGAAACTGATTTGATTGTCTTTGACGGTGAATGCGTTTTGTGTTCGCAGTTTTTTCAGTTCATGTTGCGCCATGATCGGGACCAAAGGTTCAGATTTGCGACCGCCCAGTCGGAGTTGGGGAGGAGACTCTATTCACGGCTGAATCTCCCGACCAAGGATTTTGAGACCAATCTGGTCATCGTCGATGGTGAAGTTCACCAGAAGCTTGATGCTTTTGCCGCCGCGATGCGCGCGTTACCGGGAGCTTGGTTCTTGCTGTCCTTGTGCCGATATCTGCCAGTGTTTGTTAAGGATTGGCTGTATCACTCGATTGCCCGTAATCGATATGCGTTGTTTGGTCGTTACAACTGTTGTTTGGTTCCCGATGCTAGCCTTCGGTCCCGGTTCGCTTCAGATGGCTTCTGAGCACGACCCGTTCCTGCAAGTTCTGGGTGTGGATGAAAAGCTGCCGGAAGCAATTCAAAAACTGCACTCGGCGGAGGGGCAATATTCGGGAAAATGCAGCATAATCCGAGGTCGGGGGCCATTGGTCGCCCTGGCTTTGCGCATCGGAGGATTCCCGCCAGAAGGGGACGACCTTCAGGTCACTCTCACTATACATCGAACAAAAGGGCATTGGATTTGGAAGCGGGACTTTTCCGGGCATGAGACATGTTCACGCATTAGTTTCGACCAGAGATACAATTGCGTCCACGAAAGGATCGGGGGGCTCGCAATTTGGTTACAGCCTGTACGAACCGAGGCAGGGCTGTCGATTCGAATCCGTCGGCTCGCCCTGTTTGGAATACCTTGTCCCAAGTTTCTGCTGCCGCAGTCAGCCTCGACAGAAACCCAAGATTCAATGGACCGCTTTTGTTTTGACATTTCTGCCTATGTGCCCGGCCTGGGTTTGCTGATCCGATATAACGGGTGGCTTGAGCCGGATCGGAGCGAATTGAGGTCAGTTTGAATTGATTGTGATCTCTACTGTTTGGAGTGGTGAGGCGCACTAGGTATATTTCAGGTGGAAACAGGAAGATGACGAGGATGAAACAGATATTATCAGTTACGTTGGGCGCACTTATGTTGCTCGGTTCTCCGGCAATGACCAGCGCGGCACCAAACGGATATCAAACCGAAGCAATCAGCAATACGGAATTCGAAGTCATCCCAAGGGCGCGCAGAGATGTCGATGGATATTGGTGTGCTGCGGCGGATTTCGCACGACGGTCTTTGGGTGCGGGGTGGCAACAGCGTATTTATGTTCTGCGTGGCTATGGGCCAAGCGTGACGACCGGCCGAAAGACGGCTGTGCAGTTTTCGCTCAAGCCTCCTGCAAATGTAGACCAGCAAGGCAGTATATCGGCTGGCTTCAAAGCCGGCGACAGTATGTCTGTGCAAGGTGCAAATGGCCGGTGCAGTCGTCGCATTAACTTTAGGTGATCTGCGTTGCAGACCGAATTCTCGATCTCAACGCAGGGTGCGGGGCTCTATGAGTTCACCGCCGCTGTGCGCGATTGGCTGAGGCCGGTATCAGATGGCCTGCTGACCCTCTTTGTGCGGCACACCTCTTGTTCTTTGCTGATTCAGGAAAACGCTGATCCCGAAGTGCAGACCGATTTACATGCCTTTTATGACCGGCTTGTGCCGCCTTCCGACCATCCTTCGATGGCTTATCTGCGCCATACATATGAGGGGCCGGATGACATGCCAGCTCATATCAAGGCTGCGATGATGCCGGTTTCGTTGTCGATCCCGGTGAGGAGTGGGGCGCCTGTGCTGGGCACATGGCAGGGTATTTACGTGTTTGAACATCGCAATGCACCGCATATTAGAAAGGTCGCAGCGCACTTTGCGTGACGCTTTATATTGGGGTGGAAAATTCCGACTACCCAAACCCTAGCGGCTGCCCTATAGTTGTGGATAAGTAAGCCGCAGCGCTTACAAAAGAGGCCGAACTAGGGACGAGGAGACGGCGGATGCGCTGCCCGTTTTGCGGAAATATCGATACTCAGGTCAAAGATTCACGCCCGGCTGAGGATCACGTCGCGATCCGCCGACGCCGGTTTTGTCCGGCCTGCGGGGGACGGTTTACGACTTATGAGCGTGTACAGTTGCGCGATCTGGTTGTGATCAAGACCAATGGAAAACGAGAAGATTTCGACCGCGACAAACTTGAGCGTTCAATCCGCATATCGATGCAGAAGCGGCCGATTGATCCGGAGCGGATCGACCAGATGATTTCGGGTATCGTTCGCCGATTGGAAAGCATGGGTGAAACCGATATCCCATCGAACAAAATCGGTGAGATTGTCATGGAAGCGCTGGCCCGGATTGATACGGTCGCATATGTTCGTTTTGCGAGTGTGTACAAGAATTTCCAGGCGGCCGACGATTTCGAGGAGTTTGTCCACGAGTTGCGCCCGCCGCAACCTTCGACGGACGAGTGAACGAAGCAGATAAGCGATTTATGGCGCTTGCCTTGTCTTTGGGGAGGCGCGGCCAGGGCACGTGTTGGCCGAACCCGTCCGTCGGGTGCGTGATCGTGCGCGATGGGCGTATTGTCGGACGCGGCTGGACGCAGCCCGGAGGCCGCCCGCATGCCGAACCCATCGCACTTGCCCAAGCAGGCGAGGCGGCACAAGGTGCGACAGCATATGTCTCTCTTGAACCCTGCTCGCATCACGGAAAAACGCCACCCTGTGCCGAAGCATTGATCGAGGCTGGAATTGCACGTGTTGTCTCGGCAATCGAAGACAGTGACCCGCGTGTGGCTGGACAAGGGTTCACCTTGCTTCGTGAAGCTGGGATTGATGTCGTTACCGGGGTTCTGGCCGAACAGGCGGCACGGGATCACGCGGGGTTCTTTCTGAAAACCGAGCAAGGTCGACCGTTTGTAACACTGAAACTGGCCAGCAGCTTTGATGGTCGGATTGCCACTGAAACCGGGCACAGCCAGTGGATCACCGGCCCCAATGCACGCCGTGCAGTGCACGCCATGCGGGCCCGCCATGATGCGGTCATGGTCGGCGCGGGAACGGCGCGGGCTGATGATCCGTCGCTGACGGTTCGCGATTTAGGCGTAGAACGCCAGCCGGTCCGCGTGGTGGTGTCTCGGCATCTGGACTTGCCTTTGATGGGGCATCTCGCGCGGACCGCGTCCAAAATTCCGGTCTGGCTCTGCCATGGTCCTCATCCGGATCCTGATCGCGCCCGCGCCTGGGAGGGGCTTGGTGCGCGACTGATCCCATGCGCATTGGACGATCATCACGTTGAAGCCGCTGATCTGCTGCACCAGCTCGGGCAAGCGGGGCTGACCCGCGTCTTTTGTGAAGGCGGATCAGCTTTGGCTGCGTCCTTGCTAGAAAGTGATCTGGTCGATGAGCTGGTTGGTTTCACCGCCGGGCTTACGATCGGAGCCGAAGGTCTTTCGGCGATCGGAGCCTTAGGGTTGGATACTTTGGAAACCGCACCCCGGTTCGATCTGATCGAAACGCAGGTTGTTGGCGGTGATATCCTGCACCGTTGGGCGCGCGTCACGCATTAGGCCTTAGCGCCACCAACGCGCATGCGTTGCCATCATTCCTTGTAGTTTGGACAGAAGGCGGTTCATAGGTCCTGTCGCCGTTGGTGCGCCGTGCGCAAGCCGCTCAACCGCGATCTCGACTGGGCAAGCCTGTCCAGTCACGGGATCAAAGTATCGCGGGTAGTCGATCAGGGTTGCGTGTACCAAGCCCATCAATGAAGGCTGCGCGCCGCGACGAGCAGGCACAGCCCCCAAATCTGTCGTCAACCCCCACCCAGCATAGAATGGCGCGCCTAGCGTCGTGACCTTGACGCCGCGCAGCAAAGCTTCGAACCCCAGCAGAGAGGTCATAGTCCAAACCTCGTCTACCTGAGTCATCAGGGTGGCGGGGTCGGTGCGCTTGACCACAATGTCAGCCAAATCTGATTCGATTTTGCCCTCTCGCAATCCGGCTTCGACATCCGGGTGAGGTTTGTAAATCAGAATAGCATCAGGATTGGCCTTGCGCGTTACACGCAGCAGATCGAGGTTGTTGCGAATATTGCTTGTACCCAGTCTGATCGAGGCGTCATCTTCTACCTGCCCCGGCACCAGAATGCGATGGCCTTTTGGCAGGTCCGGGGCAGGGTGACCGACGTTGTACTTGCTCAGGCCGTCAGAGAGCAACCGGGCTATCAGCCGTTCTGATCGAAGCCTCTGGTCCGGTCGCAGCGTCTCTCGCGCGGTGATCCATTCCTCTAGCCGGCTGGGGTGGGTCGGGTCGTAGTAAATACCGATATCATCGGTCACAAGCGAAAGCGGTGGCACCAATTCCGCACCCAATCCACGCGAGCGTAGAAAGCCATCCTCGACGCGTGTTGCGCTCAAAGTATCACGCGCTTGGCTCGCCCAGGCCATATGGGGATGTGCGGTATCTTTTGGCTGCTCGGATGTAAAACGCAGCTTACCGTGTTGACCGAAAATGCGCTGCAGGCGCCGCCGCTTCCACACCCGCATACCCGATGCGGTCCAACCTTTGTGATCCTGTCTCCAAGCGCGGGTCTGCGCCTCGAGTGTATCGATCACGGTTTCCAATTCGCACAAGCAGTCTTGATAGGGGTCGTACCAGCGCGGATACAGGATCATTGTTGCTGCAAAAAGCTGCGCCCGCGTGAGGTTGCGTTGTCGACGGGGGAGGGGGACGTCGTCCTGTGTCAGCCCCCACCCTGAGTAAAACGGTTGCCCGAACACTCGGGGTTTATGTCCCGCCAGAATGGCTTCAAATCCCATATGTGACGACAGTGTATAAACACCGATAGCGCCTTCCAACAGTGACCAAGGGCTTATGGGGTGGTCCAGAATGGACACGCGGTCACTCAGATCTTGATCAGAAAAATACCCTTTCCGATGACCAGCGGTCGTTTCGGGATGGCTTTTGATGATGACGCGTGCGCCTGGGTTTTCCTCTTGTGCAATGACCAGCATCTCGCGGAACCGCGCATAGTCGCCGTGGCTCGCAGTAACGGCCGCATCTCCCTGGGTCTGATCAATCACCAGAACGTAGCCGGGTTCAGGGGGTGGTTGGTCAAGATCGTAGGCAGAGTATTTGCTGAGGTGCAATTCGCGTAGGCGCGCAATCGCGCCGCGCGCGCGATCCAGCAGGGCAGTGTCATCCAGCGGATGTGTCGTAAGCAGGGTTTCCAGATCGGATGGCGTAGTAGGATCAAAATGTAGACCTGCACGGTCAAGCAGCAATCCCAGCGGGGCCTCGCCGCTGCGTCCGGGTTGCAGAGATCTCAGGAACGCATCTTCGATCCGTAAGATGGGCACATCGCGTTTCCGCGCTATGGTCAAGCCGCGATGAGCAGTTGGGCTGTTGCCCCAGACCCCAACAAGATCTTCGTGTTGGGGCAGACCAAGCCGAATGTCATACCCGGACAAAGACAGGATCCGGCGCACACGCCGTTGTGTCAGGAAACCACCGTTGTAAACAAATAGCCGAGAGCGTTCGCCCCCGGCCATGCTCTCCGGTTCAGGAAACATCCACTAGTTTCCTGTAAGTGTCGCTACATTCGCAAATGGTGTCAGACCTCCGGCGATCAGCGAGATTGATTTGCTCCACTGTGCATATGGGGCTTCGGTGACATAGATCGTGTCATCGTCGCGGATCACAAAATCACGTGCAACAAACAAGCCGTTGGGTGCGGTCAGGTTCAACAGGTAGATCATGCGTTGATCACCCGTCAGCTCAGGGCGCCCCATAACGCTACGTGCAATGTCCTGTCGTTCGTCGCGCAGAATGAAAATCCCGGTGGGGTCTGACGAAAGCGACTGAAGGCCCCCGACTTGTGCCAGAGCTTCAAGGGCTGATAAATCCTGACTTTCGAACGCCACGCGGGACTGCCCAGTCGAACCCAGTGCAATATACGAGCGGCTATCCTGTTCAACCAGAATGCGATCACCGCCGCGCAGGGCGATGTCGGTTTCCGGATTGCGGAAAAGATCGTTGTACCAGATCGTTCCCTTTTGATTTCCGCGGATCACGGTTACCAAAGCAATATCCGATGCAACTGCGACGCCTCCCGCTTGCGCGAGCATGGTCGACAAGGTTCCTGTCGGGCGCTCGATCGGGTAAATACCCGGTGCACCGATAGTCCCGGTCAAGGAAACAGTCGACCCATTGCCCGGCGTGCGCGTAACCTGAACCTGTGGGTCCGGCGTTTGCTCTTCCAGTTTGCTGGAAATCAGGGTGCGCAATTGCTCGGGAGTATTGCCCGCTGCACGCAGCCGACCAGCGTAGGGAACGAAAATATATCCGTCACTGTCGACCTGAACCTGATCCAGATTGGTCGCACCACCCGCTTCAGAAGTCAGCAACCCGTCGTCGACATTCTCCCAGATGCTAAGATTCAGAACATCACCGGGACGTACAGTATCAGATGCGATGCTTTGGGCGCTGCGAAATGACTGTGAGAACCCGTATTGCGGAACCGCGGAGGCGGCACGTGCCACGCGGTCGTCGACTTCGACAACAAATGCGTTGCCGCCGTTTTCGATAGAACCGGCCAGGATTTCTGTTTTGTTAGGTCCGGATTTCGGAAGCTGACACGCTGCCAGCAAACCAAGGACCACCACAAAGGAAGCCCCCCGTATCCATCGGGTAGGAAAACGCTGCACTGCCGATTTACCTCAGTCGTCTTTGTTTTGGGCAGGTTACCCGTTTCAATGCCAAACATCCAGCAACGGGTTGATTCAAGTTACTTAACAAGATGCAACTGTGGCGTTGCGGCCTCGTTGTCTTCCAGTGCCGACTGATATGGACCCTGTTTCATAAGCATCATATCTGCGGCACGGCGCAATAATTGTCGACGTCCTTTTCGGGAATAGAAGCCACCCGGAATCTGACTGGTATTGAGAAGAAATTGTCGATAGTCCCGGTAGGCTTTGCTGTCCGGAGCATTGGGGCCAGCAAAAAAAGCCTCGATTGGCTGCCGGGAAACAAACTGTGGCTTGTCATATACCGACCGTCCGAAACTGCGCAGGGGAATGCCGCGCCACAGGGCTTGTTGGCCTGCAGTTGAATTCACGGTTACTGCTGATCTTGCTTCATCGAGAAGTTTTGCCAACTTACCACCCGGGACATAGTGAATGCGATCAGTGATATCGAGTTTTTCGGCCATGCGCTGGGCCATGTGCCGAAGTGGTTCACGATGGTTTTCCAGCGGATGCTCTTTGATGACGAGGTGGTGGTGCGCAGGGGCGCCCTTGGCAAAACCGTCAATCACCTGGCTAAGAAACTCGCTCATGCAGGAATAATCCGAATGGGATTGCACCGAGCTGTCATGACCCAGTTGCAACAGGACAAGGTGATAGGGAAAGCCCCCCCGCCTGACCCGAGTCGTTGCCCATCTTCGCTGTAATCTGTGGATTGGCATCAGTGCCAGGCGCTTGAAATACAACTGAAACTCTTTGGCGACCGGTAGCTCGCGGTGAGGCTGGAAATTTCGATAGCGCCGGTTCATGAACATCACGAACCAATGGTAAAGCGCGCCGTAGAAAATGTGCTGGCGCATATCCCCCCAATGCGAGGGCGGCGGAGGGGTTTGACCCTCAGACTGCGCCAATGCCGTCTGCATCTCTTCCACATCAAGCTCCATCAAACGCGAGTTTCCGTTCGAGCCATTGCGCTCATACGTCACCCACCAGGGGCGCAGATATCCCTCTTCGAAAACATGGATAGTAATGCCGCGTGATTTCGCAATTCGAACCGCATTTGCATGGATAGGCCGGGTATCACCATAGAGTACGATATCAGTGACACCATTGAGTGTAACTATGTCGGTGAATGTAGCTGGCCAATCGTCGGGATCCCCCAGATAGGGAATAAAGCTGGTCGTGTCGCTCCAAAACGCCTGATCGCCCGCGTTGAATCCAACACGGATGACTTTGGCTCCGGCCGCGCGCAGCATACCACCTAGTGCATTGAAGAATGGGCCATGGGGACCTTGCAGGAACAGGAACACACGCCGGTCAGGGCAGGTGGTTGAAGATGCCATATAGTCTGCTCGCAAGGAATATTAGTGGTACGTTTGGATGAAATTATGCCTCTTTGTTGGTTTCTGGGCAAGGCAGGGCTTGTTCGTCGGGCTGGGTGCCTTTACCTCGATTATTGAATTTAGGCTCTTGGGGTTGATGAAATGTTTACAGGGATCGTCACCGATATTGGCACCGTTGCCGAACTTGACCAGCAGGGTGACCTACGGGCAAGGATCAGGACCAGCTATGACACAGCAGGGATCGATATGGGTGCTTCGATCGCAAGCGATGGCGTGTGTCTGACCGTTATCGCGCTGGGGGACGACTGGTACGATGTTCAGATCAGCGCCGAAACGGTTTCGAAGACCAATCTGGATCACTGGCAGGTCGGCACGCGGGTAAATCTGGAACGCGCCTTGAAAGTCGGGGATGAACTGGGGGGGCATATCGTCTCGGGCCATGTTGATGGCGTAGCCGAAGTGATTGCTGTAGCTGACGAGGGCGATAGCACGCGTGTGACTTTGCGCGCACCCGTTGATCTTGCTCGGTTTATCGCGCCAAAAGGATCGGTAGCGCTGAACGGCACGTCTTTGACGGTCAACGATGTTGAGGGATGTGACTTCGGTATCAACTTCATCCCGCATACCAAAGAGGTCACGACATGGGGTGATGTTGCGGTTGGTGACAAGGTGAATCTTGAGATCGATACTCTGGCCAGATACGTGGCCCGTCTGGCCGAGATGTCCTGAACCTCAGGTTCCCGGCCCGAACCGTGCCGTGAGCCTTTTGGCCAGCCACCAGAAGAAAAGGACCAACAGGATCGAGGCATATCCATCAATGGCGTAATGCCACGCAAGATGTACCGATCCCAACAGGATGACAAAGGTAAACACCGTCAGCCCCCAGCCCAGCCACCGCGAATAAGTGAACCCATACAGCGCCAGGAGCGCGCTTGAAGCGACATGCATACTAGGCATAGCAGAGATACCTCGTGCGAGCCCCGAATTTTGAAAGCCATCCAGCAGCGTGCTTTGCACTTTCAGCGCCCAGACTGGGCTGATTTCATGTGATTGGCGCAGCAATTCCATCTGCGGAACGAAATCTGTGCCCAGATTGAAGGGTTCATAGTAAACAGGACCGACAGATGCAAAGACCGTCGCGATCACGTTGCCCCCGACAAACCAGCACAGCACAAAGGCGACCAGGAATACCGTGCTACGAATTGGATCACGGCGATCCAGGCAGGCCACGCAGACGGCGATATAAAGCATCGGAAACCAGATATGATAGGCCGCATTCAAAGCTGTTGTAATCACTGGCGACCCAAGGACGGGCCTTAGCAAAGTCCAGGGATCGACGCCGCCGTGTAGGAACCTGTCCCATTGCGCAAACTGTGTGTCCCAAAGAGAGGGATTCAACGAGTGAATTTCGTTCTTCAAAAATGTGTAGGTTACGATCAGAGCAACGATGCTGACGAAGCAGATCAAAACGTCGGGTGCTTTTTCGACGTCTGTCAGTTTGGTTCGCAGGTCTTGCAACATCCAATGAATTGGCTTTTTCGGTTTGACCACAAAAATCGCAACACCAAGCCTCCAGAGGATGAAATTTGCGAACATAAAGCAAAGCAGACGGAGCGATATCCCTAAAAGGATGGGGGTCGAGGAATCCCAAAATGACCGGCCCACATAGAGGCTGACGGCGATGGCGCATGCGATTTGCAGCGCAACCAGTGACAATAACAGCCTGTTACGCCAAAGGGAATTTATCAGAACTGCATTAGAAGCAGGGAGATAGGCGGTCTTGGACACTGGGCTCGATATCTCGACACACTAGGGAATTGTTGAGTTTTAGGTGCCTTTGATATCGGGCATTCCGAGGGCTTGATTGCGGCAATTTGTGGACAAAGCCCACATTTGCCCCTCAAAGGTTCAGAAAATGGCAACAATATCGGCGTATCGAAACAGGCATATATACACCCGCAGTGGCCAGTTTTTACGCCCGTCTTAAATTGAATTACTTGTTGCACATTCCAATGCCAAGGGCGGATCGCACAAACCGGAGCGCATACGGGCTGGTCATTGACGCGCACGTGGTCTATTTCGCCAGCAAACCTGCCATGCGAAAGGCTTACCCCATGAGCTTTGAAACCCCCGGACCGGTTGAGGCCCAGTTGCGCGAGGCGATCAGCCCGATCGAGGACATCATCGAAGAGGCCCGCAAAGGCCGGATGTACATTCTTGTCGATCACGAAGATCGCGAGAATGAGGGCGACCTCGTAATTGCTGCAGAATTTGCCGACGCGAATGCCATCAACTTCATGGCCACCCATGGGCGCGGGCTGATTTGTCTGCCCATGACAGCAGAACGGATTGATCATCTTGGGCTGCCGATGATGGCCGTTAACAATTCATCACGTCACGAGACGGCGTTCACCGTTTCGATTGAGGCGCGCGAGGGAGTTTCCACTGGTATTTCCGCCGCTGACCGCGCGCTGACCGTCGCGACCGCGATCAACGAGCAAAACACGATGGCACATATTGCGACACCGGGCCATGTGTTCCCGTTGCGTGCCAAGCGCGGTGGGGTGCTTGTGCGCGCGGGTCATACCGAGGCGGCGGTGGATATCTCGCGTCTGGCCGGGTTGAAGCCAGCGGGAGTGATCTGTGAGATCATGAACCCCGACGGCACCATGGCGCGCCTGCCTGATTTGGTAGAGTTCGCCAAAGAGCATGACATGAAGATTGGGACAATCAGCGACCTTATCAGCTATCGCTCGCGTAATGATAATTTGGTCGTCGAAACCTCGCGTGAGACGGTGACCTCGGAATACGGTGGCGACTGGGAGATGCGGATTTTTACCGATCAGACCCATGGCATCGAACATGTTGTCATGATCAAGGGTGATATCACCACGCCCGAGCCGGTGCTGACTCGGACCCATGCTTTGCATGAAGCACCGGATATTCTGGGGCTCGGCCCGAAATCCTCGCGCGAGCTGCCTCGCGCGATGGAGAAGATCGCCGCAGAGGGGCGCGGCGTCGTTTGCCTTTTCCGCCAGCCCCGCAATTCTCTCTATGCTGCCGAAGATGAAGGTCCGCGGACTATCAAGCAAACCGGCCTGGGTGCGCAGATTCTATCCAAGATGGGTGTTCAGGAACTGGTGTTGCTGACTGATTCACCCGAAACTGTATATCTGGGGCTCGACGCCTTTGGGCTGTCCATTGTCGGAACCCGCTCGATCCTCAAGGAAGACTGAAAATGGCTGAACAAGACAAACATGGTATCCTGCCGACGCCGACATTCGATAAACCGGTGAAGTTGCTAATTGTGGCGGCTCCTTTCTATCGCGCAATTGCCGACAACCTGATTGCAGGTGCCAAAGCCGAGATCGAGGCGGCTGGCGGTACCTGCGAGGTTGTCGAAGTTCCCGGCGCGTTGGAAATTCCGACTGCTATCGCCATGGCCGACCGTCAGTGCAATTTTGACGGCTATGTCGCGCTGGGCTGTGTCATTCGCGGCGAGACCACGCATTATGAAACAGTCTGCAACGACTCGAGCCGTGCTATCCAGCTGATGGGCCTGCAGGGCCTGTGCATCGGCAATGGAATTCTGACAGTCGAGAATGACGATCAGGCCGAAGTTCGCGCAAACCCTGAAAAGATGAATAAAGGCGGCGGAGCCGCCGCTGCGGCCTTGCATCTGATCGCGCTCAGCCGTAAGTGGGGCTCTTCGAAAAAGGGCGTGGGCTTCAAGCCGCCGTCCGAGTCCATCCTTGTGGCGGGCGACAGCAACGGATCCACAACCGCATGACCAAGACAGACGCGCCGAAACCGGCCAACCAGAAACGCCTGATGAAATCCGCCGCACGCCTCTATGCCGTGCAGGCGCTATTCCAGATGGAGCAATCGGGTCAGACGACTGAGGTGGTCGTAACCGAGTTTCTGGATCACCGTTTTGGCGCCGTCTATGAAGGCGAAGAAATGCTGGATGGCGATATCAGCGTCTTCCGCAAACTGGTGGATGACGCCGTGAACTATCAGGCGCCGATCGACCAAATGACGGATCGCGCGCTGGTGGCGAAATGGCCCATAGCTCGCATCGATCCGACCCTGCGCGCCCTGTTTCGAGCCTCCGGAGCGGAGCTGACCCAAAGCAACACACCGCCCAAAGTCGTCATCACTGAATTTGTCGACGTGGCCCGTGCATTCTTCCCCGAAGGTAAAGAACCCAAATTCGTCAACGCTGTGCTGGATCACATGGCGCGCGAAGCCCAACCCGAGGCGTTCTGACGCCTTTACCCGGAACAGATTTGCGCTAGCCTGAAAGGCAGAGCGCAAGGAGGTTCGCCATGCCCAAACTGGTCCGACTGTATATCACTCAAGTTGCATGGGGCTTTGTCATCTCGGCTGTTTTTGTCGGGGTGCTTCTGGCGATGAACGTTGCCAACCTGCGCCACCTGATTACAGGGTCAGAGATCGGACTGATCGCATTGGTGATGATCTGGTTTATGAACGGGATCGTATTTGCAGGAGTTCAGTTCGCCTACAAGATCATGAGCATGGCAGAAAAACCCCAGGGGCCGCGCGGTGGATCAGCTGTTGCCCACAATTTCCGACCTGCAATCGTGAAACAGGAAGTGCGATCAGATCATTGATCTGAAAAGGAAAAATGTGGCGGGACCACCAGTCAACCGTGGGGCTTTGATTCCCGAGGACCTGTGTATACAGGTGGGCGCCAGGTAATCAGGCCAGGACCTGAACAGAGCCAGCTCCCTCGGAATTGCTTAAGGCCACCGGAATGCTGCCGTGCACGAGAAGGGCAGAACCCGCCAAGCGCTTAAGTAGGGCGTGAAGCGGGTTCGCACAAGGGGTTATGCATCAACAGTTTCGTGCAGTGCTGTGCGCATCTTACCGAAATGTTCGTCCCAGCCATTGTCCAGTGCAAGGATCAGGCCAAAGGCGTCGACCCCTTGTGGTAGCCCTTCGTGCAACAAGCCAAGGCGTGTACCGCCCGGGACCGGTTCCAAGGTCCATTTGACCACGCTCACGGCGTTACCCATTGGTTTGACGGTGAATGTGTATTCCAGATATTCTGGGCGGCGCGCCTCACGCACTTCACCCCAGATCAGAAGATCACCGCTGGTCGTCCCGAACATCTCAAGCTTTTTACCCGCTGCCAAAGGTTGTTCGGGTTTGTGGAACCATTCTGCCAGACGGTCAGGTTCGGTTAGGTAAGCCCAAACAGTTTCGGGCTCGGCCCGCAAGAATATGGTCTTTTGCAATACGGCATTGGTCACTTTTTATTCCTCTCTATCGCTTCTTTTAAGTTCGAAAGGCGGTCGTCCCAGAACCGATCAAAATAGCTGAGCCAGTCCAGAACAGGGGCCATCCCCTTGGGTTCAAGCCGATTAATGCGTTCACGGCCCTTTGCTTCGACCGTAATCAGACCGCCATCTGACAGAACAGTCAGGTGTTTTTTGACCGCCGCCCGTGTCATGTCGAAGCGTTCGGTGAGTTGTGCGATCGTCATGTCCTTGGCCGCCAACATCTGCACAATGTCCCGACGGGTAGGGTCAGCAAGCGCCCGGAACGCGTTTTGAATCTTCGGGTCCATGGTACACTCCATATGATACCATTAGGTACCATATTAATGAGATACCAAATGGTATCATGTCAAGAGCTTGATTTTTGTTCACTAATTGTTCACATTTTAGGTATGACACTCGATCTACAACCTGGACAAAAACTGGCACGCGGTGTTTCGCGACATTTGTTAACCCTTGGCTATGTTTCAATTGAGGAATTTGTACCGGCACGGGGTCTGCGCGTCGATGTGATGGGCTTGGGCCCAAAGGGCGAGCTGTGGGTGATCGAGTGCAAATCCAGTCGGGCTGACTATCAGTCAGACTCTAAGTGGCAGGGCTATCTGGAATGGTGTGATCGATTCTTTTGGGCGGTAGACACTGACTTTCCGACCGATTTGCTGCCTGAAGACACAGGGTTGATTATTGCTGACGCATATGATGCCGAGATCATCCGAATGAGCCCGGAAAGCAAAGTGGCCCCGGCGCGAAGAAAGAAGATGATCCAGAAATTTGCTGTAGACGCAGCCCGCAGGCTGCATACGCTGCGTGATCCGCGACTTTAACTGCTGACTGCCCGCGCTGCCTGAGCAGCGGCGCGGATTTCCTCGGCGATTTCTTCGGCCTCTTCCGGGTCAAAATCCATCGGAATCTCAATACCGGAACCTTCAATAAACAGACGCACCATACCCTGATCGGTGGGGCCGATCTGCAGGTTCGCTTCGATTTCGCGTTCGGTGTTGATGCCCATTTGTGCCTCCGGGAATTCAGCCTTGGTGCTAGCGTGCAACGGGTTGAGAATCAAGCGGGCTATAGGGTCAGATAGGGAATGGATAACATCAACCTTAGACCCTTTCGTCCAGATGACACCGCGTGGCTGGTGGAACGTCACGGTACGCTGTATGCCCGCGATGAGGGGTTCGACGAGACTTTCGCCCCACTAGTGGCGCGAATTCTTGAGGATTTTATTGCCAATAGTAACTCGGAACGCGAATGCGGTTGGATTGCCGAGCGCGCAGGTGAGCGACTTGGAAGTATATTCTGTGTCACGCAGGACGACCACACTGCCAAGCTGCGCTTGTTTTTGCTGGTGCCCGAAGCTCGCGGGCTGGGGCTTGGAAAGCGTCTTTTGACCACCTGCATGGGCTTTGCGCGCGGCGCGGGATATCGTGAAATGGCGCTTTGGACTCATGAAAGCCACGCTGCGGCCTGCGGGCTTTACCGCTCGTTTGGATGGCGGCTTACAGACAGCAAGCCGGTACATTCCTTTGGGGTCGATCTGGTGGAACAAAGCTGGCGAATTCGGCTTTAATCCCCTTGCAATCCTCGCACGCCTTCGCTAAATCGCCCCTCACGAGTGCCGCCTTAGCTCAGTTGGTTAGAGCGCTGGATTGTGGATCCAGAGGTCCCCTGTTCAAGCCAGGGAGGCGGTACCATTTCCCCGGACTTGCATCGATTGCCGAATAAGGTCTCGGGGGTGATCCGGCGCTTGCAATAAACCGCATTTTAGAGGTGTAGTTGAGACATGCCGGACGCTAAGTTTTCAGAAACCCGCATTGCCGCCCGCCTTTCTGTCGCCCCTATGATGGACTGGACGGATCGTCACTGTCGGTATCTGCATCGCCTGCTGAGTTCGCGAACGCTGTTGTACACCGAAATGGTGACGGCACCCGCTTTGGTTCGGGGCGGGGCGTTGCATTTGCTTGAATACAGCCCCCAGGAACACCCAATCGCGCTTCAGTTGGGTGGGTCCGATCCAAGCGAGCTGGCACTGGCTGCCAAGTTGGGGGCCGAGGCTGGGTATGATGAGATCAATTTGAATTGTGGCTGCCCATCCGACCGTGTGCAATCGGGCACGTTTGGCGCCGTTTTGATGCGCGAACCTGCGCGTGTTGCGGAATGTGTTGCGGCTATGCGTGAGGTCGTGGAGGCTGAAGTAACTGTAAAGTGCCGGATAGGGGTTGATGAGCAAGACCCTCAAAAGGTGCTGCCCGTTTTCCTTGAGCAAATCAAAGCGGCGGGATGTGAACGTGTCACAATTCACGCTCGAAAGGCATGGCTGCAAGGGCTAAGCCCTAAGGAAAACAGGGATATCCCTCCGCTTGACTACGAACTGGTTCATCAGATGAAGGCAGATTTTCCCGACCTTCACATTTCGATCAACGGCGGAATTACATCGCTGGCACAAGCGCAGGAGCAACTGGACGCAGGGCTTGATGGCGTCATGATCGGGCGCGCGGCCTATCATCAGCCAACGGATATTCTGGCCGGAGCAGATCCGCTGATTTTTAGAATCGGCCAGATTGCAGATCCGATGGACGTGGTTCAAAAAATGTTGCCCTATGTCGAAGCCCATCTTGCCGGTGGTGGGCGATTGCACCAGATCACACGTCATATGCTGGGTCTGTTCGCAGGACGTCCGGGTGCGCGGGGGTGGCGACGGATGCTATCTGAGGGCGCAGTGCGCGAAAATGCAGGGCCTGAGGTGATCCTGCGGGCTCTGGATTCGATTGTGTCGAATGCATCGGTAGAGCAGGCGGTTTGACACGGCCCTTGGCCGATTTGGAGGGATGATGCCGGATACGATATTGCTGGCCCAGATGCTGGGGCTTTTGCTTGTCATTGGCGCCTTCGCAGGGGTTTTGGCCGGGTTGTTGGGCGTTGGGGGCGGTATCGTGCTTGTGCCTGCTTTCTTCTATGCGTTTCAAACACTTGGATATGGCGGCCCACAGTTGATGCAATTGTGTCTGGCAACTTCGCTGGCGACGATAATAGTGACCTCTGTCCGTTCGGTGCTGAGCCACAACAAAAAAGGTGCGGTTGACTGGGATATTTTGCGCAGCTGGGGGCCGGGTATTGCAGCTGGTGCGGTTATCGGCGTTCTGGTGGCATCGGCGCTGAGAACAGAGTTGTTGCAGGCGCTATTCGGTATTCTTGGCATGGTCATCGGAGCCTATCTGGGACTGGGTAAATCCGAATGGAGACTGGGGGACGCGATGCCCAAAGGTATGCGCCGTGCCGCCTTGTCCCCCTCGGTCGGATTTCTATCGGTTTTAATGGGGATCGGCGGGGGCAGCTTTGGCGTCCCACTCATGAGCCTCTACAACACCCCGATCCATCGCGCAGTTGCGACCGCCGCTGGATTTGGCGTGATCATCGCAGTGCCATCGGTGCTGGGCTTTCTGTTTCTTAACATCGCACCTGAGCATCGCCCGCCTCTGACCATTGGAGCGGTCAATCTTGTGGCTTTCAGTATCGTTGTGGCCATGACCATGATCACTGCGCCATGGGGCGTAAAGCTTGCTCACGCGATGGACCCGAAACCGCTTAGACGCGTATTTGCGGTGTTCCTTACGCTCGTGGCGTTGAATATGCTGCGCAAGGCTCTGGGATGGTAGACGACTTTTACAACCGCGGTTGGGTCAGGTTTTCTCATGATGCAGCACTCGCCCAGTGGGTGGCGCAGGTTCTGCCTGCGGCCCGCAACGCGATCGACGATCCGCTACATTCTATCTGGCATGATTGCGAGGGGACTTGGTTCATCGGTGTGGACGCGCTGGAAAACGACGCGCAGGGCAGGGTGGAAGGGTCGCCAGCATTGTCCGGCGCGGCAATTGAGTTCGCGCAGCAACAATTCGGGGCGATCGACCTGCATAAGGCGCAGGTATCGGTCATTTATCCTGGGTATCCTCAGCCTCGCCGGGGTGAAGGTGAAGCCGCCGCACGATATCGTGCCAATCGCGATGCTGCGCATGTGGATGGATTGAAGCCATCGGGACCAGACCGGCGACGGCACGTGGATGAACCGCATGCCTGGATATTGGGCATTCCGCTGACAGAAGCGTCTTGTGATGCCTCACCCATGGTGGTTTGGGATGGTAGCCATAAAATACTTGGTGCAGCGTTCCGCAACGCGCTGAAAGATGTCTCTTCGGGCGAATTGGCCAACACTGATATCACGGATACCTATCAGGCTGCCCGACTGGAGGTGTTTCAAAACTGTCGGCGGATTGAACTGCCTGCACGGCCGGGTGAGGCCTATCTGTTGCATCGTCACTGTCTGCATGGTGTTGCCCCATGGGGCGCTAATGCGAATGCCGGGCCAGATGGACGGATGATCGCCTATTTCCGTCCCGAGTTGCCGGGCGGTGTGGCACAATGGCTGGAAACTCCGTAACCTCCTGCCATTATTTGGCTTTGGAGGATGATTTAGATGATTACAGTCCATACAAACTCTGATGGTGCGCTGATCGAAGTGGAGCTTTCAGGCGAGGTGACAAGCGCGGATTACGCCGCCACATTGGTGCCCGCAATCGAGGCGGCGCTTGAGGATCACGATTCGGTTCGCCTTCTGGCGATCGCAACGCCTGAGTTCAAAGGATACGACCTCGGCGCGGCATGGTCTGATACCAAGCTGGGGCTCAGTCATTGGCGTGGTTTTGATCGGATCGGGGTTGTCGCCGATCAAGGCTGGGTTCAGACAAGTATCCGATTGGCCGCCCCCATACTTCCGTGCCCTGTGCAGGTTTTTGGGATGGATGAAGTGGAAGAGGCGCGCCGCTGGATGCGTGAGTCTCTCGGGGCGATCCATGTGACCGATCTAGGTGGGCCGTGTGTTCAGATTAGTCTGATGGGCAAGCTTGATTCTGAAGAATACGGTCAGGCGCAATCCGACCTGGATGCAATGTTGCGTGAACGCGACGGATTTCGTCTCCTGATTGATCTGCGCGAATTTGATGGCTGGCAAGGACTTACTGCGATGGCGGCGCATTTTCGGTTGGCCGCTGGTCATATCGGTATGTTGGACCGTGCAGCGATTGTTGGCGATAAGAGCTGGCAAAAGATGGCGCAACGCATGGCCAGTCACGTATTGGGGACCCGGACACAGTATTTTCCTGCAGAAGAGTTCGAAAATGCGAAAACCTGGCTTGCGGCAGGGTAAGCTTGCTCAAGTAATAGCTATTGGAAACAATGCCTTGACCGGCGCCAAATTGTTCTTTTCCAAGGTGACGTTACGGAATGTAGGCTATCGAGTACGTTTTTATTGACTGGCTGGTCAAAAAATTAAAGTGTGCGTTTTATCTTTCCCACGTTGCGAGGGAAGGGTGAAAACTGTTTCGCGCCGCTGTGGGTTGCCACTCACTCGACCTTCGGTCTCCGGGCTCTTCTACCCCCTCAGAGTTCGGGTCTGAACCACAGCGGCGCGGCTATTTTTGTTGATCTGGCCCTAAGATGAAACTCCGCTCAGTTTTGAACCGAATTTTGATTTGGGAAAGGTCGGATCGACCTCGAGTCAGCAGCGTCCCAGATGAAGCGCGCAAAAACTTGAAACAAGCGGCAAATCGGGCTGAATTGGTCGAATTGTTCGGCGCAGAATTACGAGACCGAAATGCGCTCCAAGAATTACCACCAACTCATAAAGCTAAATTCTGACATATAGCTTTATGAATTGCCCAAACGTGCGGCACGCCCGCCACGACGCCTGGCCAGACGCGGTTTGCGTTCGGGAAGGTCTTGCATAATCTCGGCCCGTTCGCTGCTATTCATTTTGGACCAGCGCGAGATCTCGTCAATTGTACGATAGCAACCAGTGCAGATACGCTCGGTCGGGTGAACGACGCAGATCTGGATGCAAGGGCTTTCGACCTCGTCCCGTTTCCAAACCATATTCGTCATTGGCGATATCCGATCCGTCAAAGAAAGCGCAGTCTGTCCAGCGCCCCTTGCAGGATATAGCCGGCGGCGACGTGATCGATAACCTGTCCGCGACGTTTTCGTGTCGTATCCGCCTCCAACAGTGCTTTTTCTGCCGCAACCGTGCTAAGCCGTTCGTCCCAGAACCCGATGGGCAGATCGGTTAAACGTGCCAGATTACGGGCAAATGCACGCGTGGACTGACATCTTGGTCCCTCGCTGCCGTCCATGTTGCGAGGCAGCCCTAAGACAATACCGCCAATCTCACGGTCGGTCACGATCTCGATCAAACGCGCGGAATCCAGCGTGAATTTCTTACGACGAACGGTTTCAAGCGGAGTCGCAACGCCACGCATTCGGTCGGACACCGCAACTCCAATGGTTTTCTCGCCCAGATCCAGACCCATGAGGGCCGACATCGGTGAAAGGGCGGCGGCGAATTCCTCGAAGGCATCGTGGATCATTGTGCGATACCAGCCTGAACTGATGCAGCGTCGATCATTTGCAACGCCTGATCGTTACCCGCGAAAACTGCAACAGCCTCGTCACGAATTTTTATCGCCTGCGCCGCTTCGCCCAATACGCCTAAGGCTGCGATCAGTCGCGCCCATTCCTCGGGCGATCCACCTTCGCTGGCCAGCCGTTCAGAAAGCCGATCCACCATTCCTCGTATCATGTCCTGACGTTCTTCGGGCGATAGCTCGGCGGCAGCGTCCATATCTTCCTGGCTGGGACCTGGTGCCGCTGGCGTTGCAGACAGATCCGGCGCGTTGAATACCCCTGCGCGAAACGCCAAATCGTCGATCTGGGCACGAATGGCGTCTGCCCAAGGCGCACCTGCAGGTGCGTCGCGCAATGTATCCACCCAAACCCGATAGGCCATATCTGGTCGTCCGGTCTGCGCCAGCATTTGTCCCCAATAATATCGCGCAGGACCCAATCTTGGATTTTGCTCGAGCGCGTATCGCAATGCCTCCTCCGCTTCGGGAGAGACATAACCACCAGCGGCCAGAATCATCATCTCGGCCTGATCGGAATAAGCTTGTGCCGGTGCGCTTTCACCCGACAGCTCGATTACTCGCGTCTGCGCCTCATAACCTGCTTTAAAGTTTCCGGCATTAGTCTCATGCTGCGCTAACAGAGTTTGCCCTTGCAGATCGTCCGGTCGTACGGCCACTGTTTCGCGCAATCGATTCAGAAGGTTTTCGTAACTTTCGTCCAGTGGCGGTGCTTGCACCGGCGTTGCCAATTCCTCGGCTTCTGCCTGGCCAGGCCGGTTCTCGCGCAGTTCTTCTGCCATTTCCAACCGCGCCGAAAGTGGCATATCTGGAAATCCGGCCGCACCCAGTTGGCGATACATTGCCAGCGCTCCACCAATCAGTATGGCCGCCATGACGACGAAGGCCACGACAGTGACTGTTGGTGATGGTCCTGTACTTTCAGCCTCGCCGCGCATCTGCGCATCAGCAGCCAGGATTCGGCGCGAGATTTCCGTGCGCACGCGTTCGGCATCGGCTTTTGCGATTACCCCGCGCGCCAAGTCTCGATCAACGCTTGTCAGCTGCTCGCGATAGACCCGCAGGTCATAGGCGGCGGTAGGGCCCGAGTCGCGACGACCGCGCAGCATGGTGTAACCCAAAAAAACGGCGATGAGCAGTGCAATCAGGAAGATGAGAACCCAAAACGACATGGTCCCTCCAAAATGGTTGCCCTGACTTAGACCTGTCTGCGCATGGAAAAAAGGGACAAATGGCCGCTAGGGGCGGTCATGTCGCAATAGTGCATTATTGCGACGTTGTGCGGCAGGGCTAATATGTCAATGCACGGCATATCTGCGCCAATCATCGAAGACCGAACGGATTCGCTCATGAAACACTATTCAGCCTTTGCTGTGGCGCGCGAAGCGCTGCGCTACCATACCGGGTGGGAACGCGCCTGGCGTTCTCCGGAACCGAAAAAGCGCTATGACGCTATCATCGTCGGTGCAGGTGGGCATGGTCTGGCAACTGCTTACTATCTCGGGAAGAACTACGGCATTCAGAATGTTGCGGTGATCGAGAAGGGCTGGCTGGGCGGTGGCAACACGGGTCGGAACACGACCATTATCCGTTCGAACTATCTGCAGGATCCTTCGGCGGCGATCTATGAAAAGGCGCGCGGCTTGTACGAGGATCTTAGCCAGGAGTTGAACTACAACATCATGTTCAGCCCGCGCGGCGTGATCATGCTGGCGCAGACTCAGCACGAGATTCGCGGCTATCAGCGCACCGCGCATGCGAATGCGCTGCAGGGTGTTCAGACCGAGTGGATTGGACCCGAGCGCGTGAAAGAGCTGGTGCCGATCATCAATCTGGAAGGCCCGCGCTATCCGGTTCTGGGCGGGCTCTGGCAGGAGCGTGGCGGCACCGCGCGCCATGATGCCGTGGCGTGGGGCTATGCACGTGCATGTTCCGCAATGGGTATGGACATCATCCAGCAGTGCGAAGTTACGGGAGTGCGCCAGGAAAATGGCCGCGTTGTCGGTGTCGACACCACCAAGGGTGCCATTGATTGTGACAAACTGGGCATCGTAGTTGCGGGCCATTCTGGCCAGTTGGCCGAGATGGCGGGATTCCGTCTGCCGCTCGAGGCCGTTGCCCTGCAAGCGCTGGTGTCCGAGCCAATCAAACCCTGCATGGATGTGGTCGTCATGGCCAACACGGTGCATGGTTATATGTCTCAGTCCGACAAGGGCGAGATGGTGATCGGTGGCGGTACCGACGCCTATAACAACTTCACCCAACGCGGTTCGTTCCACCACATTGAGGAAACCGTCCGCGCGCTGGTCGAGACCTTCCCGATGATCTCGCGCCTCAAGATGCTGCGCCAGTGGGGCGGTATCGTCGACATGACCGGCGATCGGTCTCCAATCCTGTCGAAGACGCCGTTACAGGGTTGCTTTATTAACGGTGGCTGGGGCACCGGAGGCTTCAAGGCGATCCCGGGATCCGGCTGGGGCATGGCACAGCTGATGGCGACAGGCCACTCATCGCTGACTGAAGCCTTCTCGCTCGACCGCTTCAAAGAAGGCCGCTTCATCGACGAAAGCGTCGCCGCCGGGGTGGCGCACTAGGGGTACAGCCCAAACGCGCCACTGATTAGAATTCTGGTCGGCCAAGTTGTCGACCAACCGCCAAAAGGATGAACATATGCTGATCCTAAATTGCCCCTATTGCGGCGTCGACGCCGAAGAAACTGAATTGGCTGCAGGTGGCGAGGCGCATCTGAAGCGCTTTGGCCCTGGTTCGTCTGATGACGAATTCCATGACTACCTGTTCATGCGTGAAAACCCCAAGGGTGTTCATTTCGAACGCTGGCGCCACGCCAACGGTTGCGGCAAGTGGTTCCACGCCGCCCGTTGCACCCAATCGCTCGAAGTGTTCGGGACCTATTCCGCCCAGACCACCGAGCCGCCAAAAGAAATCAAAGACGCCATCACCGCAAAACGTCCTGGATGGACGTGGAGAGAGTTCTCCTGATGCTTCATCTTTTCAAAAATACTCCCGCCGGAGGCTTTGACGCCTCCACCCGCGAAAGGTCCGCACAATGAGCACCCGTCTCGCAAAACAAGGCCGGCTGATCGACCGGTCGAAACCGGTCAACTTTTCCTTCAATGGCACCTCAATGCAGGGTTATGAAGGCGATACGCTTGCCTCGGCTCTGCTGGCCAATGACCAGATGATGATGGGCCGGTCTTTCAAGTATCACCGTCCGCGCGGCGTCGTTGCCAGCGGCGCGGAAGAGCCTAACGCTCTGATCGGGTTGGGGCAGGGCGGCCGCTTCGAACCGAACCAGCGCGCGACCACGACCGAACTGTTCAATGGTCTGACCTCGGTGTCGCAGAACCACTGGCCGAATCTTGAGTTCGACATTGGTGCAATCAACACGCATCTGTCGCGGTTCTTGCCGGCCGGGTTTTATTACAAGATGTTCATCCACCCGAAGCCGTTCTGGAAACATGTGTATGAACCATTCATTCGTCAGTCAGCGGGCCTGGGCAAAGCGCCGGATAAGGAAACCAAGGACGCGGACACCTACGAACACTTCTATGCTTTCACCGATGTTCTGGTGATTGGCGGTGGTATCGCAGGTCTGCAAGCGGCCAAAACGGCTGCGCAGTCGGGTGCCAAGGTGTTGCTGATCGAGCAGACAGCCCATTGGGGTGGTCGCGCCCCTGTTGATGGTGGAACTGTCGGCGGTGAGCCTGTGGATAAGTTCGTGGAACAATTAGTTTCCGAACTCGAAACAATGGACAATGTCACCATGCGCAATCGCTGCATGGGGGCAGGAGTCTATGACCATGGCTATGTGTTGGGATACGAACGCCTGACCGACCACAAGCCCGGCACCCAGGGGCCACGTCACCGTCTTTGGCGGATCCGCGCCAAACAGGTGGTTACGGCGTCCGGTTCAATCGAACGACCGCTTTCCTTCGCTGGGAATGACGTACCAGGTGTAATGCTGGCCGCAGCAATGCGCGACTATGTGGTCAACTGGGGTGTGACACCGGGTGAGCGTGTCATCGTTGCGACGAACAATGACGATGCTTATCGCACTGCGATCATTCTGAAACAGGCGGGTGTGGATGTTCTGCGTGTGGTCGATGCGCGCGATACCGCAGGTCCATTGGCAGAAGAGGCGCGACAGCTGGGCATCCGTGTTGATCCAGGCAAGGCGATTGCAAAGGTCAAAGGCGGAAAACGCGTCAAGAAGGTCGAGCTGTGTAATCAGAACGGCATCGGTGGCGCCCGCGAAGAGGTTGAGTGTGATGCGGTTGCTATGTCGGGCGGCTGGTCTCCGGTTGTTCACATGTGGTCGCATTGTGGTGGCAAGCTGATCTGGGATGAGGCCCAGGCCCATTTCCGTCCCGACCCGGCGCGTCCGCCCCTGGGTGCCAATGGTGAAGGGTTCGTCGTTGCAGCTGGGGCGTCGAACGGACCACTGGCATTGGCCGAGGTGCTGACTGATGCACATGCGGCAGGTAAAGCAGCCGCCAAAGCAGCGGGCTTCAAACCCAAAAACACCAAGGCTCCTGTTGGTGAAACCACCGAAGAAGCTGCGATGGAAGCCGTCTGGCTCATGCCTGCCAACGCAGAGATCCAGCTGCGCATGAAGTCATGGCTGGACTTTCAGAATGACGTCAAAGTCTCTGATGTGCAGCTGGCAGCCCGCGAAGGCTATGAGAGTGTTGAACACACCAAGCGGTATACCACTCTGGGTATGGCGACGGATCAGGGTAAGCTGAGTAACATCAATGGGTTGGCGATCTTGGCTGATGCGCTTGAGTCCGAGATCCCGAAAGTGGGAACCACTACTTTCCGCCCGCCATACACGCCCATTTCGATGGGTGCGATTGGTGGCGAAGCGCGCGGTGACGTGTTCCAGCCGATCCGGCAGACGCCGATGCACAATTGGCACGACAAAAATGGCGCTGATTGGGAACCGGTCGGTCATTGGCGTCGGACGTATGCTTATGTGCGTCCCGGTGAGTCCGTGCATGACGCGGTGAATCGTGAGGTGAAGAACACCCGCGAAAATCTCGGTCTGCTGGATGCCTCAACGCTGGGCAAGCTGATCGTCAAAGGCCCCGACGCAGGTAAGTTCCTGGACATGATGTACACCAACATGATGTCTACGCTGAAGGTTGGCAAATGCCGCTATGGCCTGATGTGTTCGGAAAATGGTTTCCTGATCGACGATGGCGTTGTTGCACGGATCGACGAAGATACATGGCTGTGCCACACCACCACAGGTGGTGCGGAGCGTATCCATGGTCACATGGAAGAGTGGCTTCAGACCGAGTGGTGGGACTGGAAGGTCTACGTCGCGAACGTCACCGAGCAATATGCGCAGGTCGCCGTGGTAGGTCCGAACGCTCGCAAGGTGCTGGAAAAGCTGGGTGGCATGGATCTATCGAAAGAGGCGCTGCCGTTCATGGAATGGCGCGATGGCAAGATCGGCGCGTTCGACGCGCGGGCCTACCGCATCTCGTTCTCTGGCGAGCTGTCCTATGAGATCGCGGTTCCCGCCTCTCAGGGGCAGGCGTTCTGGGATGCTCTGATGGACGCAGGCAAGGAATTCGGCGTGATGCCTTACGGCACCGAATGTCTGCACATCCTGCGGGCCGAGAAGGGCTTTATCATGATCGGCGATGAGACCGACGGCACCGTGATCCCGCAGGATCTGGGGCTGCACTGGGCTCTGTCGAAGAAGAAAGAGGACTATCTCGGAAAACGTGCCCATTCGCGCAGCCATATGGCCGATCCAGAACGCTGGAAATTAGTCGGTCTTGAGACTGTGGATGGATCGGTTCTGCCGGACGGTGCCTATGCGGTGGGCGAGGGCGTGAATGCGAACGGTCAGCGCAACATGATCGGGCGCGTAACCTCGACCTACTACTCGGCCAATCTGGGCAAAGGCATCGCCATGGGCCTGATCAAACACGGCCCCGACCGGATGGGCGAAGTCGTCGAGTTCCCGGGCACTGACGGCAAAACCTACAAGGCCAAGATCGTGGACCCGATCTTCTATGACAAGGACGGGGAGAAGCAGAATGTCTGAACCCATCAGCGCACTGAACCACGCCTCATATGATGGCATCGCCAAGATCGAGGAATGTGGCCTGCAGGGCATGATCACATTGCGCGGTGATCTGTCGGATAAGGTACTGGCTAAGTCTGTCAAAGACGCCACCGGGCAGAAAGTGCCCGGTCAGCGTGAAGCGTTTGTGAATGGCGACACCGGTGTTTGCTGGATGTCCACCGACGAATTGCTGGTGCTTGTGCCTTATGCCGAGGTCGAGGCCAAACTGGCCGCGATGACCAACGCGCTAAGCGGTACGCACGCGCTGGCGGTCAACGTCTCCGACGCGCGGGCCGTATTCCGCGTTTCGGGCGCGAACGCGCGCGAGGTATTGGGCAAGCTGGCTCCGGTTGAGCTGTCGGCCGAGGCATTCCAACCCGGCCAGATCCGCCGTTCGCGTTTGGCGCAGGTGGCAGGTGCCTTCTGGATGGACGACGCTGAGACTTTCCGCATCGTCTGCTTCCGCTCTGCGGCGGATTATGCGTTCAAATTGCTGAAGGTTGCGGCGCAGCCCGGCAGCGAGGTCGGGGTTTATTAAGCCCTGATCGCCTGATGATATGCGGGTGAGGGGGCATTGCCCCCTCGGCCTGCGGCCTCACTCCTAGGGTATTTCTGTTTAGATGAAGGCCAGATCTCTGGTTCGGGTCTCAGGGGGTAGTGCTGAACAGGAATGTCGGGAACTGAGTGAGTGCACGCTGGCCCGTGAGGGCAGACTCGCCGGTTTCGCCTGTGTGTGGGTCGTGGCATTGGCGATAGAAAGCCAGGTCATCCGATAGTTTTTTCATGGCCGCGCTGCGGTTGTCTGCGCTCAGATAAGGTGCGTGCGTTGAGAGAAACAGCGCAGGGTTATCTTTTTCTAACCAAGGCAGCATAGAAGGCAGGACCGAAAATTCAGCGCCTTCGATATCCATTTTGACCAAAGAGACATCAGTCAGGTCGACGGATTCAGAAAATTGGTCCCAACCGATGGTAAGTGCGTCAGTGCCATGGCTTCCTTCGTGGAGCAATGATGACGTTGAATCGCCTGCCTCTCCGTGCGCTGAAGCCATTCGTGTCACTCCAAACCCATCTGACAAGGCGATGCTGAAGGCTGATACGTTTCGGATGTCGTTCAGCTCTAGGTTCCAGACCAAATGGCGGTAAGCTACTGGGTCAGGCTCAAAACACCACACATGGCGAGCGCGGCGCGCGGCATAGAGGACCGTGGGGCCGATCCATGCACCGATATCAAGATAGTCCTGTTCGGGCGACAGATATTGGTCCAGCACCGAAAATGTCTCGGGTTCCCACTCCCCGGCTGATGCCTTGCGCCAGAATTTCGAGTGGTAGGGATCCAGACGAAAGCGCTCACCGTTCAGGTTGCCCGCATAGTATCCGCGGGCGCGATAGAACATTTTGCGCGCCTGTGTCAGCATCGCGGACCTCCGGGTTTTTGTGTCGCGGGCCTTGACCTGCGGCGGCTGTCAAAGCATTTAACCTTTGGAACCGCAACATTCATTTTCAACAGGGGGCCGACATGGCTTTTGAACTTCCTGATCTTCCTTATGCACATGACGCGCTGGCAGCCAAGGGTATGTCGGCGGAAACGCTGGAATATCACCACGACCTGCACCACAAGGCCTATGTCGACAACGGCAACAAGCTGATCGCTGGCACCGAGTGGGACGGCAAGTCGATGGAAGAGATCATCGTCGGCACCTACGACGCAAACGCAGTGGCGCAAAACGGTATTTTCAACAACATCAGCCAGCTGTGGAATCACAACCAGTTCTGGGAGATGATGGGCCCAGGCGGCAACGCCATGCCCGGCGAGCTGGAGAAGGCTCTGACTGAAAGCTTCGGTTCGGTTGACGAATTCAAGTCGCAGTTCAGCGCTGCCGGTGCTGGTCAGTTCGGTTCGGGCTGGGCATGGCTGGTCAAAAACGCAGACGGCTCGCTGGCTGTCACAAAGACCGAGAACGGCGTGAACCCCCTGTGCTTTGGTCAGACTGCACTGCTGGGTTGTGACGTATGGGAACATTCCTATTACATCGACTTCCGCAACAAGCGTCCGGCGTATCTGTCGAACTTCCTCGACAGCCTGGTGAACTGGGAAAACGTCGCCTCGCGGATGTGATCGGTTGATCGGTGAGTGACCTTCTTATAGGCCTGCTTGCGAAAGTGAGTAGGCCTTTTTGTATTTTGTTTGATTATTCAGGACTGGCAAGAAGTCCGCTATTCTATTTAGTTTCAATGACCGATTAGAGCCCAAACAGGGAGTGCAAAAGTCAGACTTATCCTTTTTACGGCAGGCGATAAATTTGCCCATCATGCAAGGGGTTGAGTATTCTCCAATTGAGTGGCTACGCTTTATGTGTCTTACGAAGCGATTGCATGGCCCTTTTCCTTATATTCCTCTCAACATTTCCGCGAGGTTCCAAATTGCAAAAGTTTAGCAAAATCAACTTAGGTGCTCTGGCCGTTGTCTTCCTTTCACATGCACTGATTGCTGTTCCTCTTGAAGCGCAGGAGGCCGCCCCGGTGACCTATTCGCTGGAAGCAGGTGTGGTTTATGGACAGGGTGTCGTGACGAATGAGGGTAAAGAGGTTTCGCGCGATTTGTGGATGGATATCTATCAACCGACCGAAGCCACAGCCACGCCGCGACCTGCTGTAATCCTCACCTTCGGTGGCGCATTCCATCGCGGCAGTCCGCGGCTTACGTTTCAGTCCGGTGGTACACAGGACACCTCGATGGGCAATTACTGCCGTCGGTTTGCCGCACGGGGCTATGCGTGCTTTGCAATCGATTATCGGCTGACACCAGAAGGGCCTGTGCCATCAGGGGAAGGTTATCAAGCCGATTGGGTCGAACCCGACAGTCTGTTGCCACTTTTGCCCCAAGCCAACCATATTCGGGGGACTATGGACCTGCCGCCGCTTGATTTCAGCATCCCCGAACAAGAGAAGACAATGGTTGATGGCGTGATCTCGGCGGCCGAAGATTTGCGCAAAGCGGTGCTGCATATCCGGGAATCCGCTGCAACTTACAATGTCGATCCGAACCGTATTGTGCTTGGCGGGTTTTCCGCAGGCGCGGTGACGTCTTGGAATGTTGCCCATGGTATGGGGGTCCCCGTCTCAGGTGTCTTTCTCCTTTCCGGAACTGATGCCGGGTTTGACGTGAGCAAGACGGTTATAACTTCATCGGAAAGACCGCCGATACTCATGTTCATGGGTCAGTATGATTTGGCTGGCGCGTTGTCTTCCGTTCCCCTCCTAATCACTCACTACGAAAAAGTTGGAGTGGATCACGAGTTTGCGTGGGTGCCGGGCTTTGGCCATTTCTATCCTGCTGGTGCAGCCAGCCTGGGTGGCGATGCAGTGAGCATGTCCGTGGAAGGGCGGATTGCCGAGTTTCTCGAACGTGTTATCGGCAACGGGGGGTGACGCTCAGCTTAGTGGTTGCAAGTGGCGGTTGACTGCTGTTGGAGCATTAGTCGCTTTGAGAAATGCCAGTTTTGTCCGCAATGCAGACGTTGAATTTTCGCAAATACGGCGCCAAAAGTGCTGATCGGCTGTCTCCGTTAATTTCATAACCCTCTCGCCGCGAGCTAGTTCACCGGTAAACTCTCGCTCATGAATTCGAATTAATCTGAACACGTATTGTACTACACCTCCTAATGCCTAGCTAATACAGGCGGAGGGAGAGAACCGCCAAGTAATTGAAAAACAAGGCTGTTGCGCGTGGGTGTCTTCATTCGCGCGAAGCTGAAATCATGGCCGCTGGGCGAGGGATCGGCACCTTAACCTTTGAAGGAGACCATTATGGCAGCACTTGAGCAGGGAACCTGGGTCATCATCGCAGACGGGGAGAAGGCTCTGGTGATGGAAAATATCACCGACGCGCAAGACCCCAATCTTGTTGTCGTTTCAGTTGAGGAACAAGACATTGTGACAGCAAAGCCGACGGATCGGGCTGGGCGCAGGTCTGATATCGGCCCCAACCAGAAATCCGCCGTGGAAGAGGACACATGGAAGGCTCACGCCAAGTCTTTGTTCGTGCAGGATGTGGCAAATCTACTGAATCGTAAGGGCCTTAAGGGTGCATACAAACGCCTGGTGTTAGTAGCCAGTCCGCATGTTTTGGGCCTGTTGCGCCGTAGATTGCACAGCAAAGTGCTCGCTAAAGTGGTAGCAGAAGTTGATAAGACGCTGACCAACCATCCGTTGCACAAGGTTGAACAGATACTCAGGAACCGATTGGCCAAACCTGCCTGAAGAGAGGTGATCTGAGGGCGGTTCACACCGCCCGACTACCGTGTTTTCAGTTCAGCAGTCTGCGAAGTTCGGAAATCGCTGCCTCAGGCGTGGTGACCCAGGTAATGAACTCTGCCAGTGAAGCGTCGGCAAAGCCTTGACCGATAAGTTGCTCAAGCAAAGTATGCAGTGCATCCCAATAGCCATCTACATTCATCACCAGAATGGGTTTGTCATGCAGACCCAACTGCCGCCATGTCAGGGCTTCGAACAACTCGTCCAATGAACCAGGTCCGCCAGGCAAGACGACAACGGCATCGGCATTCATGATCATGACCTTCTTGCGTTCGTGCATCGTTTCGGTCACGACAAAGCGGGTTAGGTCAGTTTTACCAACTTCGCGTTGCAACAAGTGGACAGGGATCACTCCAAAAGTATCACCATCAGATGCTTGTGCTGCACGGGCTACTTCGCCCATCAGACCCACATCTCCGGCCCCATAGACTAGCCGCCAACCTTCTTTGGCCAGTAAAGTCCCAAAGCTTTGGGCGGCGGCGGAGTAGGCGGGATTCACTCCATTGCGTGACCCGCAATACACACAGACCGATTTCTGGGACATGGGTTGGACTCTCTGCTCTTGTGTTCGGGGTTTTGACCCGTGATAGCGGGATTGATAGGTTGGCTCAACCGCTCCTGGGAATGTGTGCCAAATTGGCCAAGTACCGGGCGGAGTGAAAGGATAAGAATGAACGCCAAATCGGGAAGCGGAGGTTCTGGTACCTTCATATGGGGTCTGGTCGCCGGGCTCGTTGTGGTGCTCGTTGCGGGCGGATTATATCTGTCAGGTCTGTTTGACCGACCTCAGGAACTGGTCGAGCCAGCATCCGTTGAAACATCCGAACCAAACGTAACAGCCAAGCAGGAAGCCGAGGAACCTGCAGATATCCAGCCGGAAGAACAGACGACAGAAGCCAGCGAACCTGTGCCTGCTACGCCAGCCGAGAGCAACGAGCAAGCCGCTGTAATCGAAGAAGAGCAGGTGCAAGAGAGAGAAGAGCCGGAAACCCCGGTTCTGGCGGCGCCGGTGCTGGATCAGATATTTGTCGAACCCGATGGAAACGGATTGCTGTCCGGTAGCGCCGAACCAGGGGCCGAGGTCAAAGTTCTGCTCGACGGTGAGACTATTCATCGCTTTACTGTCGATGCAAGCGGTCAGTTCGCTGAATTCGTATCGATCCCATTTGCAGATGACGCTCGCGGGCTGGTTCTTGAAACCCGGAGTGGAGAAAGTAGCAGCCGGTCAGATGACTATCTGATCGCAGCGCTGCCAGAGCCGGTCTCGCCGGTCGATTCAGAGCCTTCTGCCGATGAGCCGGTCAAAGAAGTTGCTGAGGCGCAGACGGTGGTCACCGAAACAAACGATCAGCAAGCAACCGACGAAGCCGAGACCGAAGAAAATGAACCCGAGGTTGCTGGCACCGTTTCGCCGCCCGCAGGCCAGGCTGCGCCCGCGACTGAAACACAGTCCGAAACAGTTGACGTGCCTGATCAACAAGTCGCGATCCTGCGCTCGGGCGAAGATGGGGTTGAACTCGTGCAACCGCCCACCGTGCTGGACACACCGCCGGAACAGATCGCATTGGACACGATCGGGTATTCAGACGTTGGCGATGTGGAGTTGACAGGGCGCGCTCAGGACGGATCTGCAGTGCGCCTGTATCTGGACAACAAACTTGTTGCTGACCTCGAGCCTGCAACGGATGGACAGTGGCGTGGTGAGGTCGAGGGTATAGATCCCGGCGTTTACACCCTACGCGTGGATGAGGTTGCTCCGGATGGGACAGTTGTCAGTCGGCTAGAGACTCCGTTCAAACGCGAGCCCGTCGAGGCTCTGCGTGCAGCCGAAACAACCGAAGCGGGTGAAACCGCGGCGGGAACTCCTGCGATCCGCTCCGTCACGGTTCAAAAGGGCGATACACTTTGGGCGATTTCTCGGGACAGGTTCGGAGATGGTGTGTTGTACGTTAAGCTGTTTGAGGCCAACAAGGACTCGATCCGTGATCCTGACTTGATCTATCCAGGGCAGATTTTCACTATTCCTGAGTAAAAAAGACCACTGGCCCAACACCGGGCCAGGGCTATCCCTGACCGCAGTTAAGGTACGTGATGAGGCAACCATCCGCGATTCAATCCGAGCCGGACGAACAACGTTCAGGCTGGCGCACAATCCGCAAGGTAGCACCCTATCTTTGGCCTGAAGATGAGCCATGGGTCAAACGCCGTGTGGTTTGGGCGATGGCGATGCTGGTGCTGGCCAAGCTGATCGCTGTTTATACACCGATTCTGTATAAGGGCGCAGTGGATGGACTGGCGGGTGAGGGCGTGCCACCGATTGCGCTGGGTGCGATTGGTTTGACGGTTGCCTATGGGGTTGCCCGCATGATGACCGTCGGGTTCCAGCAATTGCGGGATGCGTTGTTTGCACCAGTTGGTCAACGGGCGTTGCGGGCGTTGGCGCTTGAGACGTTTCAGCATATTCACCAGCTTTCGATGCGTTATCACGTGACGCGGCGCACGGGTGGTCTGAGCAGAATTATCGAGCGCGGGGTGAAGGGCGTTGAATTCCTTTTGCGTTTTCTGCTCTTCTCGATTGGGCCACTGATCCTGGAACTGCTTCTGGTGTCGGTCATACTGCTGTGGCTGTTCGACGTCTGGTATCTGGTCGTCGTCGCGGTAACGATCGCGCTTTATATCTGGTTCACCTTTGCGGTGACTGAATGGCGCGTGAAGTTGCGGCGCGAGATGAATGATCAGGATACCGAAGCCAATCAGCGCGCCATCGACAGCCTTCTAAACTTTGAAACGGTTAAATATTTCAATGCCGAGATGCGCGAAGCAGAACGCTATGACGTCTCGATGAAAGGCTATGCCCAGGCTGCGCTGAAGACGGCTTATTCGCTGGCATTCCTGAATTTCGGCCAATCGTTCCTGATCACTTGTGGTCTGATTGGAGTGATGGTTCTGGCCGCCATAGGCGTGCAAAAAGGATCATTGACTGTGGGCGACTTCGTGATGGTCAACGCATACATGATCCAGATTACGGTTCCGCTGAACTTTCTGGGCACGGTTTACCGCGAAATCCGGCAGTCACTGGTGGATATGGGGCAGATGTTCGATCTGCTCGAACAACCGGCAGAAGTGACAGACAAACCTTGTGCGCCAAACCTCAAGGTAGATGGTGGAGAGGTCACGCTTGAAAACGTTCATTTCGGATATGAAGCGGATCGCGAAATCCTGAAGGGTGTGTCACTGACGGTGCCTGCCGGGCAGACCGTGGCGATTGTCGGGGCGACAGGTTCAGGTAAATCCACCATTGGGCGGCTGCTGTTCCGGTTCTATGACGTAACAGGCGGCGCATTGAAGATCGATGGGCAGGACGTGCGCGATGTCAGCCAATCGAGTCTGCATGCCTCGATCGGGGTGGTTCCGCAGGATACGGTCCTGTTCAATGATACGATCCGATATAACATCGCCTATGGGCGCGAAGGGGCGACCCAGCAGGATGTTGAGGCCGCCGCTAAAGCCGCTCAGATTCACGATTTCATCGTCAGTTTGCCTGAAGGGTATGACACCAAGGTCGGCGAACGTGGCTTGAAATTATCAGGTGGTGAAAAACAACGCGTTGGTATCGCCAGAACGCTTCTGAAAAACCCGCCGATCTTGTTGCTCGACGAGGCGACCTCGGCCTTGGACACGGAAACCGAGCAGGACATCAAGGACGCTCTAGCACGTGCAGGTGAGGGCCGGACTGTGATCACTATCGCTCATCGTCTTAGCACAATTGCCGAAGCAGACCGGATTGTTGTGCTTGAGCGAGGTGAGATCATCGAGCAGGGCACGCATGATGAGTTGCTGGGGCATGAGGGGCGATATGCCCAGCTCTGGAGCCGTCAGCAATCCGACAGCCAAGCGGCCTGAGCTCAACGGCCCTTACAACTGATGATTGTGCGGATCGGTATAAAAGAAAATCGGTCGCTGCGATACGGTTTTCCGTTTGACGCGGACCCGCCGCCGCGACACTGTGCGGGCCGAAACAAAGACAAGGAATAACCTTATGAAAATGCGAGCGGCGGCGGTGTTGGCTGCAACACTAATGATGGCGACTTCCGCAGCAGCTGAGGATCTGGAATTCTTGATCATCAACGAAACCAGCTATGATCTGGTTGAGTTCAACGTCTCTCCGGCCTCGTCCGGCAGCTGGGAAGGCAATCTGCTTGAGGGTGGTTATCTGGGTGCGGATTACGAAGTGGGCGTCCTCATCGCGGACGGGCTAACCACCTGTGTCTATGACATCCGCGGTGTTTTCAGCGACGGAGAATCGATTGAAGACTATGGTCTGAACCTGTGCGATCTGGGCGAATACGCATTCGTCGAATAACACTTCTGCCAGAAACGAAAAGGCGAGCCCGAGGGCTCGCCTTTTTTTATTCCGCCGCCTTCAGTGGGGTTGTTGGTGGATGATCTGGCCGGTCGTCCAGAGCGCTCTGATCAGGGGCAACTCGGTCCGGTTCATCGGTCCAGATCATCTCGGCTGCTTGCACATCTCGCGCGCTTTGGCCGATTGCCATGTCCTGCGCGATCTGGCTGGACCGTCCCGCCGTGGCGCGCGCCAGCGCCTTACCCAGCCATACCGCGTAGGTTGTGACCCAAACCCGTAGCGCCAGGAATGAAGGCGTGACGATCAGCGTCAGCACCGTGGCCGTGCCGAGGCCAAAGACCACCGCCGTCGCTAGCTGTTTCCACCACAGCGCCGTGGGGCTGTCGATCGAATACCCGCCACCGATGAAATCCAGCGACAGGCCGAACATCATCGGGGTCAGACCCGCCATGGTCGTCAACGTGGTCAACAGAACCGGACGGATACGCGCCTCGGCCGTGCGGACGATGGCATCGATACGCGACATGTAACCGCTGTATTCCTGAAAGGTGTCGATCAGAACAATATTGTTGTTCACCACGATACCAGCCAGCGCGACGATCCCAGTCCCGGTCATGATGATCGAGAACGGTTGCTGCATCACCATCATCCCCAGCAATACTCCGGTCGTAGACAGAACCACCGCCAACAAAACCAGAACCGAGTTGTAGAATGAGTTGAACTGCGCCAGCAGGATCACGAACATCAGGCCCAAAGCAGCCAGAAACGCGCTTGACAGGAAGGCCTGGCTTTCAGCCTGATCTTCCTGATCGCCCGTCCACTCCCACGCGATGGTGCGGCCGAACGGGTCGGTCTGCAGCCATTCGGTCAGTACAGCAATCCGTTCATTCGGATTGATCAGGGCAAACCGAGCGTCACCGCTTTCGATGGCGGCCCGCACTTCGCCCACATTCTCGGCGCCCGTCAGCTTCACGAGTTCGAACTCGGCTCCGTCCATATTGGTGATCGTGGTGCCGGTTGGCGTGGAACCTTCGCCAATCGCTCGCACTGTGGCCAGACGCAGTTCTGCGCCGTCCGGGCCAGTGGTAACGATCTTGCTCAGCCCCGGTTCGACATCTGCCTTGACGTCGTAGTAGCGCTGCTGGTCCACGCGATTGATCTCGGCCAGCTTGGCCACCGGTTTGCGGGTTACAAAGTTCGACAAGGGGACCAACCCGTCCGGGGTGCGAACTTTCAGCGTATCCAGCGTTGACAAAACACGATCCTGATCGGGCAGGCGGACACGGATTTCAACTTCTTCATCGGTCGAATCCGGACGCATCTCACCAAGCAGGATACCGCGTGTAACAAGCTGTACCATCGCGCCTACGGTTGCGACGTCAGCGCCGAACCGGCCCGCCTTGGCCACGTCCACGTCGATCTGCCAGTCGATGCCGGGTAGGGGCAGGGTGTCCTCGATCTTGATCAGACCGGGGGTGGTATCAAACGCCTCGCGCGCTGTGAGCGTGGCCGCGGTCAATTCTTCCCAGCTATCGCCCTTGATCCGCAGATGAACGGGCTTGGCCGAGGCGGGACCTTGCTCCAGCGCCTGAATATCAACGATGAAGCCGGGAAGAGTTGCTAACTCTGCGGTGAGTTCTTCCAGAACAAAATTGCCGTCATATTCGGCTGCAACTTCCTCCTTTGCAAAGCCGAGCAGACCAGCAATCGGTCCCCAGAACCAACCGGTAATCTGCTCAGAGCTGATTGGGCGATCTTCCCAAGGAATGAGCTCGAACTGCACACGGCCAATGGTGTCGGCTGGGGCTTCTGCTCCGCCATTGTTCTGATTCAGGCCGCCTTCGCCCGCAAAGGCAAATACGTTGATCACTGCCGGATGTTCACTGATGACGCGTTCGGCCTGAAGAACCATCTCGTCTTTTTCAGCCAGAGACAGGTTGCCGCGCGCCCGAACATAGGCTGTAGCCTGTTCCGGTTCGCTCTCGACGAAGAATTCTACACCGCGCGAGTTCTGCGGGAACAGGATGAACGCGATCCAGAATACCGCCGCAAAGACTACTGCGATTGATACCACCGGCATGACCGGATTGCCGACCAGGAACTTGATCACGTAACCAAAGGGCGTGTGCTCTTTTGTGGTATGCACATGTTCATCCGGGGTCCGTTCGATCTTGGCAGCGCTCAGCGTGACCGACCCGGCGAAGGCGCCGAACAGGAACAACAGCACACCCGCGAATGAACCACCGGGCAGCAGGTAGTTGGGGTTCAATACCTGCATCGCGCCGAGGAAGATCATGTACAGAGAAGGCGGCACCAGTAGCGCCCGCAGCCACCACGGCGCGCGTGCCCGCAGCCAGTTCGAACTGCGTTCAAAGCTGCGGCTCATACGGCCCGACACACCGCCCACGACCGGCAGGTAGATCAGTGCTACGATCAGCGAAGCCGACAGAACGAAGATCAGCGTGATCGGCAGCATCTTCATGAATTCGCCGGGAATACCGGGCCAGAACAGCATCGGCAGGAAGGCGCACAAGGTCGTGGCGGTTGATGAGACAATCGGCCAGAACATCCGCTGCGCCGCCTCGACATAGGCGTGCATCGGGCCGACGCCTTCTTTGATGCGCTTGTCGGCATATTCCACCACAACGATGGCACCATCAACAAGCATACCCACTGCAAGGATCAGGCCGAACATTACCATATTCGAGATTGTGACCCCGATCATCGCCAGAAAGGCGAAGCACAACAGGAACGAGGTCGGGATCGCAAAGCCCACCAGCAACGCGGCGCGCGTTCCCAGAGATGCCAGAACCACGATCATCACAAGCGCGACGGCGGTCAGAACCGACCCCTCAAGCTGACGCACCATCGAATCGACAATGCGGCTTTGGTCGTTCGAGGTGCCTACATCAACCGCGGCCTGCAACTCGGCAGGCCAATTGGTCTGAGCCTCTGCGACGGTGGATTTGATCAGCGCGACGGTGTCGATCAGATTGAAGCCCTTGCGCTTGACGACCTGCAGCGCGACGGTGGATTCTCCGTTGAACCGGGCCGTGCCGGCGCGGTCCTCAAAAGTATAGTTAATCTCGGCCAGTTCACCCAAGGTGACCACGCGGTCGCCATTGACCTTGACGGGCAGGCCATAGACGTCCTGCGCGGTCTTGAATGACGACGGGATCTTGACCGAGAACGTGCCCTGCTCGGTTTCAACCTCACCCGCCGCGATCAGTTGGTTGTTGTTCTGCACAACGTTGATCAGTTCAGCGGCCGTGACATTGTAGGCCTCAAGCCGGAGCGGGTCGATCACGACCTCAAGCATTTCATCGCGGTTTCCGGCGATACCGGCCTCAAGCACCGCATCCAACGCCTCAAGCTCGTCCTGCAGGTCTTTGGCAACGCGCGCCATAGTGCGCTCGGGGACTGGACCAGTCAGGTTGACAATGACGATAGGAAATTCAGAGAAGTTGACCTCGGTAATCGTATACTGCTCGGCCCCATCGGGGAAATCGGCCTGAGCGCTGTTCATGGCGTCGCGCACATCGGCGATGGTGGCGGATTTGTCCCAACCGAACTCGAATTCCAGCAGAACGCCCGCGTAGCTTTCAGCAGCAGTGGCGGTCATCGAATCTAGCCCGTCGAGATCGGCCATCTCGGTTTCCATCGGCTTGATCAGTAGGCTCTCGCTATCCTCCGCCGAGATGCCCGGAAACTGGACCGATACAAATAGCATCGGGATATCGATATCCGGCTCACCCTCTTTCGGCAGCCCTACATAAGCATATCCGCCGATAACCAGCGAGATCGCGATGAAAGCCAGAACCATTCTGGCTCGGCTTGCGGCCCAACTGACGATACCCGTCATTGCGATGCTTCCCTGTAGGTCGGCGCAACGGTTACGCCGCGTGTCACGAATTCCTGACCGATCACGATAATATCAGCGGTTTCTGGCAGGCCGCCAACCCAAACACCCTCGGCAGTGTCGCGCAACAGGCGGATTGGAACGAAATCGACAACGTTTTCAGCGACAACGGTGCGTACACCAAGTTCGCCCTCATTGTTCAGGGTCAACGCGGATTGCGGCAGCAGATGTGCTTTGACGCCCTCGGCAGCGATTTGGATATTGGCGGTCTGGCCATCACGGATCAGAAGTTCCGGGTTGGGAACGGTGATTTCTACTTCGAACGTACGTGTGGTTTCGTCGGCTGATCGGCTGAGGAAGGTGACGCGCCCTTCGACCTGCAAGCCTGTGACCAGTTGTGCAGACGCCATCGAACCGACGATAATCCGGTTCACTTCGGTTTCAGGCACAAAAGCCACCAACTTGATTGGGTCGAGCTGGATAACAGTTGCACACAGCGAACCGGGCTGCATCAGACTGCCCAATTCCGCGGTATCGCTTTCCAGCAGCCCCTTGAACGGTGCCTCGATAGTGAGGCGATCTATCTCGCGTTGGGCGGCTGCAACCGCTGCAGTGGCGGCTTCAATGCCCGCTTGCGTTGATTCCAGACCAGCCTCAGCGGATTTGATGCCAGCCTCGGCGGTACTCATTTCGGCCTCGCTCGAGATGCGGCGCGTTTCCGAACCGAACCCGGTTTCAGACAGCTTGCGCGCTGCTTTCAGATTGATTTCAGCCTCGGCCAGACGAGCATGAGCCTCTTCGATACGTGCTTCGGCTTCGGGTACACGGCTTTCGGCTTCAAGCTTTGCAGCCATCGCTTCAGCCAGACTTGCGGGGCGGGTGCCGGGATCCAGCTCACACAGTAGATCACCCGCTTCGACAAATGCGCCTTTGCGTTTTGGCTCGGACACGACGGTCGAGATCGTCTCAGCCAGTACCTCGACCTGGCGATTTGCCTTGGTTTGACCGCGCAACTGGACCGCACTGCCGATTTCGCGCGCTGTCGAACGCACCACGACAACACCTATCGCATCCGGAGCAGGCACTGATTCCGAAACCTCAGTTACGGCTTCAGCAGGCTCATCCCCGCGACCAGCGAACGCAAAAAGCGTGTCGCGTTCGAATACAAGAAAATACAACGCAATAATAACCAAAACAGCGTTAACGAATGAAATCAATCGCATGCGGTACAATCTCCAGATCTGTTCGCGCGGCTGGCTTTCGCCTCTATCACTTGAAATGGGGTAATAGAAACGGCTTTTCCATACTGAACTGAATAGTTCGGTTTAGTTTTTTTCGCAAGGGCCACGCGGATGCGGGCAAATGTGTGGATTCGAGCACTTGGCTTGGCCTGAACGGCGCGGTATGACATGGCGCTAGAAAACCGGACACTTAAGCCTGGGGGCAGGGATGAGCGACGTCGACAGTTTTATTGATGAGGTCACCGAAGAGGTGCGCCGCGATCGCATGTACCTGCTATTGCGCCGATGGGGTTGGGTGGGTGTTGTCGCTGTCATTGCCATTGTAGGTGGCGCGGCATTCAACGAATACCGTAAGGCGCGCGATACAAATCAGGCCGAAGCTCTGGGTGATGCGATTCTGTCTGCTTTGTCTCAGAACGCATCCGATGAACGCGCAGCCAGCCTGCAAGCGGTCGATGCCTCATCTGCGGGAGGTGACGCGGTTCTGAATATGTTACTGGCTGCATCGCAGGCCGATGCAGGGTCGCAACAGGATGCTGTGAACAGCCTGAACGCGATCGCTACACAAGGGGATTTGCCAGAAATCTACCGGGCGATTGCAAGTTTCAAGGCTTTGCTGTTGCAAGCCGACACGATGCCCGTCGCAGATCGCCGTCAACAATTCGAGGCGCTTGCGATACCCGGTGCGCCTTTGCGCTTGCTTGCCGAGGAGCAACTGGCCCTGATTGATGTGACCGAGGGAAGTACACAGGCTGCGTTGGATCGCTTGCAGGCTTTGCGCCAGGACGCCGAAGCCAGCGCCGATCTACAGCAACGCGCAGCCCAACTGATCATTGCGCTTGGGGGTGTGCCCGAGCCTGTCGCGACCCAGCAGGGTTGACCCGGCAGCGAAACGGAACATCACAGGCGAGTTTGTCGAATATGGTAACACGTTATTTCTCACGCTTTGGATTGGTCGCCGCGGCAGTTTCCTTGACTGCGCTGAGCGCATGTCAGGAACCCGAGATTATTCTGCCCGGTGAGCGTGAGGATATTCGCGCCGCCGATGACAACGAAACCGTGGAAACACGTGGCGCCAAGCCAATTAGCATTCCGGCCCAAAGCCGGAACGCGAACTGGTCGCAAAGCCCGGGCACCCCTGCATTCCGCACTACAAATGCCGCATTGAACCCCACGCCACAGCGTATCTGGTCAGCCAACATTGGTTCCGGTGACAGCCGGAAACAGCGGATTACTGCAGACCCGGTTGTTGCTGGTGGTTTGATTTATACGCTCGATTCCGGTGCGACTGTTTCGGCGGTGACGCCACAGGGGCAAGTTGCCTGGAGCACCAATCTGATTCCACCGAATGAAAAAGACGTCGATGCCACGGGGGGCGGGCTCGCTTACGCCGATGGTGTGCTGTACGTCTCATCGGGTTTTGGTCGTTTGACCGCGTTAGATGCTAAAACAGGCGCTCAAAAGTGGCAAAAGCGTTTGAATGCAACCGGCAGCGGCGCGCCTTTGGTCAGTGGCGGGATTCTATATCTGGTAGCCGGGGACGAGACCGGCTGGGCGGTGAACACAAAGGACGGCCGGATCATCTGGCAAATTGACGGCACTCCGAGCGTCGGTAACGTTTTAGGTGCACCAGCGCCGGTCATCGCCTCTGACCTGTCGGTCTTTGCGTTTGGATCGGGGGACATCGCTGCGACTTTTCGCCGGGGAGGCATCTTGCGGTGGAACGCATCTGTAGCGGGTGGTCGCCGGGGTCGCGCGGCGGCTCAGATCGTAGATGTGACAGCCGGGCCTATGGTGTCTGGCAATTCGATCCTGATCGGCAACCACTCGGGTCGTACGGTTTCCTTTGATACCGGTTCGGGCGAGCGGAACTGGACCGCTCTGGAAGGTGCGGTTGATACGGTCTGGCCTGCAGGAAACAGTGTTTTCCTGATCAGCGATCGCAGCCAGCTGGTGCGTCTGGACGCAGCGGATGGCTCGATTGTCTGGGCAATCGATCTGCCCGGATTCGTCAAGAACAAGCCGGGCCGTCGGGGTCCGATCTTTGCTCACTACGGCCCGATCATGGCCGGAGGGCGGCTGGTTGTAGCTTCGAACGATGGGTATCTACGCTTCTTCAATCCAGTTGACGGCGCGTTGGTCCATCAGATCGAAGTGCCGGGCGGCGCGACCACTGCGCCGGTTGTGGCGGGTCAGACGCTCTATGTCGTTTCGACCAAGGGCGAATTGCACGCTTTCCGTTGACGACAAGATGCGCTAAAGGGCGCTTCTTGAGTCTTGAAAGATGAGAACATGTCGCTGACCCTCGCCATTGTGGGGCGCCCGAATGTGGGCAAATCCACCCTGTTCAATCGCCTCGTGGGCAAACGTCTGGCTTTGGTTGACGACCAGCCCGGCGTGACGCGTGATTTGCGCGAAGGCGAGGGCCGTTTGGGAGATTTGCGCTTTACCGTGATCGATACGGCGGGTCTTGAGGACGCGACCGATGACAGCCTGCAGGGCCGGATGCGGCGACTGACCGAGCGTGCTGTGGACATGGCTGATGTCTGCTTGTTCATGATAGACGCGCGGGTAGGGCTTACGCCGACCGATGAAATGTTTGCTGATATCCTGCGCAAAAAATCCAAGCATGTGATCCTTGCCGCCAATAAGGCCGAAGGCAACGCGGCCGACGCAGGTGTGCTTGAGGCTTACAACCTTGGTCTTGGCGAACCGGTGCGCCTGTCTGGCGAGCATGGCGAGGGGATGACCGATCTCTATGCCCAACTTATGCCACTGGCGGATGCGGCAGCGGAAAAGGCACAGGACGACAGCCCCGAAATTGAAATCGAACTGGACGAGGATGGCGAGGGTGAAGCCCCTTTGATCACGGCTGATAAACCTCTGCAGGTGGCTGTGGTTGGGCGGCCAAATGCCGGTAAATCCACTTTGATCAACAAGATCATCGGGGAAGATCGTCTGCTGACCGGCCCCGAGGCCGGGATTACCCGTGACGCTATCAGCTTGCGGATCGATTGGGCTGACCCTGATGGCGACAGCACACCAATGCGGATTTTCGACACAGCAGGGATGCGCAAGAAGGCCAAGGTGCAGGAGAAGTTGGAGAAGCTCTCGGTCTCGGATGGTCTGAGGGCGGTCAAGTTTGCCGAAGTAGTCGTGGTTCTGTTGGACGCGGCCATCCCGTTCGAACAGCAGGATCTGCGGATCGCCGATCTGGCTGAACGCGAAGGCCGCGCCGTGGTCGTCGCCGTGAACAAGTGGGACATCGAGGACAACAAGCAAGAAAAACTTCGTGACCTGAAAGAGTCGTTTGACCGTTTGTTGCCACAACTGCGTGGTGCGCCTCTGATCACGGTATCGGCCAAAACAGGTAGGGGGCTGGAGCGTTTACGCGCCGCGATCCTGCGTGCTCATGACGTTTGGAACCGCCGCGTGCCGACCGCAGCGCTGAACCGTTGGCTGACCGCCATGCTGGAACAGCACCCGCCTCCAGCGCCGCAGGGTCGTCGGATTAAGCTGCGTTATATGACTCAGGCCAAGACGCGCCCACCGGGGTTCGTCGTGATGTGCTCGCATCCCGACAAGATGCCCGCAAGCTACAACCGCTATCTGGTCAATGGGTTGCGCGAGGATTTTGACATGCCGGGCACCCCGATACGCCTGACTTTGCGTGGGCAGGGCGACAAGAACCCCTACAAGGGCCGACGCAAGAAAAACGCAGGCGCCTTGGCCAAGCATCTCAAGGGACGCGCGTAACTGCGCTAATTTTCAGCATTTTCAGTGAGGGGGCGTGACAGCCCCGTTTCCGCGCGCTAGCATTCAAGTGCGTGCATTTGTATTTGCACGTGCTGCTTGATTGCGGGTTTGCCGCACGTAATTTGAGTTTGAGATTGGTCGGACCACCCTGGGGAGCGGGCGTGATGGATCTGAGAGAATATACAAGACAATACGCGGTACAGGACAATACGCTTGCCGCCCTTAGCTATTTCGGAACATTTGCGGTGTATTTCGCATCGCTGGCTTTGGCGATCACGTATGTGGACCAGTGGTATGTCATGATTCCGGCAGGGATCGTTTTTGCCTTTTCTGCAGTCCGTCTATACGTGCTGCAGCATGATTGCGGTCACCATTCGCTGTTTGAAACCCGTCTGCAAAACGAATGGGCTGGCCACGGATTGTCGCCATTTACCTTCGCCCCGTTCGAAGTGATGAAGCAGAACCATAATCTGCACCATGCTGGGATCGGAAACCTCGAACATCGCGAGACAGGTGAAATTCACACAATGACGCTGCGCGAATGGAACGAAGCCGATTGGAAAACGCGTCTGTTTTATAGGCTTTACCGGAACCCGTTCATTCTTGTGCCAGTTGGTGCTTTGTTCACCTACTTCATTCGCTATCGCTGGCCCAAGAATACTGTTCGGTTTGGGGTGATGGGTGTGCTGCTGCATAACCTCTCAATTATCGTTTTTCTTGGGCTGCTTTACCTGATTGCAGGCGCCACCGGTATTTTAGTCTGGTTGGTCTTTTCTCTGCTCGGGGGCATGCTTGGTGTGTTTCTAGTGTATCTGCAGCATAATTTCGAAGACACCTATTGGGACCGACGTCCTGAGTTGGACCCCAAGCTAGCAGCACTGGAAGGATCATCGGCATTGGATTTCGGTTGGTGGTTTGACAATGCCGTAGCTTGCATCACCTTGCACGACATTCACCACTTCAATGCGCGCATTCCATCCTATCGTCTGCGCGCGTGCCACTATAACTTACCCCCGGAATACACGCCGCGTCGGATCAAATTTCCCGAAGCAGTGGCGGCACTGAACCTGAAGCTTTGGGATGAGGAAGCCAAGCGCCTTGTCCCGTTCCCCAACAGAACCGAACAGCACCGGCTGGCCGAAAGCGGTTAACGTTACACATGCTGTCCATCTCTCTACTTTTTCGTCAATGCCAAAACATTTACGTTGCCAGGGGGAGACAACGAAAGGAACCGACATGACCGCAGTTACCGACGTGAGTGGGGTAGGGCCAACGCTGGAGCGGGCGCTGAATTCAAAGGGCTTCAAAACAGCAGAAGCCTTAGCAAAGGCCAAACCTGAAGACATGCTTGGTATTCCGCGCGTCGGTATTGCCCGCGCAGCCAAGTTGATCGCAGCGGCGAAGGCTGTTGCAGGTGCCAAACCCAAGACCGCGGCTCGTGCACCAGCACGCCGCTCAACCAAGCAAAAGCCAGCAGCAAAGCAATCTGCGGTACGTCGGGCAACTGCAAAAAGTAATGCCGCCGCGAACAAGGCCGAGGCCGAGCGAAAAGCCACAGAAGAACGCCTTGCAGCGGAGAGAGTCGCTGCCGAGGCCAAGGCGAAGAAAAAGGCAAAGGCCAAAGCCAAGGCTGAGAAGGCTGCGAAGAAGAAATCCGAAATGGAAGCAGCATTTTCCAAAGCCAAGGAAAAGGTCAAGGAAAAGTCCAAGAAGGGCAAGAAAGACAAAAAGCCCAAAAAGGACAACAAGAAGAAGGACGCTAAGAAGAAGTCTGACAAAAAGTCCGGCAAAACGTCTGAAAAAAAATCTGGTAAGAAGAACAATAAGAAAAAGGCGAAGAAGTAACTCTTCTTCGCCTTGTCAATCGGGAACCGGCATCATCGATGCCGGTTTTGTTATGCCAGTTTACCGTCGATCTGTAGCGTAAGCTTGCCGCCCAGATAGGGGCCCAAGGCTTCAGGCAGGGTCACCGTGCCATCTGCGTTTTGGCCATTCTCAAGCACGGCGATCAGGCAGCGCCCGACAGCCAGACCAGACCCGTTCAAGGTGTGAACATATTCCGGCTTACCGCCAGCTTCTGGCCGGAAGCGTGCGTTCATGCGACGGGCCTGGAAATCACCGCAGGTCGAAACCGAACTGATCTCGCGATAGGTGTCCTGACCGGGTAGCCAAGCCTCGATGTCATAGGTGCGACGTGCGCCAAAGCCCATGTCGCCCGTGCAAAGAATGACGGTGCGATAGGGGATGCCCAGTTTTTCCAGAATACCTTCGGCGCAGCGCAGCATGCGTTTTTGCTCGTCGTCCGATTTGTCCGGATGCGTGACCGAGACCATCTCGACCTTTTCGAACTGGTGCTGGCGCAGCATCCCGCGCGTGTCCCTGCCTGCCGAGCCCGCTTCGGACCGGAAGCACAGGGAATGCGCGGTATAACGGCGGGGCAGATAGCTTTCCTCGATCATCGTGTCGTTGACGATGTTAGTCAGCGACACTTCGGAGGTTGGGATCAACCACCAGCCCTCGCGGGTCTGATAGCTGTCCTCGCCGAATTTCGGTAGCTGGCCAGTGCCTTGCATCATTTCCGAGAGAACCAGAACCGGGCCGTTAACCTCGGTCAATTCATTCTCATTGATATGCGTATCCAGCATCAACTGCGCCAGAGCGCGATGGATGCGCGCGACGCCGCCCGAGAGCAGTACAAAGCGAGAGCCGGACAGCTTGGCAGCGGTTTCGAAATCCATACCGCTCTGGACGGCTTCGATTTCAAAATGCTCTTTCGGTGCAAAATCCAATGCGCGCGGAGTGCCCCAACGGCTGATCTCGACATTGTCGTTCTCATCCGCACCTTCGGGCACATCCTCTGCCGGCAGGTTGGCGATACGGATCAGCTGGTCGGTCAGCAGAGCGTCCAGGTCCTTGGCTTCGGTCTGCATCTGGGCCACTTCGGCCTTTTTCTCGGCCACGAGCGCGCGCAGACGTTCGAATTCAGCCTCATCGCCGCGCCCTTTGGCGGCACCAACTTCTTTGGAGGCCTTGTTTTGCTCGGCCTGAGCCGTCTCGGCTGCCAGAATCTTGGCGCGGCGACTTTCGTCCAACCTCAGCAGATCTGACGACACCGGCGCGTCCCCACGGCGCGCAAGGGCGGCGTCGAAGGCGGCTGGGTTTTCGCGAATGGCGCGGATGTCGTGCATGGTTCAGATCCTTAAATGCGTGAATCACTGAAACCGCTTATGCACCATCTGAAAGGAAGGGTGTAGCGCCGGTTACGACTTATCCGCTTCGTCGTGCGTTTCATGTGCCAGATGGCCATCCCACTCTTCCGCTGGGATCTTCGGCTCGGGCGGATCAGCCATGTACGAAGGTGTCATGATTTGCACGTTGTTTTCGTTGAACACGGCAACGATGTTGCGATGCAAATCCGAGCGGATCTTCGGGATGATACTGCCCCGTGTGCTATATCCGTTGATCTGATAATTGATCGCGTAATCCGCCAAAGCAGTCCACAAAACAAAGGGTTCGGGTTTGGCTTTGATGCTCTTGGTACGATGTGCGGCCTCGATCAGCATCGCTTCGACCTTCTCGGGCGGTTCTTCATATCCGATCCCAACCGTTGTATGCAGCAGCAACCCATTGCCATCGGTTTTTTTCGAGAAGTTCACCACGTCCGAATTCATCAATTGCGCGTTCGGGATCGAGATCAGCTCATTCTTGATCGACTTCAGATGTGTCTCCATCAGCTTGATCTGCACTACATCTCCGATGTGGTCTCCGATCTGGATACGGTCCCCGAGCGAAGTCGAGCGGCGATAAATCACGAAAAGCCCCGCCAGCATATTCGAGACCACCGAGTTCGCGCCCAGCGAAAGCATCGCGCCGACAAGGATAGTCAGTCCCTGAAAGGCCGCAGAGTCTGATCCGGGAATGTAAGGGACAGCAAAGACCAGTGCGATCAGTATCACAACAACCCGGGCAATGTTAAACGTGGGGCCAATCCAGTGTTTCTCGAAATCGCCAAGATCGAACGATCCCGCTTCGACTGCGTCAAAGAATACGCGCATTCCCCGGATGATATACATCGTTATCCAGGTGATAAGCACCAGCATGATCAGGTTCGGGAAATAGCTGAGGATACCCTTGAAGATCAGCAGGACCGGCTCGGTCAGGTAGGTCAGCAGCAATTGCGCAAAGTATCGCGTTTCGGCAAAGGCCAGCAGAACGAAGGAGAGATAGTAATAGAAGCCAAGGAAAAAGATCACCAGCAATACGAAATTCAGGGCATACCGGATCAATGCCGCTATGGCCTCGGCCTGGACGCTCTTGGCGGTCGCGGTTTCGACGTTTTTGAGATAGCGTTTAACCAGTTTAAGCGTCCGCCGCCTGATGCGTCGGTGTAACCAGAGAATGATGACAACGAATAACGCGAAGCCGAGCGTCCAGGCCAGGGCCTCGATAGCACCCGAAACGCGTGCTTGTTCCGTGCGATTGGCGCGGTAGTTTTCGATCGCCTGTTCAATAGCTTGGCCGTGCAATAACCCGAGAACATTCAGATCCATTTGTTCAAGTTCGGAATCCGCATCGGTCACGATCGAAACCTGGATGCCATCGGCAAATATCCGGATCCCGAATTCAGAGTCCTCGAAGGTTATCGAAACTTTCTTTGCATCCGAGGATTCGGCTACTTCTATGATCTTGTTCTGAACACCCTCCGCCCGCTCGTTTGCGGGCAAAGCGCTGGAGCCGCGCACATGAAACAGGGTATCGCCATCAACGATAACCGGAGCCTGAAAGGTCTGTGTTTCAGAATCCTCTGTGTTTTGTTCTTCTCCGATTACGTTCTGTGACCAAAGTGGTGGTGCCAAGAGACAAAGAGAAACCGTCAAAAGGATTAGGCGAATAAACTTGCCAAAGGTCTGGATTAATTGAATCATTGGGCCCCCCTGGCCACAACTATATCCGACTTGCCGGGGCTGCCTAGAACATATCTGCAACGTCCCGCATCAATCCTGTGCACTTGATAGGTGAATTGCAGATGCGTTTGCTTGCAAACGTCTGAACCAAAGCATAGGTTCGCGCCAACTTTGCAGAGAGCCCTCTGCATTACCAGAACAAAGGAATATGTCATGGAAGGTGGCGCAATCGCCCAGTTTCTCCCGCTGATCCTGATTTTCGGGATCATGTATTTTCTGCTGATCCGCCCGCAGCAGAAGAAGATGAAGGAACATCAGGCCATGGTCGAAGCTGTGCGCAGGGGTGATCAGGTTGTCACGCAAGGTGGGCTGATCGGCAAGGTGTCCAAAGTCAAGGAAGGCGATAACGAGATTGAGGTCGAGATTGCAGAAGGCGTGAAGGTTCGCGTGGTCAAATCGACCATCGCTCAGGTTCTGAATAAGACCGAACCGGCGAAGTAACTTCGCGCGTCAAATCCTTGAAAAGGCAGGGTAATGCTGCAAATTGATTCCTGGAAACGGGTCCTAATATGGTCGGTCTGCGTGATCGGCCTACTGTTGGCCCTGCCGAATGCGTTCTATACACGCGTTGAGCAATCGAATGATGCCAAAGCCGCAATTGAGCTTGGCATCGATACACCTGAGATGCAGGCAGAGGCGGCGCAATGGCCGAACTGGCTGCCTTCATCGCTTGTCAATCTGGGTCTCGATTTGCGCGGCGGTGCGCATCTGCTGGCTGAAGTTAAGGTTGATGACGTCTACGAATCTCGGATGGAGGCGATGTGGCCCGAAATCCGCGATGCGTTGCGCGATGAGCGCGCCACGGTAGGCACCATTCGCCGCCAAGACTCGGCCCCTGATGAGATTCGCGTGCGCATCAGTCAGCCCGAAGGTATGTCGCGCGCGTTGGAAGTCGTGCGCGGTCTGGCACGTCAGGTGCAAACACTGACCGGGGTTGGGGCCACTGACATCGAAGCCCGCGCCGAAGGAGATACCATTGTTGTACAATTGTCCGAGGCCGAAAAGCTCGCCTCGGATGACCGTACGGTGCGTCAGGCGCTTGAGATTATTCGTCGCCGCATCGACGAAGTCGGCACGCGAGAACCGACAATCCAACGCCAAGGTGCTGACCGGATACTGATACAGGTGCCGGGCATCGGTAGCGCAGGTGAGTTGAAAGACATTATCGGCACCACGGCTCAGCTGACGTTCAACCCCGTGGTGGGGCGCGGTACTGATTCTGACGCCATCGCGGGTGTGGGTGAAGAAGTTGTTCCTTCGATCGATGAGGACGGGGTTTATTACACCTTGGAATCAGCGCCGGTGGTAACCGGGGAAGAGCTGGTCGACGCACAACCGTCATTCGATCAGAACGGACGCCCTGCGGTCAGCTTCCGTTTCAATACTTCTGGTGCCCGCAAGTTTGGTGACTACACGCTAGAAAATATCGGCGCGCCGTTCGCCATTGTTTTGGATGATGAGGTGATCTCGGCCCCTGTAATCCAAAGCCATATTCCTGGCGGTTCCGGCATCATCACCGGTAACTTCACGGTTGAGGAAAGCACCAATCTGGCGGTCCTGCTGCGTGCGGGGGCCTTGCCTGCGGGCCTGGAATTTCTTGAAGAGCGCACCATCGGCCCGGAGCTGGGGCAAGACAGCATCGATGCGGGTAAAGTCGCTACCATTGTGGCGTTTGTCGCAGTATTGGTGTTCATGGCGCTCAGCTATGGCCTGTTTGGCATCTTCGCCAATATTGCGCTGATCCTGAATGTGGGCTTGCTCTTCGGACTGCTCTCTTTGATCGGTGCGACGCTGACCCTTCCAGGTATCGCTGGGATCGTACTGACGGTCGGTATGGCTGTGGACGCCAATGTGCTGATCTTTGAACGCATTCGCGAGGAACTGAAATCTGCCAAAGGCCCTGCGCGCGCAATCGAGCTGGGCTATGAAAAGGCGCTTTCGGCCATTCTAGACGCGAACGTAACCACATTCATCACCGCAACCATTCTGTTTGCCATGGGTAGCGGGCCGGTACGCGGGTTCTCCATTACACTTGGTCTGGGTATTCTGACCTCGGTCTTCACCGCGATCTTTGTGACGCGCCTGATGATCGTAATCTGGTTCGAACGCCGCCGTCCGAAAACGATCGAGGTTTGACATGAGACTGAAACTCGTACCGCAAAACACCTCGTTCGATTTCTTCAGCCGCTGGAAGATCTGGCTGGGTATTTCGGGCCTGATGATGGTAATTGCGTTTACCTCGTTCCTTCTGCAGGGGCTGAACTTCGGCATCGACTTCCGCGGGGGCACCACGATCCGCACGCAATCCGCGCAAGAGATCGACGTGGGCGCCTATCGCGACGCCATCGCGCCGCTGGAACTTGGCGACGTGACCATCACGGAGATTTTCGATCCGACATTTGGCGAGGATGAAAACGTCGCGATGATCCGTATTCAGGCACAGGATGGAGCCGAAGCTGTGTCTGCAGCAATCGTGACCGCCGTTGAAGAAGCGTTGACTGTTGCAGCGCCGGACATTCAGTTCGTTTCGGTCGAATCCGTGGGCCCCAAGGTCTCGGGCGAGTTGATCCAGACCGCAGTGATTGCTGTCGCCTTGGCCATCGGCGCGGTGCTTGTCTATATCTGGCTCCGGTTCGAATGGCAGTTTGCTCTGGGTGCGGTCGCTGCGCTGGTGCATGACGTGATCCTGACCATTGGTATCTTCTCGGAACTGCAAATTCGCTTTGACCTGGCCATCATCGCGGCGCTCCTGACCATTGTCGGCTATTCGCTGAATGACACCGTGGTTGTCTTTGACCGCGTTCGCGAAAACCTTCGCAAATACAAGAAGAAAGACCTCAAAGAGGTTTTGAATATCTCGATCAATGAAACGCTCAGCCGGACGGTGATGACCTCGGTGACCACGCTGCTGGCGTTGATTTCACTCTATGTCTTAGGCGGGGATGTGATCCGCGGCTTCGTCTTCGCGATGATCTGGGGCGTGATTGTCGGGACCTATTCGTCGGTCTTCGTGGCCTCGACCATCCTGCTGTGGCTGGGGGTCAAACGCGACTGGTCGAAACCGTCGAATACGGCGGGCAACCAATTTGCCAACATCGATGCCTGAGTATTTCGGCCAGACCCCAACCGGTCTGGCCGTACTCATTTTCGCTGCTTTTATTGGGGGCATCGTGCGCGGCTTTTCCGGCTTTGGCACAGCCCTGATATTCTTGCCCATCGCCAGCCTCTATCTTGGACCTTTCGGCGCGATCATCGCGCTGACAGTTATGGACATATTCGGTCCCATCCCAAACCTACGCCGCGCATGGTCTGTGGTCGACAAAGGAGATTTGGCGCGCCTTCTACTCGGATGCGCATTAGTCCTGCCGGTCGGCTTATGGCTTCTGACGCGTACGCAACCCGAAGTATTTCGCTATTTGGTCAGTGTGATCTCGTTGTCGATGCTTGTCGTACTGATATTTGGTCTGCGCTATCGCGGGACGGTGCGGCGCCGCATGGTTGTAGCAATTGGCGGGGCAGCGGGGCTGCTCGGTGGAGTGGCCGGGATACCGGGACCAGCTGTCATCCTGTTCTACATGTCGCGCCCATTGCCGGTTGAGATAATCCGCGCGACGATCCTACTGTTCCTGTTTGTTTTCGATTTGCTGATCCTTGGATACCTCAGCGGGATGGAGCGTCTTTCGCTGGCAAGCATTGGATTGGGCCTCGCGCTGGCGATCCCCAACATCGCCGGTAACTGGCTGGGGGGCTGGATGTTCCGACCCGAACATGAAAGGCTGTACCGCGCCGCAGCCTATCTGGTGATCGCAACAGCGGCCTTGTCCGGCCTGCCGCTTTGGGGCTAGAACCCTCCGCATGCGCTTAAATGAGATCACATATACAAACGCTCAACCCGTCGATGGCTATGGCCCTGGGTTCTTTCGGATCGGTGGGCAGGTTCATAAAGGGGCAGTCTTGACCGGCCCCACCGGAACTTCGATTTGGGCAGGATTCTCGGAGGCGGATCCGCTTTTGGCCTTGTCCGAACATGTCGACGTTCTGTTCATCGGTACGGGCAAAGACCTGACCCACATCCCCACCGACCTACGCACTAGGCTAGAAGAGGCGGGGCTGGGTGTCGAAATCATGAACTCTCCGGCTGCCTGCCGCACCTACAACGTGCTACTTTCCGAAGGCCGCCGCGTTGCGCTTGCGCTAATTCCGGTCTGAGGATCTGTTCTTCATCTGGCTAAAAATATCCCAGGGCGTGTGAGGGGCCGGCCCCTCACTGCGATCCAACCAGCCGCTCTGCGGCAATTCCGACCTTTTGCCCACACGCACAATCCGCTAAGCGGGCTTCATGACTTTGAAGGTAACCGATCTGGCTATCGCACGCGGCGGTGTTCCCGTGCTCGAAGGGCTGAGCTTCTCGCTTGAGGCCGGAAGGGCGCTGATCCTGCGGGGGCCGAATGGGATCGGAAAGACAACATTACTGCGTACGCTTGCGGGCCTGCAGCCGCCGCTGGTGGGACAGATCGAAGGGGCAGAAGACCAGATCGCTTATGCGTCCCATTCTGACGGGTTAAAGCCGACCCTCACCGTGGTCGAAAATCTCAACTTCTGGGCGTCGGTCTTTGGCACCCGTGATATCCAGCATGCTCTGGATGCATTTGAGCTGAATGAGTTGGCTGACCGTCATGCGGGCAGCCTCTCGGCGGGGCAGAAACGGCGTCTGGGATTGGCGCGAATGCTGGTTACCGGGCGTCCAATCTGGATGCTGGATGAGCCGACGGTCTCGCTGGATCGTCACGCCGTGCAGATGTTCGCGGATGCGGTACGCGCGCATCTGGGGCAGGGTGGTTCGGCCCTCATCGCGACCCATATCGATCTTGGATTGGACGGCGAGGTTCTGGACGTTGGCCCCAACAAGGCAAAACCCAAACCCTTCGACGATTTCGACGGAGGCTTCCTGTGATCGCTTTATTGCTGCGTGATCTGAAATTGGCCTTCCGCGCAGGGGGTGGCTTTGGCCTCGGTCTTGCTTTCTTCCTGATCGTCACCGTTCTGGTGCCATTCTCGGTTGGCCCGCAATCCTCGTTGCTTTCGACCATCGCGCCGGGCGTTCTTTGGCTGGGCGCGCTTTTGGCGTGCCTGCTTTCGCTGGACCGTCTGCTGGCGCTGGATTGGGAAGACGGCTCGCTTGATCTGCTTGCCACCGCACCGCTGCCGCTGGAATCGGTCGTGACCATCAAGGCGCTGGCCCATTGGCTGACCACCGGATTGCCGCTGGTGCTGGCTGCGCCGTTCCTGGGCGTGTTGCTAAACCTACCTGTGCCCGGGTTTTCGTGGCTGGTAATCTCACTGTTGCTTGGCACCCCTGCGATGAGCGTTATCGGCACTTTCGGCGCCGCACTCACTGTTGGTCTGAAACGGGGCGGTTTGCTCCTTTCGCTTCTGGTTCTGCCGCTTTACGTGCCGACTTTGATTTTCGGGGCCGAGGTTGCCCGACGCGGTGCGACGGGGATGGAGACGCAAACGCCCCTGCTTATGCTGGCAGGGATTACCGCCGCTACGGTCGCACTTTTACCCTTTGCCAGCGCAGCAGTACTGCGCATCAATCTTAGGTGATGGCAACAAAGCTTGACTGAGGTCAATTGAGAACCATGCCGACTCGGACTAGATAGGGCCCATGACAATCGCAGCCAAAGCCAACGCCCTTTGGGAATACGCCAACCCGCGCAAGTTCCTCGCCACCAGCGAACGGGTCCTTCCGTTCTTCTGGATCGGCGCAGGCGTGTGTCTGGTCGTAGGATTGATCTGGGGCTTTTTCTTTACCCCAGATGACTACAAGCAAGGCTCGACCGTAAAGATCATCTACCTGCATGTGCCTGCCGCGCTAATGGCGATCAATTGCTGGATCATGATGCTGGCGACCTCGCTGGTCTGGCTGGTGCGTCGCCACCATGTCAGCGCGCTGGCCGCGCGCGCCGCAGCGCCCATCGGCATCGTCATGACACTGATCGCATTGGCCACCGGAGCGATCTGGGGTCAACCCATGTGGGGTACATGGTGGGCCTGGGATCCGCGCCTGACCTCGTTCCTGATTCTGTTCCTGTTTTATTTGGGATATGTCGCGCTATGGGAGGCGATCGAAGATCCGGACACCGCGGCTGATCTGACCTCGGTCCTTTGCCTCGTGGGCTCGGTCTTTGCATTCCTCAGCCGGTATGCGGTGAATTTCTGGAATCAGGGGTTGCATCAGGGGGCTTCCGTGATGCGTGCAGGGGCGATCACAGGTACGGATACCGAGGAGAAGGTTAGCAACATCTACTTCTATCCGCTGCTCCTGTGTATTATCGGCTTTGTGCTTCTGTTTATCGCGCTGGTCTTCTATCGCACGGGCACCGAAATCCGAGCCCGTCGAACCAAGGCGCTGATGGCGCGGGAAAGGGTGAACGGATGATCCCTGATCTTGGAAAATATGCCGATACTGTTTTGTGGTCCTATGTTGTATCCATCGGGCTTCTGATTGCGCTGGTGGGATTCAGCGTGATCAGAGGCCGCAAGGTGCGGGCTGAGATGGAGAAAGTCGAACAGAGGATGTCGCGCAATGGCTAAGTTTTCGCCCCTGATGATCGCGCCTCCTCTGATTTTCGGAGCCTTCGCTGTGCTTGCTGGCATTGGCATGTTCCGCGACGATCCCAACGCCTTGCCTTCGGCGCGCGAAGGGCAGCCTGCTCCGCCCGTCGTTCTGACAGAATTCGCGGGTAAACCCGGTTTCGACGATGCCACCCTGCGTGATGGTGAGGTCAAGCTGGTCAACTACTGGGCCAGTTGGTGCGCCCCGTGCCGCGTCGAACACCCCAACCTGCAGGCTTTGTCCGACGAGGGTATCCCGGTTTACGGCATCAACTACAAAGACCAGTTGGACAATGCCGAGGCTTTTTTGACTGAGCTGGGTGATCCCTATGCCGGGATCGGACGGGATGAACAGGGCCGTATGGGGCTGGATTGGGGCGTCTACGGCGTGCCCGAGACTTATGTGATCGACGGCGAGGGCACGATCATACTGCGCTGGGCCGGGCCGATTACGCAGCGGGTGATCGAAAGCACGATCCGCCCGGCGCTTGAGAAAGCCGCGGGGGGCTCATAAGCGATAGCCACCCGTCACGGTTAACACCTCGCCGGTGATAAACGACGCTGCATCTGAGGCTAAGAATCTGACGGCCTTGGCGATATCCTCGGGCCTTCCCGCGCGTCCTAGGGCGGTGTCGTTGACAAACAGAGCAGTCAGTTCCTCTGACCGAGGTGCTTCGGGAATGTTAATCGCGCCTGGCGCCACTGCGTTGACACGTATCCCCTCGGGCCCAAGCTCTTTGGCCATGGCGCGGGTCCACAGGTTCAAGGCCGCTTTACTTGCGCCATAGGTCACTGCGTCTCGGGGGGGCAGGACCGCGTTCATTGATGAGATGCTGACGATTGAGGCATCGCGTTTTAGATGCGGAAGCGCGGCGGTTAACAACGCGGCTGGAGCCAGTAGGTTAAGGTCCAGAATGGCGCGATGGTTCTCGGCCTGAAATTCTTCTTTCGGCGTAGCTTTCACCAGACCGGCGTTATTGACGATCACATCAAGCCGCCCAAAGTGCTGCACTACCTGTTCGATCACGTTGGCAGGCTGATCTGGCGCGGACAGGTCGGAACGTATGGCCAGTTTATCCCCGCCCAAAAGATCTGGCATCGGTTCGCTCGACAGCCACGTAAACGCGACGCGGTGATCACGGCCCAGGTCTTCGACGATCGCGCGCCCAATGCCGCGCGCGCCGCCGGTTATCAATGCGACTTTTTCCATAGTCGCAGAAAATCGGTAAAGCGGCAGGGATTCAAGCGGTTACTTGCGAACCAAAATCCAGATCATCGCGCCGATGAATGCAAAGGTGGTCAGATTCATAAGGGTATCTGTCAGATCACCGATCAGCATGGATTTGCCCCTCCTCTCGTAACCCTCGGAATAGGCAGACCATCAGCAGAACCGAGATGAACACAAAGGGCAGCGCTCCAAGTGAGATCAGGACTTTGACCGAGTCCACCGAGCCCGACAGGATCATCGCGACGCTCAACAGGCCCAGTAATGCGCCCCAGATCAGGCGCACGCGCGGTGGCGGATTTTCATCCCCCTCGGTCGAGAATGTGCCCAGCACAAAGGCCGCGCTGACAACGCTGGTTACGATGAACAGAAACGCCGCTGCTACGGTTGCGAGTGTTGTGATCAGCGACAAGGGCAAACGGTCGAGCAGGGCGAAGGTCACACGCTCGATGTTTGTTTGCGTATAGGCCAGCAATTCTCCGGCACCGTTGAGCGCCTCAAACAGACCGATGCCGCCAAAGGCGCCGAACCAGAGGATCGAGAACAGTGTGGGTGCGAAGAGCACTCCGATCACGAATTCTCGGATCGTGCGACCGCGAGAGATGCGCGCGACGAACACGCCGACAAATGGCCCCCAGGCGATCCACCAGACCATGTAGGTCAGGGTCCAGTCGCTGAACCATTTGGTGACGTCATCGCCAAAGAACGTGAAGGTCTGAAAGCCCCGAGGGATGACATTGGTGAGGTAATCGCCGAACCCCTGAACCACAGTGTTCAACAGATACTCTGTGGGGCCGAGGACCACTGTGTAGGCCACCAGACAGATCGCGATCAGCATTGCTGCATTCGACAAGCGTGCCATGCCTTGGCCTAGGTCGATCAACAGTGCAGGGATGTAGGCTGCGACCATCGCCAGAAAAACAACGCTGATCAGAAGGGCGCCAACCGTTTCCCGGCCACCTAGAACCGCGATCCCGTCTGCAACCTGAAACACGCCCATGGCCATGGAGCCGCCGACTCCGATGGCGATTGCGACGATGGCCATGAAGTCCGACAGCCAACCGACACGCTCGGCCCAGCGTTCTCCGGGGAACAGGCTTTTGATCGGGGCGCTGACCATCATGCCCGTCCCGCGCCGAAAGCTGAAATAAGCGATTGTCAGCGCGGTGGAGCCGTAAATCGCCCAGGCGTGCAGGCCCCAGTGGAAGTTCGTCGCCAGCATCGCCTGCTGCGCGGCAACATAATCGGGGGCCATGCCTGAGATGAAGTTGAAATGGGTTAGTGGCTCGGCGACGGCCCAGAACAGCAATCCGACGCCCATTCCGGCCGAGAACAGCATTGAGATCCAAGTGGCGGTCGAGAATTCGGGCTCTTCATCATCCCGGCCCAAACGAATGTTGCCATAGGGCGAAAATGCCAGAACCAAACACCCGATCAACATGCCCGAGGCCGCAAGCATCACGAACCAGCCACGGCTGTGGAAGGTTTGCTGCACGATGCCGTTGGCCCAAGTCACCAGGCTTTGGATATCGATCACGCCCCATATCCCTATCACCGAGATGACGCTGAGCGAGCAAACCAGCAAGGCGTTAGGTTTTTTCATAGTGATTGGGTTCCAGATGTGCTTTCGCCCAACAGTTTCAGATTTTTGAATGAATGGCCAGAAAACAAAACCCCCGGCGCTGGGCCGGGGGTCAAGATTGGGTTGTAAGCTATTGCGTTACGAAGATTTTGCGAGGTTGCGCAATACATATTGCAGCACGCCGCCGTTTTCGATGTACTCGATCTCGGGCGCGGTATCGATGCGGCACTTCAGAGTGATGGTCTTCTCGGTCCCATCGCCATAGACGATTGTGCAGGGCACCTCTTGTAGCGGTTCAACCGAGTCCAACCCATGGATTGAGACGGTTTCATCGCCTTTCAGACCCAGCGACTTGCGGTTATCGCCGCCTGTGAACTCGAACGGGATCACACCCATTCCGACGAGGTTCGAGCGGTGGATACGCTCAAAGCTCTCAGCGATCACGGCTTTGACGCCCAGCAAAGCGGTCCCTTTGGCCGCCCAGTCACGAGAAGATCCCGCACCATATTGTTCGCCGCCAAAGACAACCAGCGGCGTGCCATCGGCCTGATAGGCCATCGAGGCGTCATAGATCGACGTCTGCTCGCCATCGGGTCCTTTTGTATAGCCACCTTCGACGCCGTCCAGCATCTCGTTTTTGATGCGGATATTGGCGAAGGTGCCGCGCATCATGACCTCGTGGTTGCCACGGCGCGACCCGTAGGAATTGAACTCGCGCGGCTGAACCTGACGTTCAATCAGGTACTTACCAGCCGGAGTTGTTGTCGCAAAGGACCCAGCGGGTGAGATGTGGTCGGTGGTGACCATATCACCCAGAACGGCCAGAACCTTCGCCCCGTCGATATTCGAGATTGTGCCGGGTTCATGTCCCATGCCCTGGAAATAGGGCGGGTTCTGGATGTAGGTCGAAGCAGGTGGCCAGTCGTAGGTTTCTGCATCGGTGGTCTCAACCGACTGCCATTTCTCGTCGCCTTTGAAAACGTCGGCATATTTCGACTGGAATGCCTCGCGCGTCACGGTTTCCTGCACCAGATCGGAGATTTCCTTTTGGCTCGGCCAGAGGTCTTTCATGAAGGCATCGTTACCGTCCTTGTCCTTGCCGATTGGCTCGGATGTCAGGTCGATATCCATGGTGCCCGCCAGTGCGTAAACGACAACCAGCGGCGGTGAGGCCAGATAGTTGGCGCGGACATCAGGCGAGATTCGGCCTTCAAAGTTCCGGTTTCCGGACAGAACCGAAGTCGCGACCAGATCGCCCTCGGCAATCGCTTCGCTGATTTCTTTCTGGATCGGTCCAGAGTTACCGATACAGGTGGTGCAGCCATAGCCGACAAGGTTAAAGCCGATCGCGTCCAGATGTTCCTGCAGGCCAGCGGCCTCAAGATACTCGGACACCACTTGCGACCCAGGGGCCAGAGAGGTTTTGACCCAAGGCTGACGATTCAGGCCCAGCTCATGCGCTTTCTTCGCCACCAGACCAGCGCCAATCATGACATAGGGGTTCGACGTATTGGTGCAGGAGGTGATCGAGGCGATTACGACCTTGCCAGACTCCATTCCATATTCTTCACCTTTGACTTCGACCTGTTTGCCCATCGGGCGCTTGAAGCTCTCGGCCATTTCCTTGGTGAAAGCGGCTTTGGCATCGGTCAGGGCAACATAATCCTGCGGACGTTTCGGGCCCGAGATCGCGGGAACGATCGTGCCCATGTCCAGTGACAGGGTGTCGGTGTAGATCGGGCTGTAATTTTCATCCCTCCAGAACCCGTTTTCCTTGGCATAGGCTTCGACCAATGCCAAGCGATCCTCATCGCGCCCGGTATTGCGCATGTAACGCAGGGTTTCGCCGTCGATGGGGAAGAATCCACAGGTCGCGCCGTATTCGGGGGCCATGTTGGCGATGGTGGCACGGTCAGCCAGTGGCAGCCGGTCCAGTCCTTCACCGTAGAACTCGACGAATTTACCGACCACACCTTTCTCGCGCAGCATCTCAACGACCTTCAGAACAAGGTCAGTACCGGTTGTGCCTTCAACCATCGAACCTGTCAGTTCAAAGCCCACGACCTCGGGGATCAGCATCGAGATCGGCTGACCCAGCATCGCGGCCTCGGCCTCGATCCCGCCAACACCCCAACCGAGAACGGCCATGCCGTTGACCATGGTGGTATGACTGTCAGTGCCGACCAGCGTGTCGGGATAGGCGACTTCTTCTCCGCTCTGGTCCGTGTCGGTCCAGACGGTCTGGGCCAGATATTCAAGGTTCACCTGATGGCAAATGCCGGTGCCCGGGGGCACAACGCGGAAGTTATTAAACGCACCCTGACCCCACTTGAGGAACTGGTAACGCTCCATATTGCGCTCATACTCGCGGTCTACGTTCATCTGAAACGCGCGAGGGTTCCCGAACTCGTCGATCATGACCGAGTGGTCGATGACCAGATCAACCGGGTTCAGCGGGTTAATTTTCTGGGCGTCACCACCCAGCGCCTTGATGCCATCACGCATTGCGGCCAGATCAACCACCGCCGGAACGCCGGTGAAGTCCTGCATCAGCACGCGGGCAGGGCGGTAGGCAATCTCTCGCGGATTCTTGCCGCCATTCGCGCCCCATTCGGCGAAGGCCTTGATGTCATCAACGGACACCGAGAACCCGTCATCCTCGAACCGCAGCATGTTTTCCAACACCACTTTCAGCGCGGCAGGCAGGTTCGAGAAATCACCCAGGCCTGCTTCTTGAGCAGCTGGAATCGAGTAATAGGAAATGGATTTACCATTCACGTTCAGACTGCGGCGTGTTTGGGCTGTGTCCTGTCCGACCTTGATGGGCATCTTTGGCCTCCCTCTCGAATGATTTGGATACTGGAGTTCGCTATGGCTTATCTGCATCACGGCACGCGTTGTTTCAAGGTGCAACGGGTCTCATACATATAAAGTTGTATACCATTGCACACATTTTGCCGAAGATTGAAGGTTTCGGTCTCAAGAAACCTTGATTGGCAGTTTTTTCAGTTTCGATCTAAACCAGTTGAGCACTCCGCGAAAACTGAGAGAGATAATGTATAGATCAGCCGCCGTGACCGCGTTTGTTTCGCTTTTTCTTGCCGTTTCAGCAGACGCTCAGGATGATCCGGTTGTTGTCGAGCTGTTTACATCGCAAGGGTGTTCGTCCTGCCCGCCCGCGGACCGGATCATGCATGAACTGGCCAAGCGGGATGATGTGATCGGGCTGGCGCTGCATGTGGACTATTGGGACTATATTGGGTGGAAAGACGAATATGCCGATCCCGACCATACGGAGCGTCAGAGAGCCTATGCGCGCGAAGGTGGGCGGACGATGATTTATACACCTCAGATGGTTGTGAACGGTCAGCAGGACGTGGTGGGTGCAAAGTCGTTTGAGTTGGAACGGCTGATCGACGCGCACCAGACCGCAGCGCCCCAAGCCGAGGTAAGCGCCACGCGTACGGCTAACGACGTGACTGTGGACGTTGTCCCGGTCGAGTTGGCGGAAGATGAAACCTATGATGTGCGGGTCGTGCAGTACTCACCGATGCGTCACGCCTCAATCCGGCGTGGGGAACTGGCTGGGCACGAACTGGATTATGCGAATGTGGTTGAGAATTGGCAGGTGGCCGGTCACTGGGATGGCCAAACACCGCAGAGCTTCACTGCGTCGCTGTCATCGGATTTACCGGCGGTAGTTCTGATCCAACGTACAGAGCATGGTCCGATCGTCGCTGCGGCAAGAGTCGAATAATCAAGGCATATCTTTGGGTTGAACGCCTAGTCCACGCCAGGCCTTCCAGCGGCGGTGAATCCAGAACCATTGCCCCATATGTTGACGCACCATCGCCTCCAGATCGTCATTGGTGAACTGGGTCATGCTTTTGGCATCGGTATGAGGGACCGGGTCGTGCAGGACGATGTCAAAATCGATCCCATTGGTTTGGCGCACCGCATAGCAGGGGATCAGCACGGCCTTGTACTTGATCGCAAGTTCCGCGTTCAGCACCGACGTCACGGCGGGTTTGCCGAAAAAGGTCAACTCTTCGCCGCCATGCGCATGCAGATCGGATACGATGGCGATAATACCTCCGCTTTTGAGCGACCTGACCATCTCAACCATGCCCCGGCGCCCCTGTTCGAACATGGGGGAACCAGTCTGATGGAATGCTTCGACATACATGTCGTTGAAGTACGGGTTAGCCATGCGGCGATAAAGGCAGCCGATGGGTCGACCGCTGCGGGCCTGCAAAGCGACGCGCGCTGCCAGATAATGACCAAAATGCGCAGTGATCATCATCACCGGACGTCCCTCGGCGACGGCGGTATCAAACGCCTGGACACCCGATCCAGAAACTTTGGCCTTGCTTTGCCGATCAATGAAACCATCGGCCGAAAAGTGCTCCATGATCGCGCGTCCAGCATTGTCGGGCACGGCGCGGCAGATTCGTTTGACCTCGGCCTCGGGTAAGTCGGGGCAGGTGAGTTTCAGGTTGCGGCGCACACGGGTCCGGAAACCGACCAAAGGCGCAAGCCAGCGAACAATTGCTCCCATTGCGCCGATACGGCGCTCGTATGGTAGCAGGCGCATACAGCCGATCACACCTGTCAGAAACAAGTTGGCGATGTAGTATTTTCCAAGCTCAAAGCGGCTCAGTTCCGACTTTTCGACGGGCATGGGGAAGGACACCTGAGTGTTGTGAACTGCGCGCTCAGACATACAGTCCTCATGGTGCGATCACAAGTAGCCGCGCCGGGCCAGATTATTCTTCAGCCTCGTCCGTTTCGACAATTGTAATCGCGCCTTCGTCCAGAAGGGCGCGAATGGCGGCGACGATCTGAGACATCGCATCCTCGGTATCGGATTGTTTGACCTTGCCACGTTCGGCCATTTCTTCACGCAGATTATCTGCCATGCGAGAGGACATGTTCGCCAAAAAGAACTCGACCGTTGCAAGGTCTTCGTCGGTGCTGGCCCCGGCAAGTGCGGTGACAAGAACAGGTTGGTCCACGCCGCGCAGAATCGCAGGAATATCACGGGATTGGATTCGGGCGGGCACGTGCGAAAAGATGAAGATCGATTGCCGGACGGTATTGGCAAAATCGGCGTCTTCTTCATCCAGCGCGGTCAGCAAACCATCACGCGTCGCCGCAGCGGACTGGTTGAGGATCGCGCCCACACGCTCACCCGGTCCATCCCGAAAGGCGGGCTCGGGGCGTTGATCCAATTGAGCAGCCAAGGACCAACCAATCCGCTCAACCGCCTCAGGCGTCACGTTGGTCGTTTTCGATACCGCATAGGTTATCCGCCGCGCCGTGGGGCCGGGCAGGTGGCCCAGCAATTGTGCAGCCTTGGCGGTTTCTAGTTTTGACAGCATGACGGCTGCGACTTCGGTGCTTTCCGCTCTGGCCATCTCGGCCAGATCTTCTGCGGATACCTCGCGCAAGCGTTGCCATGGGTCACCGATCTGGCGTACCCCCGCCACCTTGCGCAACCGGGCAGCGGTGGCCGGTGCAATTTTGCCATTCACGGCATCCAGAGCGCCGGCCAGCCCATGTGGGAATGAAAGACCGACACCATCAAGCGCATCGGCAAACTCCTGTGCGACAGCGGCGAGCGTCACTCGGTCAACCAGTCCCATTTGACCCAGTTGATGGGTTAACTGCTCCTGCAGCAGGTCAGGCAGTTCCTCAAGCGGGATATCCGCGCCTTCGTTCAGAAGAAGCCTTACAACAACCGCAGCCTTTTCCCGATTGCTGAGATTGCGAGGCACGACACGTGGAGCGTCGTTCTCTTGGTCTGCCGCCGGGGCCTGAGCACACGGCGACATCTGTACCATTAGGTTCGTATCCTGCATCTGCCTGCATTGCCAATATTGCGTTACAGGTAGATTAGCGAGACTCAGGTAAAGAAACCCTGAAACTCAGTAGCTATAGGTCAGCCCGGTGCGAATAGCCTCGCGCAGCGATGCTTCGGCCCAAGTACCTTCGCCGCCGCGCGCCTTGATCTCGCGCCATTGCGCTATGGCCAGTTCGGTCTTTCCTTCGGCGACAAAGCCCTGACCCATATAGCTACGGGCGAGGATGTTATCAGGGTTGGTTTCGATGGCTTTCTGATAGAAGGTGTTGGCCAGTTCCAATTCACCCATTTTGCGATAGGTGAAGCCCCAATAGGTCTGCACCCGATCGTCATCTTGGTTCATGATACGCAGAATGCCCTGTGCGTTCTCATATTGCCCGTCATAGGCCAACTCACGCACGGCGTCATACAACTGATCGTCGGAGAAATTGGATTTGTCTGGTTTAACACAGCGCCCTGCAGACTCGTCGTAAACCCGACCAAACAGGCACTTCTTGGTGGTATTTGTCGGCTTGGGTGGGCTGCTATCACCACCACCCGCAGCAATTGCCATGGGTGCGAAGGTAAAGGCCTGAAGAGCGATGGCCGAGGCTAGTACGAGACGCATGTTCCTACTCCGTTGTCAAAGTGACTTGTTACAATCATAGCGTGATCTACAAAAAAGCTAACGATTGACCGATCGCTTTTATTCACAAGCAGGAAAAAAAATGTCAGCTATTGACGATTTTCATGCAGCTTTGGCTTTCGCTGTCCCATGTCGTGCCTTCCGCACAGGACTGGGTTTGCTTTGCATGACCGCTGCAAGCAAGCCCGGCGGTGCCTGCGCAAATCAAAGCAATTGCACATAGAGCAATTCTTAGCATCGTGTTTTCCTTTCGCGGAAAAGATGCCAGCAGATTACCCGAGTTTTGCCAATCTGGCAAAGAAACAAGGCCCGGCCTGAACAAACAGGCCGGGCCTTGCCTAAATCCGGTCCGGGTTTATTCGCCGAACACGCGCGCGAAAATCGTATCAACGTGTTTGGTGTGGTAGCCGAGGTCGAATTTCTCTTCGATCTCTTCCGGGCTCAGCGCGGCGGTTACATCAGCATCGGCCAGCAGTTCCTCTTTGAAATCGGTACGATGCTCCCAGACCTTCAGCGCGTTGCGCTGAACCATGGCATAGGCATCCTCGCGGCTGACCCCTGCCTGTGTCAGCGCCAGAAGAACCCGCTGGCTCATCACAAGACCAGGGAACTTGTTCATGTTTTCAAGCATGTTCTCGGGGAAGATCAGCATCTTGTCGATCACCCCTGTCAGGCGGGCAAGGGCAAAATCCAGAGTGATGGTGGCGTCCGGCCCGATCATGCGTTCGACCGAGGAGTGCGAGATATCGCGCTCATGCCACAGCGCCACGTTCTCCATCGCCGGGACCACGGCAGCACGCACCATACGGGCCAGACCGGTCAGATTTTCGGTCAGCACCGGGTTCTTCTTGTGCGGCATGGCCGACGAGCCCTTTTGGCCCATCGAGAAAAACTCGGCCCCCTCCAGCACTTCGGTCCGCTGCATGTGGCGGATTTCGATGGCGATGTTTTCGATGCTGCTGGCGATCACGCCCAGTGTGGCAAAGAAGGCCGCGTGACGGTCGCGCGGGATGACCTGCGTGCTGATCGGCTCGGGCACCAGACCCAGTTTGTCGCACACATGCTCTTCAACCTGCGGGTCGACATTCGCGAAGGTTCCAACCGCGCCGCTGATCGCGCCGGTGGCGATTTCCGCGCGGGCGTCGCGCATACGGGACAGGTTGCGGTCCATCTCGGCATAGAAACGCGCGAAGGTCAGACCCATGGTAGTGGGCTCTGCGTGAATACCGTGGCTGCGACCGATGCGGATCGTGTTCTTGTGCTCGATAGCGCGGCGCTTGAGGGCGGCCAGCAGACCTTCGAGATCAGCGATCAGGATGTCAGCGGCACGGGTGAGCTGCACGTTAAGGCAGGTGTCCAACACGTCGGAGGAAGTCATGCCCTGATGCACGAAACGGGCCTCTTCGCTGCCTACATGTTCGGCCAGGTGGGTCAGGAAGGCGATGACGTCGTGCTTGGTAACGGCTTCGATCTCGTCGATGCGGGCAACGTCGAATTCGACGTCCTTGGCTTTCCACACCGCCTCGGCGTTTTCACGCGGGATCACGCCCAGATCGGCCATTGCGTCGCAGGCATGGGCCTCGATCTCGTACCAGATGCGGAACTTGCTCTCGGGCGACCAGATGGCGACCATCTCGGGGCGGGAATAGCGGGGAATCATTGGCGGCAGCACCTTTTTGTGATTGGGATGAGGCGTTGGCGCGGGGTTTAGCCGCGCATTGACCAAGGAACAAGGCGCGAGTGCTGGGATGAGACGGTTTGCCCTGATTTTGTTGCTTTGGCCGGGAATTTTATCCGCTGAGGAGTTTCGGCGGCTGACAGGGGATGAAATCCTGATGGAGCTTGTGGGCAAGAAACTCGACTACGGTGAAGGTATCAGCCAGACCTTCGATGACAGCATGCACACGCAGTACTTTTCCGGTCGCCCTAGTGCGGGGCGCTGGGCTGTGCGTGAGGATCGATATTGTTCGGTCTGGCCGCCATCTGATATCTGGGCTTGCTACGATGTCGCGCAAAGCGGAGATACGATCCGGTTTGTAGATGACGCAGGCAATACGACTGACGGAACCTTTGTGAAGTGAACCTACCCAGGAATATCGCGGATTTCCAAGGGGTTTGGAGCCTGACACGCCTCATCCGGGATGAGCGTGCGGGCCAGATCATTCATGCGGATGGTCAAGCAGAGTTGCAGCAAGATGCGCTGGGGTTGGTGTATGACGAGACGGTCACGCTGCGCATCCCGGGGCAGCCTGCAATGACGGGAACGCGTCGATACCTTTGGCGTGATGCTGGGGATCAGATTGCCATTCACTTCGACGATGACCGGTTTTTTCACGCACTCCAGCTAGGTCAGCCCCGCGCCGAGGACCACCACGATTGCCCGCCAGACAGCTATGATGCAGTATATGATTTCTCGGGATGGCCACGCTGGACTGTCCGTTGGAAAGTGACCGGACCGCGAAAATCCTATGAAATGGAGACCAAATACGCGCTGCGATAGCGTAATCATCTTGCAGCAACGCTTCGGAACGGGCATTGCTGCAGTTGCAAATAAGTCCGAATGTGGAGATATGAGATGAACGCAAACGTATTGGCCAATGCTTTTGGCCCGCGTGAGGGGATGGCGCTGCGCGTCAAGCAGGTGGCTCTGGTTGCCCTGGGTATCGTTGCTCTGGCTGTTGCTGCCAAAATCAAAGTGCCGATGTGGCCGGTTCCGATCACCATGGGCACATTCGCCGTTCTGACCATCGGCACCGCTTATGGCGCGCGCCTTGGCCTGATCACGATGCTGGGATACCTGCTGGTTGGCGCTCTGGGCTTTGACGTGTTTGCGGGTTCCTCGGCCGAAAAATTCGGCCTGACCTACATGATGGGTGGCACCGGTGGCTATCTTGTCGGTTACCTGATGGCGACCATTCTGCTGGGCGCACTGGCCGCGCGCGGCTGGGACCGCTCGGTCGGCAAGCTGGCGCTAGCGCTGGTACTGGCCAACGTGCTGATCTACGTGCCGGGACTGCTGTGGTTGGGTCAGCTGTATGGCTGGGACAAGCCGATCCTGGAATGGGGTCTGACACCCTTCCTGCTGGGTGATGCGATCAAGCTGGCGCTGGCCGCTCTGCTGATCCCTGGCCTGTGGAAGCTGCTGGGCGACGCACGCACCTGATAGCGCGCACTTGCGCAAGACACACCCGCGTTCGGAGCTTTCCGGACGCGGGTTTTTTATTGTCTGCAGAACAGGATACTGGACAAAGTCAAACTGCATGGGCAACCTGACATCAGAAAACTGATCAGGTTATTGAGATATGCGTATTTTGTTAAGCTTGGCGCTTGCTGCAAGTGCCGTGACTTGGTTGGCTGTAACGCCTGTGCAAGCCGACACACCGGTGACCTACACCGATGAAGGGCGCGCCCTGTTCCGCTTTGAGGTTCCCGACTTCTGGACATTGCGCACCGGTGGCCCGCGTGAAATCGAGGATACCAATCTGGGCGATGCCCGTGCGGTTTCGCGCGTCATGGGGATCAGACCGGTCACCGACGATAATGTCTGGATGGGCTTCGTCTCACCATCACGGGTTTCAAGCATTCAGGGCGGGGTGCGGTATCTTGAGGATATCGACAAATTCCTCGTCAAAGACCCGACCGTGACCAGTACCAGTGATACAAGGATTGGTGGGCGGCCCGCCCATGTCATTCGCGGGACTGGCAATAGGGATGGGCGGGGTGTTAACTTTACCGCCACCGTGATCGACCTGCCGCGTGACCGTGTGGCCATCGGGGTTGCGATCCTGCGGGACGGGGCCGACCCGTCTTATGTTGATGCCTTGAACGCCGTTTTCGTGTCGTTCCGGTCTTTGCAGTAAGGAGGCTCGGATGACTCGCAAAGTGATAAAACGGTCCGTTCTGGCACTGGGACTTGGTGCAGCAACCATTACTTTGTCTGCCTGCGATGGCGTAACGGTCGGGGTAGGGTATGGCGTCGGCTATGACCCATTCTACGATTCGATGCTGTGGAATGACTATTACCACGATCACGATGTAGACGTGGACGTGGATATCAATCGGCCCGACAGACCCGACAGGCCTGACCGCCCGGTGCGCCCGAACCCACCGCAACGGCCCAAACCTCCAGTCGCCAAACCACCTTCGCGCCCGCATCCGCCAGTGGCGCGCCCCCCCGCGGCGCGGCCGCCGATCCATCGGCCGTCGCCAAGACGTCGCTGAAGAACTCGGGGCAGATTGGTCTGCCCCGACCCGATCGGGGATTGGTACGTTAGGCCCCACAGATTATGCGAATTGCAAATCCGTGATAGAGTGCAAATTGGGTGGGCTTGATTTAGAAGTTCCGTAATAACAACCGCATCGAATGTCACAGCCCGCTCGACCTTTGCCAAAAGGAGTCGACGATGCTGACTGAAGAACAGCTAAGAGCCATTGCAGCCGCGTTCTGCGGTATCCTGATTGTGCCCAATATCGGTCTGCCGAACCCGTTTCGCATAAACCTGAATGCCAGGGCCATTCCCGAAGATATTATCGACGAGATCGAAGATGATATGGGCGACTTTGGATTTGCCGCTCATCCACGCGGACCGTTTGGAAAGGATATCCGCGACGCCTTTATGGAGATTTCGTTCGATCAGAGGGGATGCGTCTATTCGATCTCGGTTGTTGGTGGGGTCAAGCGCGGTATTGGCGCTACCAGACGCCGAGAGACGCACTCGACAGATTGGAAAGCGCCCTGATCCAACCGCATTTTACTGCAGAAGTTCAGTCGTGATATGGGCCGAGCCTTCAAGAGTTCGGTGAACAGGACATTTGTCGGCAATCTCCAGCAGCTTGGCCTTCTGATCCGTGTCCAGCGGGCCCTCCAGCCGAATTTTACGACGAAACTGATCGACCTTGCCTTCGCTGGCAAGCCCGGCATCCTGCGCGTGAACTTTATCATGACAGACATCGACCGTGATACCAGTCAGCGGCCAGCGCTTGCGGCGGGCATACATGCGAATGGTCATCGAGGTGCATGCCCCCAACCCGGACGACACGAACCCGTAAGGTGACATGCCCCGATCCGAACCACCATAAGATGCGGGCTCGTCCGCGACCGCGTGATGACGCGGGCCTGACTGAATGTCCTGCAGAAAACCCGACGGGTCTGCCTCGGTCACGCGGACGACACCTTCCGGTGCCCCAGGTGGCGGGGCCGGAGGGCACAGCTTGACATAGCGGGAAACCCAGGCGGTGATGACATCAGCCGCATAATCCGCATCCTGTGCACGCGTGATCAGGTGGTCGGCATCATCCAGTGTAACAAAGCTTTTGGGATGTTTTGCCGCCATGAAGATGGTGCTGGCATTGTCAATACTGACCGTGCTGTCGCGTGGTGCGTGCAGGATCAGCAAGGCAGCTTTCAGATCAGCAATGGCCGGAGTGAGCGCGGTCGCCGAAATATCTTCAACAAACGCCCTGCCAATGAGGAACGGACGCCCTCCCAACGACACTTCGGCGCTGCCTTGAGATTCGATTTCGGGCAAGGCGGTCTCGAAATGGTGGGACACATGGCCGGGGTCGGCGGGTGCGCCGAGCGTTACCACGGCTTTGATTGACGGAATTCCTGCACGTGCTCGCAGTACGGCAGCGCCACCAAGCGAATGGCCGATCAGAAGCGACGGTGCCATATTACGGCCCGCAAGGTATTCTGCGGCTTTGATCAGGTCCTCGACATTCGAGGTGAATGTCGTATTGGCGAATTCGCCGTCCGAGTGACCAAGGCCGGTAAAGTCGAACCGCAGGACCGCGATGCCCATCGCCGCCAGGCGCGCCGAAATTCGCCGTGCTGCCGGAATGTCTTTCGAGCAGGTAAAGCAATGTGCAAATAACGCCGTCGCCAGAACCGGCCCGTCTGGCAAATCCAGGCGCGCGGCCAGTTGGCTGCCGTCGTGACCGGCAAAGGTAATGCGTTCGGTGGGCATGATTATTCCTAGGTTGTCAGGTTTCGACAATACTGTGCGCTGAGGGCGGGCGGCTCAACCCTTGTGTCAGGCGCGTCACGGGAAGGTGAGAGATCGGGAAGTGATCTTATCTGGGCACCAAGTTCTTTGTACAATTTTCGTCAAAGAGCCTGATAAATCAAGATTGGTGATGGATTGCCGTAAAAATATTCATTTTACTTATTTGCTGTCGCCTCCCAACTAATAGTCATTCCAATGACTCTCTGTGGAGGCCAAAATGGCACATTCGACACCTGTACCTCTGAGTCCGGCAATTCGTCCCGGAGTACTGATTGCGATCCTGCTGACGGGCGCAATCGGTTTCGCGCTTGGGCAAAACTGGCCACTGAGAACCTTGCCCCAGGAAACACAGATCATCACCGCGCCCGAGGATTGGCACGGTAACGTCAGGCGATCTCACTGGTCGAAATAGCGCTTAGTTTGCGCCCATCAACTGTGCGTCGAACGGATACTTGGTCAGGTTTTCGTAGCCGTCTTCTGTAATCAGCACCTGATCTTCCAGCTTGATTGAGAAGTCGCCACCTACCTCACCAACTGCCGCTTCGACGCACAGCACCATTCCTGGTTCAAGCGGGTAGTCATAGGCCCCTTCCACCGCCTTGTCTGGATAAGCCACCAAAGGCCATTCATCGCACAATCCCACGCCATGCATCAGGCAACCATATTTCTGTGCCTGGAATTTGTCGTCCAGCCGGTGTGCATTTGCGGTCAGTTCTGGGATCATGACACCCGGTTTCAGCATTTCCATATTGGTCATGATATGCTCGTGCGCGTGCTGCATTGCATAAATCATGTCAGGCCGTGGCTTTTGATCGCCGATCCACCATGTGCGCGAAATGTCGATGCAAATGCCGTATGATCCAATCAGGTCGGTATCGAATGCGATGATCTCGTTCTGTCTCGTGATACGTGGGCCACATTCCTGAAACCATGGATTGGTACGCTGGCCTGAAGCCAGAAGCCGAGTTTCGATCCACTCGCCTCCGCGTCGAATATTTTCAGCATGTAAAACGGCCCAGATGTCATCCTCCGACGTCTTACCATCCCCGACATTGGCACGTGCGAACCGCTCCATTTCAGCGACGGCGGTTTCACAGGCGTGGCTGGCACAGCGCATGGCGAGGATTTCGTCGGGGCCTTTAACAGCGCGGGTTTTCTCGGTGAGCTCTTCCCCTTCCATAACTTGAAACCCTTGCGCCTCGAGCGCGCGTAGGCCGTGCAACATGATCTTGTCTACACCAAGTCGCTTATTTCCGCCGCCATGTTCCTCGATCAACACGCGCACTTCGTTCGAGAACACATCCGCCGCGATATCGATTTTGTCGCCCCGGTCGAAGTAGAACAGATCCGCACCCGAGCGTTGCTCGCGCACCAGCGGGTTGAACTTCGACAGGAAAGGAGAGTTTTTGTAGTCCCAGATGACCATATAGCCATCTGCGCAAACCAACACCGCCCGGAACGGATTGTGAGTGTTCCAAAGCTGCATATTGGTGCTGTCGGTCGCGTAGCGAATGTTGAGGGGGTCAAACAACAAGACACCACCCCAGCCACGTTTCACAATGGCTTGGGTTAATCGCGACCAGCGGTATTCCCGCATCCGTTCGAGATTGGGCAGGCTCAGCCCTGCGGCCGTCCATTCATCAAAGGCCAGCTGTGTCGGTCCGATTTCGATCCGATCATTGTCATTTGGGGTTCCATCGCCGAGAGTGGTGCCCCTGGTGGGATCAATCTTACGGGTGTCGCGATAGGGTGTGTTCACGGGCGGGCCTTTCTGCTTGCCAGCCCAGCCTGCAAAGCCAAAGACGATACGTCTCGAAAGTTTGCGACTGTCTAGAAGTCGCTTTTTGACCGGCAAAGCCAGTTTGGGATGCTATGCCTCAGTCATGACGGAGATATTGCAGCATTCCATCCCCCACAATCCGCTTGCCCCAAACCCGCTACCTGGGATCAAGCCGGCTGATCCTAACAACTGGTTGCACCAGGACGATGCCTTTGCGGCTCAAATGCAACGGCGGACAGATTTGTTAGAAGAGCGGACGTTAGATGTTCTGGCCCAGAGCCCCGAAGCATCGAAGCCCGCGCAGGAGTTGCTTGAATTGGTTCTCAGGCAAGCCTACCCGGATGCTTCCGATCAAGTTGTTAGGCCAGATGGGATCAAAATCGAAATTGATAGGGACCACCCGTTGGAAACGCTTTGCCAATTGGTACAGGAAGATTTCTGCATATTGCAGAAGCACGGTGATGAGCATGTACTGACAGGCGCGATCCTGTGCTTTCCTGCAAGCTGGATGTTATCCGAAAAATTCATGCGCCCACTGACCGGAATTCATGAACCCGTGGATGTCTACGACGCAAACATAGCACGTAGGGTTCAGCGTTTATTTGATGGGATTCAACCGAACCGCCCGCTGTGGCGGTTTAATGCGCTTTGGTATCATGACGCTGAACTGTTCCAGCCACGCAGTATGGCGCAAAGACGTGCGCCACAGAACGAAAACACCGCCCGGTATCTGCGCAGCGAACGACAAACTCTCTTGCGTCTACCACAAACAGGCGCGGTGGTATTTGCCATCCACACATACGTGATGATGGCAGAGCAGATCTTAGAACTGGAAAACCCCGCCTGATGGCGGGGCTTCCAAGGAGGGTCTTGGGTCGTTTGGTTACATGCCTAGGGCGTTTGCGACCTCGCCAAAAGCATTTGTAAGGTTCAGGCCGAAAATCGCGGTTGTAAATGCCAACACCTGAGTGTTGAGGCGAAAGTCCTCACCGCGGATCAGATTGACAGCCGCCAAGGAAACGGCAACCGGGGCAGATATGCTGGCAATCGCGCCTGTCATGCCCCAACTAGTCAGCCTAAGGATATCGCTTGGGCGATCGGTTTCCTCAGCGCTGTCCTGAGAAAGGTTTGCCGACGGCGACGGATCGGTTTCAGTGCGAAACGCAATACTGAGGAGTTGGTCATCGCTCAGCTTTATTGGGCGCGGCTTGCTCCGGGTTTTGGTTTCCAGTTGCTCTGGATTGGAATCGGGCAAGTCGAGCCCGGCAAATGGACCGCTGATCGCTTCGAAAATCTGTTTACGATTTCGGGAATTGCGGGGGCTGATCGAGTCGAACGCGCTCATGAATTGTTCAATCGTCAGCACTGTTTTGGGCGATAACCATTCAACCCGACGTGTCGTGCAGATATCGACCATGCGGTAAAGCATCACAACCAGCATCAGCTCTGATATTTCGCTATCATCAAGCAGCTTTGAAACCGGACAAATTGTAATCGTCAACCGGTTGTCTGGGGGGGCTACGACACGACGCGCCTTAGTTCTGAGACCCGCAGTTTTGTCCATCCGTTCATGGTGGCTGTGTTCAACTGCCTTGGATTCTGAATCAAGGGTCAACCGCACAAGATACTGGCTGCAGACGATGCTTGCCTCGGACGCGCTGAGAAGCGTCTTGCGCTCAACCAGATGGCCATAATCCGCGAGTGTGGTGGATACGACATCGCAAACGCGTTCAAGTGCGCCATCCGCAGAGCCGTCGAATTGGAGACCGCCGTGGTACATATGCTTCGAAGTCACAGCATGTTCCTTTGCCGTAATAATCTTCACAACAATGTAGCAACCGAAATGGTGCAAATTTTGACGAAAATGCAAAAAAGTCAGAGATTTCCATCATTGATTACACTTTGGAAACCAAGAAAAACGCGGTTTTCTTTAATATATGTGGCGAGAATGTGGCTGAAATCGGATCTGCCGGGCCAGATAAGTTGCTCGACTCAACCGTCGATTCGAGCAGCCATAATAGCGATGGATTGCTGATAAACAGTGGCGGCATTCCACTGTTGGATAACCGCAAAATTCGGCTCGCCGGATTGGTAGCCACGTCCTGGCTTCCACCCTTTCTTACGTAAGAAATTTGCAGTTGAGGCAAGGGCGTCGGTCATGTTGTAGAAATCGACCCGACCATCACCGGTTGCGTCCACGCCATAGGTCAAAGCATTGCCAGGCAAAAATTGCGTATGACCCAGCTCGCCATGTTTTGCCCCTTTTGTCGCCATCGTGACGCTGCCTTGATCGACCAATTTTAGCGCACCAATGGCATGCGGGATAAAGAACTCGGATCGGCGACAATCATAGGCCAATGTTGTGATTGCGGAAACAACCTGGCTGTCGCCCATGAAGTTACCGAAGCCGGTTTCCATGCCGTGGATGGCAATCAGAACACCCGCGGGCACGCCGTATTGGCGCTCCAGAGCAGCATAGAATTGCGGGTTGCGCGCCTTACGCTTACGTCCCTGAGCGACGATGGTATCCGCTCCGCGAATTTTCATGAACTTGTCCAGCGAGTATTTGAAGCTTTTTTGATTGCGATCAGCTGCAATGGTGCGGGTCGCGTATTGGGTCTGCGCCAATGCCTGCAGGCCTTTCTTTTTCACCCCAGCACGCTTGGCCGTTTTGGCGAAGTCGGCTTTCCAAGCCTCAAATCCGCTACCGGTATTGCCGCATGGGGCCGTGAACGCCATCGAGGGCATGAGAATAGCGATAGCAACGCTGGTGCAAATTCTAAGCATGAAGGAAATCCGATTGCAGAATAACTACTTCAGCCTAAGCTTTGATCGCTGTCTGGCAAAGCGGTTTAATACAGATCAAGTTCACCTGTGGTTTTCAGGGTTTCGAACCACTCGTCCGGAGTTTTATCGATCTTGGCATGCTTGACCATCATCGCGTTCATATTGGGCAGATGCGAAGAATCCGGCCATTCCTCTGGCTGCCACAGGTTTGAACGGATGATGCATTTGGGGCAGTGCGCAAAGATGGTTTCGACATGGATCAACAAGGCCAGTTTGGGGGCATGACCTCCAACATCCATGGTAGAAAGCAGTTCAGAATCCGCACAAATCCTTGCGGTGCCGCGAAGTCGCAGCGTTTCCATTTTTCCGGGGACGAAGAAGATCAAACTAACGCGCGGGTCCTTCAGAACGTTGTGAAAGGTATCTACGCGCTTGTTTCCGGGGCGGTCGGGCAGGGCGATCAGTGTGTCAGAAATGATGAATGTAAACCCTGCCGGGTCCCCGCGTGGAGAAATATCTAGATAGCCGGACGGGTTCGCCGACGCGATGAGGCAGAAAGGTGAGGTTGCGATAAAGTCACGGCACATCTGATCCAGCGCCGGAAGTTCTTTGTCGATGATCTGAGGCAGGGGGTGCCCGCAAATCTGTTCGAGTTCGGCTTCTGAGGTCACGAGATTTGCGAACTCTGAAAAAGGTGAAGCATCGACGGGCATGCGCGTTCCTCCTTTGGTGCTGGTTCAACGAGTTTGGAAGATCGCGCCAAACGAAACAAGGGCGCCCCGAAGGGCGCCCTTATAACAGTCCGATATGCTATTGGATCAGCAGCTGTAGTACATGCCGTACTCAACCGGGTGCGGCGTGTGCTCGTAGGTTTCGACCTCTTCCATCTTCAATTCGATGTAGCCGTCGATTTGATCTTTTGTGAACACGTCGCCTTGCAGCAGGAAATCGTGATCGGATGCCAGAGCTTCCAGAGCCTCACGCAGCGATCCGCAAACGGTCGGGATGTCGGCCAGTTCCTCGGCGGGCAAATCGTACAGGTTCTTGTCCATGGCTTCGCCCGGATCGATCTTGTTCTTAATGCCGTCCAGACCGGCCATCAGCAGCGCAGCAAACGCCAGGTAGGGGTTTGCGGCGGGATCGGGGAACCGAGCCTCGACGCGCTTGGCTTTCGGGCTTTCGGTCCACGGAATACGCACACAGCCAGAGCGGTTGCGGGCCGAGTAGGCGCGCAGAACAGGGGCCTCGAAGCCCGGGATCAGTCGCTTGTAGCTGTTGGTCGCCGGGTTGGTGAAGGCGTTCAGCGTTTTGGCGTGCTTCAGAACGCCACCGATGAACCACAGCGCCTCATCCGACAGATCAGCATATTTGTCGCCTGCAAAGAGCGGCTTGCCGTCTTTCCAGATCGACATGTTCACGTGCATGCCGGTGCCGTTATCACCTGCGATGGGCTTCGGCATGAAGGTGGCCGATTTGCCGTAGGCGTGGGCGACGTTGTGGATCACGTATTTGTACTTCTGCAGCTCGTCGGCCTGTTTGGTCAGGCTGTCAAAGATCAGACCAAGCTCGTGCTGGCACGAGGCGACTTCGTGGTGGTGTTTGTCGACCTTCATACCCAGACGCTTCATGGTGCTGAGCATCTCGGAACGCAGATCCTGGCTCTCGTCCACCGGGTTCACGGGGAAGTAACCGCCTTTGACCCCGGGACGATGGCCCATGTTGCCCATCTCGTATTCTGTGTCAGTGTTCCACGATGCATCAGTTGCATCAACTTCGTAAGATACCTTGTTGATACTGTTAGAGAAACGAACATCGTCGAACAGGAAGAATTCGGCCTCAGGGCCCATATAGGCCACATCACCGATACCGGACGCCTTCAGGTAGGCTTCGGCTTTTTGCGCGGTGCCGCGCGGGTCACGCTCATAGGCTTCGCCGGTGTCGGGCTCGACAACCGAGCAGTGCAGGCAGATGGTCTTTTCCGCATAGAACGGATCGACATATGCGCTGTCAGTATCGGGCATCAGCTTCATGTCGGATGCTTCGATCGACTTCCAGCCTGCGATGGACGATCCGTCGAACATGAAGCCTTCTTCCAGAAAGTCTTCGTCGACCTGATCGGACATGATGGTTACGTGCTGAAGCTTGCCGCGCGGGTCGGTAAAGCGGATGTCGACATATTCGGCGTCCTCATCCCGGATCAGCTGAAGAACTGCGTCCTTGCTCATACTCTCTATTCCTCTGATTTGAGTTTAGTCGGTTACAGCGCGTCCGAGCCGGTTTCACCGGTGCGGATGCGGATAGCTTGTTCAACGGGCGAGACAAAGATTTTGCCGTCGCCGATCTTGTCTGTCTTGGCTGCGCCAACGATGGCTTCGATGGCGGCGTCAGCCTGATCGTCGTCCAGCACCACCTCGACCTTTACCTTGGGCAGAAAGTCGACCACGTATTCAGCGCCGCGATAGAGCTCGGTGTGACCTTTCTGACGGCCAAAGCCCTTGACTTCGATCACGCTGAGGCCCTGTACGCCCACGTCCTGCAGCGCTTCTTTCACTTCGTCCAGCTTGAACGGCTTGATGATCGCTTCGATCTTTTTCATTCCGGCTCACCTTGCATGGTTGTCTTGAAGGCACTGATCACGTCTAAGATTGGGCGGCAATCTGATTGCTGTGTTGCAGGCTGCCAGAGACAGTGAAAGCTATAATTGGATCAAATTTTGATCGCTGTGCACAAAAAGTAATCAAATTTGAATCGCCTGAGGGGCCAGAGATGACGAAACTGCTGACCGCTGCGCAAATGCGCCTCATCGAGACCACCGCGATTGGTCTTGGGCAGGCGACGGGTCTTGAGTTGATGGAGCGCGCAGGACAAGGCGTTGTGGCCGCGATTTTTGAGGAATGGCCATACTTAGCGAATTCCGGAGGTCGCGCGGTGATATTAAGTGGCCCGGGCAACAATGGCGGAGACGGCTTTGTGGTCGCGCGGTTGCTGCAAGGGCAGGGGTGGCAAGTCGAAGTGTTGCTCTATGGTGACCCTGCCAAATTGCCACCGGATGCGCGCGTGAACTATGAACGGTGGGAAGGAAGGACGCTTGGCGTGGCTGATTTTGGTAAGGCTGAAATTCAGCATCCTGACCTTTCCATTGATGCATTGTTTGGCACCGGATTGACGCGACCAATCGAAGATCCGGTTTTGTGGGAATACCTATGGGCGCATGATGATGCGGAAGACGCATGGGAAATGCGCAGGCAAGGTCGTGGAACCGATATCGTACCACCACGAACAGTCGCAATTGATCTGCCTTCAGGTCTCTGTTCGGATTCAGGCAAAATTATTGGGGGCGCCTTTGCACAGCATGGTCGCCGTTGCGCACGGTCCGCCCTGACCGTTTCATTCCACGCGCGAAAGCTTGGGCATGTTCTGAGCGAGGGTTCATCTTATTGCGGTCGGCTGGTCGTGAAAGATATCGGATTGAATCGGGATGAGGGAGAGATTGAGGCAGCAACTTCTGTCGAAGCGCCATCTGGCACTCATCTCAACAAAAGTGAGCACAGCCATAAGTACTCGCACGGTCATGCGCTTGTCCTGTCGGGCGGCGTCCGCAAAACCGGGGCCGCACGTTTGGCAGCCCGAGCGGCGCTGCGGATAGGGGCGGGGTTGGTGACACTGGGTGCGCCACCTGCCGCGCAAATGGAGATCGCGAGCCAGATCACCGCTCTGATGCTGAAGCGGGTTGATGGGGCAGGGGACTTACTTGAAACTCTGCAGGATGAGCGGTTTAACGCATTGTGCCTTGGACCGGGCCTGGGGGAAACGCGATCTCGGGAATTGGTGCCGGTTGTACTAAGCGCAGCGCGGCCGACTGTGTTGGATGCGGATGCCTTGTCAGCGTTTGCCGAAGAACCGGGGGCACTATTAGAACTGCTGCATGAAAGATGCGTGCTGACGCCGCATACAGGAGAGTTCGCGCGTTTGTTCCCGGATATCGCAGAAAAGCTGAATGAAGTGCCCGCCAAGGGCCCGGCATTCTCTAAGGTTGATGCGGCTCGTGAGGCGGCGGTGCGAGCTGGATGTTGTGTACTGGTGAAAGGGCCTGACACGGTCATTGCCACGCTGGACGGGCGGTGCTCGGTCAATTCTGCACATTACAACCGGGCGGCCCCCTGGCTCGCAACAGCCGGATCGGGCGATACGTTGGCTGGCTTCATCACTGGATTGCTTGCGCGAGGGTTCGAGCCAATGCAAGCGGCAGAAACGGCGGCCTGGCTGCATGTTGAATGCGCTCGGATCTTTGGGCCAGGCTTGATCGCCGAAGATTTAGCCGAGCAGTTGCCCGCCGTATTGCAACAGATTGAAGTATAAATCGATCGGCGGTTAATGGCCGATCACAGCCCAAAGCGGCGAATTTATGCCGTTGCGTCCCGCCAGTCGCATAGCGGCTGTTTGCAGTATGCAACGATCGGCGTCACAATTTTCTTGCGTGGTTATTAGAGTCGCTTCTGGGACTCGATCAATGAATTGAAATTAATGCAGAATTCTTGCCTTCGACACAGATACCTGTGACGATAAAGCAATGAATGCTGAACTTGAGCCGGGTATCATTGGAAATGCAGGAACCGATGAGCATTTGGGCAGTATCAAACTTAAAGAACCATCTACGGTGAATGACATGACAGTGAATTATAAACTGACTTCCTTAGCAGCAGCTTTTGCCGCAACAACCGCAATACCTGCCGCCGCCGAACTTAAATATGAAAACAACACAGGTGGTTATGTGTTGCTATACGGACAGTTGCACCCTGCGTTGATTTCGGTCGATGACGGAGAAGACACCGAGACCCGCGTGCTGGACAACGACCTTTCGAACAGCCGGGTCGGACTTGAGCTGTTACAGCCTTTTGGCAATAACGATTTCACATTCCGGTTGGAAACCGGATTGGGACTTCCGAATTCAAGCGAGTGGAACCAGCTAGGCACTGATTTCAGCGGTTGGACTCGCGAAGACATCCGGCATGTAGATTTCGCTCTGGCGGGTGACTGGGGTAAATTCTCCGCTGGTCAGGGCAGCATGGTAGCGGACGGTGCCGCCGAAGTGGACCTGTCCTATGTCGGGACCGCGCTGTATTCTTTCACTAATGACGAGAACGGCGGTTTTTTCTATCGTGGGACTGACGGTTTCCTAAGCGATATCACCGTAGGCGATTCCAGCAGCAACTTTGACGGTGCGCGTCGTGGCCGTGTTCGTTATGATACACCCGAGTTCAGTGGATTCACCGCTGGGCTGGCATATGGTCAGAACATCCTGTCCAGCGGCGATGACGATGACTATTATGATGTTGGCCTCAGATACAACAACACCTTCGGTGGCGGGGTCGAGTTCGCTGCAGCCATTGCTTACTCGGTTCGTTCGGCTGACGATGGATCAGGGGATCGCAAGGATACGATCGGTTCCGCGTCCGTTCTGCTGCAGAGTGGGTTGAGTTTCACCATCGCTGCTGGCACGCGCGATAATGATGCGGACGGTGCGTCTGATCCGAACTACTTCTATGGGAAGATCGCGTATGAAGATCAGTGGGTCTCCTGGGGCAAAACCGGTATCGGGATCGACTACTATTCGGGTTCGGACTTCGTGGATGACGGGTCCAGCACAGACGCTTGGGGCATCGCTGTCGTTCAGCGTATCGACAGCATCAATACAGATGCCTACCTGAAATACCGCAATCACGACTTTGAAGATGGCGCTTCGTTCGACAACAACGAAGCCTGGGTGTTGGGCGCCCGCTGGAAGTTCTGAGCTCTTAACTCAGCAATGATCAGACGCTCCGGCCTGCGCCGGGGCGTTTTTTCGTCTGTGATATGGGCAAAACGGGGCTGAAAAGGCCTTTGCCTCTTGCACGCGAGCGGCTGGGCAAATAGAAGGCGTCAAATTTGCCCGGCGCGCCCGTTTTGCGCGCCCCGAATCCTATGGGGACTACCATAATGCAGGTTACCGAGACGCTGAATGAAGGTCTGAAACGCGGGTACAACATCGTTGTGACCGCAGCCGAGCTGGACAACAAGGTCAACGAAAAGCTGACCGAAGCGCAGCCCGAAGTCGAGATGAAGGGCTTCCGTAAAGGTAAGGTGCCGATGGCACTGCTGAAGAAGCAGTTTGGCCAGCGTCTGCTTGGCGAAGCGATGCAGGAAACCATCGACGGTGCGATGAATAAGCACTTTGAGGACAGCGGCGAGCGTCCTGCACTGCAGCCCGAGGTCAAGATGACCAACGAGGACTGGAAAGAAGGCGATGACGTAGAAGTTGCTATGTCCTACGAAGCACTACCCGAAATTCCAGAGGTTGACCTGAAATCGGTCGAGCTGGAGAAGCTGGTTGTCAAAGCTGATGATGCAGCCGTGGAAGAAGCGCTGAACAACCTGGCCGAAACCGCCCAGAACTTCAAAGCGCGCCGCAAGGGTTCCAAAGCCAAGGATGGCGACCAGATCGTTTTCGACTTTGTTGGCAAGGTTGACGGCGAAGAGTTCGAAGGTGGTTCGGCTGAAGATTACCCGCTGGTTCTGGGTTCGAACAGCTTCATCCCTGGCTTTGAAGAGCAGCTGGTTGGCGTAAAAGCCGAGGAAGAGAAAGACGTGAATGTTACCTTCCCTGAAGAATACGGTGCCGAGCATCTGGCCGGTAAAGACGCCGTATTCACCTGCACCATCAAAGAGGTGAAGGAACCGGTTGCTGCCGAGGTTGACGACGAACTGGCCAAGAAATTCGGCGCCGACGATCTGGCTGCACTGAAAGAACAGATTGGTGAACGCCTGGAAGCCGAATACGCAGGCGCATCGCGTGCGGTTATGAAGCGCGCGCTATTGGACGTGCTGGATGAGAAAGTTTCGTTCGACCTGCCGCCCTCATTGGTGGAAGCCGAAGCCAAACAGATCGCACATCAGCTATGGCACGAAGAGAACCCTGAAGTTGAAGGCCACGATCATGATCCGATCGAGCCGACCGACGAGCACAACAAGCTGGCCGAGCGCCGCGTGCGTCTGGGCCTGTTGCTGGCTGAACTGGGCCAGAAAGCCGAGGTTGAAGTCACCGATGCCGAGATGACTCAGGCGATCATGAACCAGGCACGTCAGTACCCAGGTCAGGAACGTCAGTTCTTTGAGTTCGTGCAGCAGAACGCTCAGATGCAGCAGCAATTGCGCGCGCCGATCTTTGAAGACAAGGTTGTCGACTACATCGTCGAGCTGGCTCAGGTCGCAGACAAAGAAGTCGGCAAAGACGACCTGCAAAAAGCCGTTGAGGCACTGGAAGAGGAATAATCCTCTTCCTCCCCCCCAGCCAGGGGCCACAAAAAAAGCGGAGCCGTCTGGAAATTAGACGGCTCCGCATGGGTGGCTTTGTACTATGAGGTGAGGGGGTCAGGCCTCATGAGCAAAAGCACGGGGGGTCTGTAACAGAGCGGTCTTTTGCTCTGGGGTGAATGTATCGGTCAGCGCTTCGATCAGTTTCAGCACTGCCTGTCTTTCCACTTCGGTCTTGGCCGCACTCATCTGTTCGACAAAGTACTTCTCAAGATCGGTGAGCGGCTTGTGGTCGCGGTTTGCCGGGTTGGCAGCCGCTGCCTTTTTTGCCTCAAAGAACTCCAATGCCTTTTCTTCTTCGATAAAGACATCGTGGTGGATTTCAGCAAATTCTCGAAGGCCCGAAATCCTTTCTTCGGAGCAATCCAACAAGGCTGCCATCGCCGGCACTTTGCCCATCGGTACTGTTTCGCCAACATAATCGTAGGGCGCACAGTTCGAGCGTTTGAGAACGCGGTTCATGACCGGGTCGATGACGGTGATGATGTCTTGAATACCCGCGCTGCGGCAATATTCCAGTGATCCAATCATCAACTCACAGGTCGCATATGAGACTGAGTTTTTCTCTTTTCCTCGAGTCAAACGCTGCGTATCGACACAGAAGCGGGTCGATTCCCACATGGTCGCGCTGCGCATTGGTGCTTCGCCGCATAAGATATCCGAGAACACATCTGAAAGCATGTGCGGGCCGGTGGTTTGGAGTGCACGTACTGCGGCCACGACGTTCCCCTCATCGTCGAGACCGATTACATATGCAGGATCCAGATGATCGAATTGATCGATTTCTTTCCCATCTTCGATGTTAACGTCCCAACCAAGTCGCCCGCCAAAAACCCGAGCGCGCAATTCGAACATATCGTCGAGAACTTCGGTGAACAGATGTCTGTTCAGCCCATCAACTACCAAAATCATGTTAACCCCCTTCGAGTGATCTGTCTGTGGATAAGACGTTACTCGGTTTCCACAGCGAATCTATTGGGGGTTTCCCGTAATATCGGCTTTTTTTAGCCCAATTTTGGCAAGATTTGGCTTTATCCTGGGTAGATTAAGCCGATTCCGATGGCGCGACCGACGGCCTGCGGAGTCGTCAGTGCATTAAGCTTTTCGCGAGAAGAGCGCAAGTGCACCTCAACCGTACGGTGCGAAATCGACAGAATATCGCCGATATCCTGCTGTGATTTGCCTGCTGCCGCCCATTGCAAAATCTCCAACTCGCGGCTGGAGAGGGTCGGGTGGTATAGCATTCGGCTGATTGAATCCGACGTCATGACGTTGTCATGAATGTGTACGGCCAAAGATTGCAGGTCACTTATCACGTTGGGCACCAGTTTCTTCCACTCTTCCCGGCTGCATTCACGCACGGCGCTGAGCAGGCCGATATCTCCGTACGGCCCGCGCACAGGAATCGTAATGCCCTGATCTGGAATGCCAAAATCATGTGCATCACGAAAAACGCGCTGGAAATCTTTGCCCCGTTCAAGACGACTCCAATCTACGGGCGCGATGCTACGTTGACTCATGTGCAACGTCGGATCGATCAGATGCAGACCTTGTTCTTGATAATGAGCTTTCCAGTCATCGCTATAGGTCACATGGCCGTGGATGGTTCCTGCGGCAGGGTTCATGCCAGCATAAGCGGCATGGTCCATTTCGTATTTGTCACAGACTTGGCGCAGGAACTCGTCATACCGAGTATCCTGTTCTGGAAGGGTGCTGAGATCAACAATATCCATACGGCAACGACCAGCTAAACCCGAGTGAGCGGGCGGATCCCTTTTTCCAGGAAAAAAGATACTGTCTTCCCTGACGTCAACAAGGACACCACATTTCCCACATCATGACAAGAAGCTAGGGGAAATGTCTGCCTTTTAAAGGGAAATGTGCCATTGGTGCACATCTTTATGGCGTCCTTTGCTTAGGTCAATGTCAGATTTGTGGTGCCCATTCCGAAGTTTATCGGGTGTTTGAGTGGTTATGCGCATACTTTACGAGGTGAATGCGCATTAATAACGTCTATTTTGTGGCGGAAACTAGACCAGTTTCAACTAGCATACCCCTCTTCTTAGCTTCGGGGTAGTACCCTTTCGCATAGAGAAAAATAGCGCGCTGTTGATCGCCGTCCGACAATAGCCAGGCACCGCGTAGGTATTTACCTGCAAATTCCAGATTTGTGTCTGCGTCCAGCAATCCCTGGGCATTACCAGCATAGCCCATAGATCGCGCGGTCGCAGGCAGGATTTGCAGCAGCCCATAGTAGGGGCGGTTCACCGCCCAGGGGCGATGTGTGCTTTCGCGGATGGCAAGTTTGTGCACCAACTCTCGTGGAAGCTCATAGTGATCGGCCCATTTGTTGATCGAGGCACGCAGTTCCGGCGTCTCATTGGGATAGAGGGGCGGGTCGGAGGTGTCGGTGCCACCTGAAGCGTTTGGGCCACCACAGGCGGCAAGTGGCGCAATGAGCAACAAGGTCAAAACGCTGCGGCGAAGGAGAGGGGTCATATATATGCTCCTGATATCGAAGGGCGATGATATGAAACCTTCGCCGGTCCGCAAGTCTAGGCGATCAATCGGGCTAAATCTTGCTGGTGGCGATAAGAAAACAAAAAAAGGCCGCACATAAGTGCGGCCCTTTGGATTCGTAGAAGCAGCCGGATCAGGCTTTGGCTTCGTCTTCTTCAGCCGGAGCTTCTTCGGCGACCAACTCATCGTCATCCGACGCGGCCGAGCCGATGTCGTCAAAGAGTTCAGCGATTTCGAATTCAGCGGCGGCTTCTTCTTCAGCAGCCAGTTCCTGAATCGATTTACCCGATGCCTGCAGTTCGGCTTCTTCTTCCGAACGGGCAACGTTCATCTTGATCTCGACTTCAACCTCGGGGTGCAGTTTGACTGCCAGCGAGTGAAGACCAAGTTCTTTGATCGGGGCGATCAGAACAATCTGTTTCTTGTCGACGGTGAAGCCTGCGTCGGTCGCAGCGTCTGCGGCGTCACGCGGGGTGACCGAACCGTACAGAGCGCCGGCATCTGACGCCGAGCGAATCACGATGAACTGCTGACCGTCCAGCTTTTCAGCCAGCGCTTCAGCTTCTTTCTTGGTTTCCAGGTTGCGTGCTTCAAGCTGCGCTTTCTGGGCCTCGAACGATGCGATGTTCGATTCGGATGCGCTCAGTGCTTTGCCCTGAGGCAGCAGGAAGTTGCGGGCGTAGCCGGGCTTGACGTCAACGACGTCGCCCATCTGACCCAGTTTCGCAACGCGTTCCAGAAGGATAACTTGCATGTCAGTCTCTCCTTACTTCACGGCGTAGGGCAGCAGGGCGAGGAAGCGGGCGCGCTTGATAGCACGGGCCAGTTCACGCTGCTTTTTCGCCGAAACGGCGGTGATGCGCGAAGGTACGATCTTGCCGCGCTCAGAGATGTAGCGCTGCAGCAGACGGGTGTCTTTGTAGTCGATTTTCGGCGCGTTCTCACCCGAGAACGGGCAGACCTTGCGGCGGCGGAAAAATGGTTTTGCGGCCATGGTTTATGTCCTTTCGTCAGGCGTTGATCAGCGGCGCTCGCGGCGGCCTTCGCGCTCATCGCGCTTTTGCATCTGGACCGAGGGGCCCTCGTTGTGCTCGTCGACCTTGATGGTCAGAACGCGCATAACGTCGTCATGCAAGCGCATCAGGCGTTCCATTTCCTGAACCGCGCCCGAAGGGGCATCGGTTTTCAGAAAGGCATAGTGGCCTTTGCGGTTCTTGTTGATCTTATAAGCCATCGTCTTAACGCCCCAGTACTCGCTGTCGACGACGTTGCCGCCGTTGTCAGCCAGAACGGTGCCGAAATGTTCGACAAGGCTTTCTGCCTGCGCGTTGGACAGATCCTGACGCGCGATCATTACATGCTCATACAGTGGCATGTGCACTCCTGTTTATATCAAGGCGCATTTCAAAGGCGGGGTCATTGGTCCTTCGCGACCCTGCCACGAGAGGCTGCGCGATTCATAACCTTTGCGAAGGATGGCCCCGTATACACGTTTGCGCGGTCGGGGCAAGCCCTGCGATGGGTGCCTTGGTGAAGTCGCCCAATTTCCTTTGGTGTGCCCAATTCCTGACGCTTTTCGCCCCGAGGTTGTTCATGAAGACCGGAGTACCCGGCAGTTTGGAAAAATTAGACAGGGCAAGACAATGGCCGTCATGAACACAAACACTTTTGAACAATCTGCGTCTCGCGCAGCATTTGAGAAATCAGTTCCCGTTCTGATTACCTTCGCGCCGAACTGGCGCGCACGGATGGTTCTTATGCGTGTCGTAGGTGCTTTTCTGATCCTCTCGGCATTTTCAATGTGGCTTATGCCTGGCTCTGTCATGGGGGCCGAGGTTTGGCCGATCAAACTGGCCGCATCGATGATGTTCCTGATTGTTGGCGTCAGTCTGCTGACCATCGAGGTCATGGATTCACGCCCAGATGCTTATTTTGATCCGATCCGCCGCGAAGTTCGCATTTTGCAGAAAAATGAAAACGGTCGGCCGCAAACGGTTCTGCGCCGCAGCTACGACTCGCTGGGCGGTGCAAGATTTGCGGATGATCAGGTTGAATTGTTTGATGTGGATGGCAGCCTGCTGATGAAGCTGCCGCTACAATCGGCGGATGTCAGCTCAGCGCTGAAAGGTCAACTCAGCCAAAACGTAACAATTTTCGCCTGAATTTTATTCTGTTCAAAAAGGAACAGATTCTGTGAATCAAAAAAACTTGTGTGCTGCCCTTGGGCAGCACATTTTTGTTGGTGAGCAACCCACCCGGTTTGCGACAACACCATTGCGGAGATTGTTATGAAATCCACCCTTCTTGCCGCTGCTCTGGCTGTTTCGGCCACGACTGCAATTGCCAGCGCTGAAAAATATACTCTGGATCCAAGCCATAGCCAGGTCATCTTCAACTACAACCATCTAGGTTTTTCGACCACCTACGGCATGTTTTCGGGCTTTGAAGGCGAGATCATGTTTGATCAGGAGAATCCTGCTGCTTCAAGCGTGAATGTGTCGATGCCCGTTGTTGAGATGTTCACGGGCTGGAAGCCGCGTGAAGACCACTTCATGACCGAAGATTTCTTCGGCGTGACTGAGGGTGATCTGATAACGTTTACCTCGACCGGTATTGAAGTTACCGGCGAAAACACTGCCAACATTACGGGCGATCTGACCATGAACGGTGTTACCAAATCGGTCGTACTGGACGCCAAGTTAAACCAAGTGGGCGAACACCCAATGGCGGGCAAACCCTGGGCCGGTTTTGACGCCACTACAACACTGGTGCGCAGCGAGTTCGATCTTGGCCAGTTTGCACCCTTCGTCAGCGACGAAGTCGAGGTTCGCATTTCGGTAGAGGCCCAGAAGGCCGACTAATCCGACGTTGACGAACTCTATTACCGCCGGAGGCAACTCTCCGGCGGTTTTTTCATTCTTGGTCGCGCTCTGCCGTCAATTCAACTGTGACAACGACAGTGAATCCTAACGAATCTTCAGTGGGTTGCGATGTGCCGACGTTGAATTCCATGCGGTTGAGCTCCAGATTGCCGGACATGGTCGCTTCGTCGTCCGCAATCTCCAGGGAGAACGGCAGAACAACATCAACCGATTTATCCCGGATCGTCAGAGGCCCACGTGCTTCGTAACCTGTTTCTGTTTTGAAAAGGTCAGCTTTGAATTGAGCGGTGGGAAATGTCTTGCTGTCGAAGAAATCCGCACCCATCGCCTGATCGGTGACCGTACCAAGGCTAAGTGATCCGATTGCAATGGTCACATCGACCGATCCCGCCAGTCCCGGTTCGGTGGGGTCCTCGAACGCAATCGCCGCAGTCCAGTCGGCGAATTCACCGGTCACCGGGCTCCCCAACTGGGAAATCGTGATCGAGAGGGTGCCTTCCTCAACCTCCCACTCTGATTGGACATCTTCAAGCTCTGCAGTGTCCACCGAGGCTTTGCCGTGGTCGTCAAATTCGCCAGTGGCCCAGCCGCCGACGAGCACCGCAGCCCATATTGCCAAAGCGGCAAACGCGGGTACGGTCGAATGGTGCTGTGCTGGTGGCTGTGGCGCCTCGGACCAACCCGGCAGCATGCGGCGCAGTGTGCTGTCTCTATCCACGACATGGTGTTTCAACGCGCCCGCGATATGTAGCAAGAGCGATCCGGCCAGTACCAAGATGAATAACCAATGAAAGGCGGCGGTTAGCTCGGCGAGAAATGCCGATTTTGGAACAAACGGCAGGTTCTGACCAAACGGCCAGAGAATTGGGGCAAAGCCTTCGGCGGTGGCGTGGTGGATCCAGCCGCTGAGTGGAACCAATACCAGCGAGCCGTAGAGTAACCAGTGCACGGTTTCGGCGGCAAAGGCCTCGGGCTTGTTATCGGCGTTGAGCAGACCGGGTTTTGTTTGGGTTAGAGCCCAGAGGATTCGTGTCATAGCTACGAAGAACACGGTGACCCCCACGGTCTTATGCAACGAAAATAGCCGGGCGGCGCGGGCGATATCATCCTCGGTCGTTCGGATGTTTGGATCATATATCGCGTGGGCCAGTTCATTCGCGAACCAACCCAGTGGCAGAGCCGTTAGGATTAGCAGTGCAGTCAACCAATGAAATGCTTTGGTTACACCACCATAGCTGGACTGGGTATTTGTCAGGGGCATTGTTTAGCTCTCCGCATTTCTGGGTTGCGGGTAAGTTAAAGGGATGCTGTGCGGACACAAGGCGGAGAAATGCACAGTCAAGGTGTCCTGATGCAGAACGCATGCAACGCTTGTGCAGCGTCGTCAGTCAGTTTACACCCCGCCGCAATCTAACGTCATCCATGAGGTTGCAATGACACGCGCATTCGTTTTCCCAGGGCAGGGTGCCCAGACCATCGGAATGGGCAAAGCACTGGCGGAGGCCTATCCCGCCGCGCGCGCCATTTTCGATGAGGTCGATGAGGCCTTGGGCGAAAAGCTGAGCGATCTGATCTGGGAAGGCGATATTGCTGAATTGACGCTGACGCAAAATGCCCAGCCTGCGTTGATGGCGACATCGATGGCAGCGATGCGTGCACTGGAGGCTGAAGGGGCGTCAATTTCGATGGCATCCTTTGTGGCGGGACACTCGCTGGGTGAATACTCGGCTTTGGCCGCTGCCGGTGCTTTGTCGGTTGCTGATACCGCACGGCTGTTGCGGACGCGCGGACAGGCGATGCAAAGCGCTGTACCGGTAGGTGAAGGCGCAATGGCCGCAGTCCTGGGGCTGGACCTAGAAGCAGTGCGTCAGGTGGCCGAAGAGGCCGCGCAGGGAGAAGTTTGTCAGGCTGCCAATGACAATGATCCAACGCAGGTTGTCGTGTCTGGTTCAAAGGCCGCTGTTGAGCGCGCAGCCGAGATCGCCAAGGAAAAAGGCGCCAAACGCGCAATTATGTTGCCGGTAAGTGCTCCATTTCACTGTGCGCTGATGCAGCCTGCGGCAGATGTAATGGCGGAGGCTTTGGCTTCTGTGGAAATCAAGGCACCTGCCGTGCCGCTGATCGCCAATGTGCGCGCCGAGGCTGTGACTGATCCGGATGTGATCCGTCAGTTGCTGGTTGAACAGGTCACCGGCTCGGTTCGGTGGCGCGAAAGTGTGCAGTACATGGTCGCGCAGGGTGTGACTGAGGCGTGGGAGATCGGCGCGGGCAAAGCTTTGACGGGCATGATCCGCAAGATCGATCGTGCACTGGCCTGCACAGCGGTCGGGGCGCCCGAGGATGTACAAAAAGCCGTTAACCCCGGCGCATAAACAAAGGACAGTCGCCGGATTTCGGCGGCCAGAGAGGAAACATAGATGTTTGATTTGACAGGTAAGAATGCGCTGATCACTGGCGCTTCGGGTGGCATTGGCGGCGATATCGCCCGCGCGCTGTACGACGCTGGTGCCACAGTTGGCCTATCCGGAACGCGCGTGGAGCCTCTGCAAGCCTTGGCCGAGAGCCTCGGTGAACGCGCCCATGTCCTGCCTTGTAACCTGAGCGATTCCGAAGCTGTCGAGGCTCTGCCGAAACAGGCGGTTGAGGCGATGGGCTCGGTGGACATTCTGGTCAACAACGCAGGCATCACGCGCGACAACCTGTTCATGCGCATGTCGGACGAAGAATGGCAGAGCGTGATTGACGTGAACATGACTGCCACGATGAAGCTGTGCAAAGGCGTGATCCGGGGCATGATGAAAGCGCGCTGGGGTCGGATCGTGAATGTCTCGTCCGTTGTTGCTGCGATCGGGAACCCGGGACAAGCGAATTATGCTGCATCTAAAGCAGGGATGATCGGGTTTTCCAAGGCGTTGGCGCATGAGGTGGCAACCCGCGGCATCACTGTGAACGCGGTCGCTCCGGGCTTTATTACCACGGCCATGACCGAGAAGCTGACAGATGAGCAAAAGAAAGGTCTGCTGCTCAAGGTTCCGGCTGGCCGCATGGGCGATCCGCAAGAAATCGCAGCCGCCGTTCTGTACCTCGCAAGCCCCGAAGCCGGGTATGTTACCGGAAGCACCTTGCATGTGAATGGCGGTATGGCCATGTTGTAATCGCAATTCGGGGCGGATGCGAAAGCGTTTGCCTTGTGCGTTGTCTGTGCTATAGGCGGCGCATATGCGCAGGAACCGGTCCAAGGGCCGGTTCTCTGATTTCCCGGGGACCCGGGACCCAAACCGCCCGGAAAGGGCAAAACCAGTCCATCCCGAACGGGCAAGGGCAGAACCGGGCGGACAGCCCTGAAATGAAATGAGGAATAGACATGAGCGACGTCGCAGATCGCGTAAAGAAGATCGTTGTTGAGCACCTGGGTGTTGAAGAGGACAAGGTTGCTGAAAACGCCTCGTTCATCGACGATCTGGGCGCAGACAGCCTGGACACCGTTGAGTTGGTAATGGCGTTCGAAGAAGAGTTCGGCATCGAGATTCCAGACGACGCTGCCGAGACCATCCAGACCTTTGGCGACGCGGTCAAATTCATCAGCGAAGCTTCCTAAGCTTATCGTTCGAAGACAAAAGCGGCGCTTCCGGGCAACGGAAGCGCCGTTTTTTTTTGCCTGACGTAATTCGCACTTGCCTTGATCTGTTGAGAATTCGCAATCTGGCGCTTGAGGCAAAAAATGAGCGGGTAAGGGCATGATAAGATCCATCCCGATGATCAATACGGCGCGTCTGACCTTGTGTGCGATGCGCCCCGAGGATTTCAACCGTTTCGCCGAGATCTGGCGTGATCCGAAAGTTGTGCGCCATATCGGTGGCACCCCGAAGACGCGTGGCGAGGCCTGGGATTCCTTCTTGCGCAACGCTGGCCACTGGCAGATGACCGGTTTCGGTCAATGGGGTGTGATGCTGCAATCGAATCGCACTTTGATCGGGCAGGCCGGGTTCTTTTTCGGCAACCGCGAGCTTGGAGAAGATTTTGATGGCTTCCCCGAAGCAGGGTGGGTTCTGGACCCAGAATTGCAAGGGCAGGGGTACGGGCGCGAGGCCGCACAAGCTGCGCATGACTGGTTCGATCGCGTCATACCCGGCCCGCTTGTCGCGCTAATTGATGCCGACCACGCAACGTCTCAGCGACTGGCTGAGAAGTTGGGCTACAAGCTGCTGCGTGAGGCAGAGTATCTTGACACGGCGGTTCATTTGTTTCGCCGAGATGGGCCTCCGACGCGGGTCTGAAACGCTTATGCTTGAGCGATGCCGCAAACGGCATTTACTTTGCCGATCCCGGGAAAAGATGGGAGGGGCGGCGGAGATATGGTATCGTGGTATTGCCATTTGAGTGAGCGGAGGAAAAGGCTCATGAGAATTTATCCCACGATGGAACTACAGAACGGTCGCTGTGTGACGCTGGACAAGGGGCGTCTGGATGACGCGATGATCTGGCATGTGAATCCGGTAGAGACCGCGCGAAGCTGGTCGGCTGCAGGCGCAGCATGGATGCAACTGACGGACTTCGATGCCATCGAAGGACGTGACACCAATGCAGAGCTGGTTGAAGAGATCATTCGTTCGTCCGAGATGTCCGTGCAGTTGGCCGGTGGCATGCGGACGCGCGAGCAGGTTGAATATTGGATCAACAAAGGCGCTGGACGAATCGTAATCGGGACGTTGGCGGCCTGGGACCCTCAATTGGTCAAAGAACTGGCTAAGCTGTATCCTGATCAGATCGTATTGGCGGTTGATGTCTGGCAAGGCCAGGTGATGACCGAAGGTTGGCGAAGCCAGAGCGCCTTTACACCGGAAGCGTTCATTGAAGCATTTGCAGATACACCATTTGCGGCCATTTTGGTCACTGACATCGATAGCGACATGGAAGATGTCGAGGCGCAGCTGGGGCTGATCTCGGGTCTCGCCGAGAAATCACGCACACCGATCATTGCAAGCGGCGTCGTCCGTACTGCAGATGATATTTCGCGCCTTGCCTATATATCGAATATTTCAGGTGCAATCGTTGGTCGCGCACTGTTCCGCAAAACAGTTGATTTGTCCGAAGCGTTGGAAGTTGCAAAATCGGCGCATGAGCCGGTCGCTGAATTCCAGTAAACATAGCGCAACAGAAAACCCGGCCGTTATATACTTGATGTCGGTCGGGTTTTCACTTTTTCACGCATTTTAGATTACATGGCAGAGTTTTGAACGATTTCCGGTTTGGGGATACCGAGCCAGATTCTGCCGTTGCTCTTGCCCCCGCACCCCGGGCCGGGGTATGAGCGGTTCTCATAACAGGAAGCAGGCAAGAGGCACTTCATGCGCAGAGTCGTCGTAACCGGTCTTGGATTGGTCACTCCTTTGGCCAGTGGGGTTGAGGAAACATGGTCGCGGCTGCTGGACGGCGAGTCCGGTGCAGGCCCGATCACACATTTCGACGCTGAGGAAAGCGGGGTCACCACGACCTATGCCTGCGAAGTGCCGCGCGGAGATGGCACCGACGGGACGTTCAATCCCGATGATTGGATGCCACCGAAAGAGCAGCGCAAGATTGAGGATTTCATCCTCTATTCGATCGCGGCTGCCGAGATGGCCTGCAAGGATGCCAATTGGCTGCCCGAGGACGAAGAAGACCGTCTGCGCACGGGCGTTCTGATCGGATCGGGTATTGGCGGGCTTGGGTCGATTGCCAACACAGCAAATCTGATCCGTGACAAGGGTCCGCGTCGAGTGTCACCGTTCTTTATTCCGGGCGCTCTGATCAATCTGGCCTCGGGTCAGGTATCTATCCGGCATGGATTTAAGGGGCCGAACCACTCGGTCGTGACCGCGTGCTCGACCGGTGCCCATGCGATCGGCGACGCCAGCCGCATCATCCGCGCCGGAGATGCAGACGTGATGATCGCGGGCGGCGGCGAGGGCTGCATATGCGAAATCGGTATCGCAGGCTTCAACGCCTGCAAGGCCTTGTCGACCAAATATGCCGATGATCCGAAGAAGGCGAGCCGCCCCTATGATATTGACCGCGACGGTTTCGTCATGGGTGAGGGCGCGGGTATCGTGGTTCTTGAGGATTACGAACACGCTAAAGCTCGTGGTGCGAAAATTTACGCGGAGGTGCTGGGTTACGGTATGTCCGGCGACGCCTATCACATCACTGCTCCGTCTGAGGATGGCGACGGGGCCGAACGCTCGATGAAAGCAGCGCTGCGCAGCGCGGGGCTTGAGCCGAAGGACCTAGACTACATCAACGCGCATGGCACTTCGACCATGGCGGATACGATTGAATTGGGCGCGGTCGAGCGCCTGCTAGGGGATCACGCCAGCAACGCGACCATGACCTCGACCAAATCGGCCACCGGTCATCTGTTGGGCGCTGCTGGCGCGATTGAGGCAATCTTCTCGATTCTTGCGATCCGCGATCAGGTCGCCCCGCCGACCATCAATCTGGACAACCCGGCGGTTGAAACTCCGATCGATCTGGCCCCGAATGCCAAGCGCGAGCGTGAGATCAATGTGGCCTTGTCAAACTCGTTCGGATTTGGCGGCACCAACGCAAGTGTGATCTTCGGAAAGGTCAGCTAAATGTGGCGAGCGCTCGCTTCGAACGCGTTGACTATTCTGATCGTTGGCCTGTTCCTGATGGGTGGCGTCATCCTGTGGGGGCAGTCGCAATACAAGTCCGAAGGTCCCCTAGAAACTGCGATCTGCCTGCAGGTAAAGCCGGGCTCTAACATGACAAGAGTCAGCCGTGATCTAGAGGATCAGGGGGCAATCAGCAGCGGATTGATTTTCCGCTTAGCTGCTGATTACGCAGACAAATCTCAGCAGCTGAAAGCGGGTAGTTTTCTGGTTCGCGAAGGCGCGTCGATGGAACAAATCGTCGACGACATAACCCATAGCGGCGCCAGCACCTGCGGGACCGAAATCGAATACCGCATCGGTGTGACCCGTATGCAGACCCGCGTGCGCGAACTGAACCCGGCGACGCTGGATTTCGACGAAGTCGCATCCTTCGTAGTCGGTGAAGAGGAAGCGCCTGAAGCCTATGCAGAAAAACGCAGCGAGGCGGATACGCGCTATCGCATTTCTCTGGCCGAAGGCGTCACCAGTTGGCAGATTGTCGAGTCGCTGAAAGCGATGGATTTGCTGACCGGTGAAGTGGCCGAATTGCCTGCCGAAGGGATGTTGGCCCCTGATAGCTACGAGGTCAGACCCGGTGAAGATCGGAATGCAATTCTTGCTGAAATGCAGGAAAAACAGCAGCTTAGAATTAATGCGGCGTGGGAGGGGCGTCAGGACGGTTTGCCTTTGAACAGCCCTGAAGAGATGCTGGTTCTGGCTTCGATCATCGAAAAAGAAACGGGTCAACAGGAAGAGCGCGGCCAAGTGGCCAGCGTTTTCGTTAATCGTCTGAACCAAGGTATGAGGCTGCAGACTGACCCGACCGTGATCTATGGCGTGACCAAGGGGCAAGGCACCTTGGGTCGCGGATTGCGGCAAAGCGAACTGCGCCGCGCGACGCCTTGGAACACCTATGTCATCGAGGGGTTACCGCCCACCCCGATCGCCAATCCGGGTCTTGCGAGCCTTGAGGCTGCGGTGGCACCTGACAACACGGATTTCATCTTCTTCGTTGCAGACGGGACCGGTGGTCATGCCTTTGCCGAGACCCTGCAAGAGCACAATCGCAACGTTGCCAAGTGGCGCGAGATCGAGGCAGAGCGAAATTCAGGGAACTGATCTGATCGTCCGCCTAGTACAGGTTTGAAACGCATGTTGTCCGACTTGTACAACTTGAATTCATAGCCTCAATAAAGAAACGGCCCGGTCATTCGACCGGGCCGTTTCTTGTTCAGGCCGCCTTGGCGCGACGTGGACGGCGGCGTTTCTGACCGCCCGGCTTCGGTGCGCCGGAGTGCTGAGGTTTCGGGCCACGACGACGATTGTTCGGACGGCGTGGGGATTTCTTGGGTGCGATGGCTTCGGGCATCTCACCGCTGGCGACCGGGATCTCGATCTTCATCAGCTTCTGGATCTGACGTAGCAGGTCGACCTCTTCTGCCGAGCAGAAGGCGATGGCCTCACCCTCGCGGCCTGCACGGGCGGTGCGGCCGATGCGGTGGACATAGTTGTCGGGCACTTCGGGCAGGTCGTAGTTGATCACGTAAGCCACGCTCGGAATGTCGATGCCGCGCGCAGCGACGTCTGTTGCGACGAGAACGTTAATCTCGCCCGCGCGGAAAGCCTTGATCGCGCGATCACGCTGGCCCTGACTTTTGTTGCCGTGGATCGAGGCTGCGTTGAAACCATCGGCAACGAGGCCTTTCATCAGTTTCTCGGCCCCGTGCTTGGTGCGAGAGAAGACCAGCGTTAGGGCGTCCATATCTGCCGACAGGATCTCGCGCAGTTTGGCGGGTTTTGCAGGCTTTTCAACAAAGTGGATCGACTGCGTGATCTTGTCTGCCGCTTTACCGGGTGGCGAGACCTGCACCCGTTGAGGGTTTGTCAGATAGGCCTGGCTGAGCTCTTCCATCTGTTTCGGCATCGTGGCCGAGAACAACATGGTCTGACGCGGCGTGCCCAGTTCCGGCGCGATGCGGCGGAGAGCGTGAATGAAGCCCATGTCGAGCATCTGATCCGCCTCGTCCAGCACCAGATGACGGACCGAACCCAGATCGACCGCGCCGCGATCCATCAGGTCAATCAGGCGACCGGGAGTGGCGACAAGAATATCGGTGCCGCGAGACAGGAACATGATTTGCTTGTTGATCGATTGGCCTCCGACCACGGTGGCAACGCGCAATTTGGTCTTTTTGGTCAGGTTGCGCAGGCTGTCGGCGATCTGATTAACCAGCTCGCGTGTGGGCGCAAGGATCAACGCCTTGGCGGTTTTTGGCGCAGGTTTACCGGGCTGAGCCAGCAGGTGGTCAATCAGCGGCAGACCGAAGGCCAGTGTTTTACCTGTACCGGTCTGCGCAAGGCCGAGGATATCGTGACCGTTCAGCGCCAGAGGGATCGCCTGGTTCTGGATTGGGGTCGGTTGAGTGAAGTTGGCGCGTTTGAGCGCATCATTCAGAGCGGGCGCGAGGCCCAGCATGTCGAAGTCGAACAAATAACTATCCTTTGCAGCCCGAGGCAATGGCCCACGGGCAAGTCGTGATGGGCCGCATCCGCGACCGGCAGGGGTTGTGCGAAACCTCAGGACGCGCAGGCGTTTCCTGCAGCATCTGGTTGCCGCGTCAAGAACCCTGCGTGATGGGGAACTATGGGTGAATCGGGCGCTGTTGGGGGGCGGTGTCGCCCACGTGCTCACGCGGTAGCGCTGTTTGAGGGGCACATGCGGGTTGGAAGAACGATTGTCAAGCAAACATTACGGAGATGAGACAGTAAAACACTGGTTTAACTGCGATCGATTAACCCGTGGCGCACCAGGCCAGAAAAAAGGATGTCGTCCCGTTCGTCCTCATACGGACACCATTTACTAAGGCGCGCGACACTTCCAGGTGAAAGCTGCTCGCACGTGACCAAAGCTTTTGATGCGTCGTCCACCCGGTCAAGCGCTGCAAGGCAGATCGCACGACGATACACCATATTGGCGTCGGTCGGGCGTGTGCTGACAGCGCGATCGGCCCAGTCAAGTGCATCAAACGCTTCACCTGCCACTAGGTTGATGCGTGCGATGGACCAGAAATAAAATGCGCGGTCAGGTTCGCGCGGTGAAAGAGCTAGCGCCTTTCGAATCTCTTCGGCGGCTTCCAATCCCTGTGAAGGATCGGCCAATTCCTTTCGGTTGTGATATGCGACTTTTGCGCGGGTGAAATAGGGATTCAGCCGAATTGCATGCTCAAGCTCATTGAGGCTGAGTTCTTTTTCTCCGCGCCAGACATAGGCTGTGGACATAACGTAATGGGCGAATGGCGATTTTTTAGAAAGAGACAGAGCCTTTCGCGCAGCATCGAACCCATTTTCGAGGGCGGTGTCACGGTTCTTCGACAAGCCAAAGCCATACTCTTTTAGGTAGGCCCAACCTAGAGCCGCCCAGGCCTCGCCATAGTCCGGCTCAATATCGATGGCGGCACAAAAGTCCCTTTGCGCTTCTTTGAGGTCCTGCAGCGCCGCGTTGCGCAGATTTGCCATGCCACGCAGATAGAGTTCCCAAGCGCCCAAGTGGCGTGGTCTCTGCTGGCGCAGGCGGTCAATCTCACCCTCGACCAGTTCCACATCGAGCGCGGTGACAACGCGCAAAGTGATATCGTCTTGGATTCCGAAAAGATCCTTGAAATCACGGTCATACTTTTCGGACCAAAGTGATTGTCCGGTGTCACCCTCGATCAGCTCAACTGTAACTCGAATGCGCTTGCCAGCGCGCCGAACCGTTCCTTTGACCAAATATCGGGCACCTAGAACGCGCGCCGCATCCTGCGGCGAAAGAGCGGGATCGATAATGAGGCTCGACGCGCTGGCGATAACAGGGAGGCGGCCCATATGTTGCAGAGCAGAGATGATGTCTTCGGCGAGACCTTCGGCAAAGAATGACTGGTCGGGATCAGGAGCGTGATCCAGAAACGCAAGGACAGCAACCGTTGGCGGGGAAAAAGATTGATTGGGCTCGGTATGCTGCAATTCACGATCCGCTGCCCAACGCCATACTGTCAGTGAGCGCGAGATATTCTTAACGGTGTGTTGCCCATCCTGATCCAGATGAGCAACAAGACCTTTCTGTAGGGCATGCGCAAATTCGGAAGAAGCCGCGATGCCGCTAGGGTGTGCTAGCCCTTCGAGGCGGGCAGCGATATTGACACCATCGCCGAGGATGTCTTCACCTTCGATAATGACGTTGCCGATATGGGCGCCTATGCGCAGGAATAGTCGCCGATCTACTGGCACCGCGCGTGCTTGTTCAACGCAGGCATTTTGAATCTCGAGCGCCGAAGTCATAGCTGCATCTGCTGTACCAAATTCAGCCAGGAACCCGTCGCCCATTGTCTTGACCAATCTCCCTCCCGATGCCTCTAATGCAGGGAGGATGATCCGATTTCGTAGACTCCGCACCGCTCGCACGGTTCCCAGTTCATCCGCCTCAATTAGTTGCGAATACCCAACGACATCCATGACCAAAATGGCAGCGAAACGCTTTTGATCTAATGCGACTGTCATCGTTTCGATGCCCCATAGATGATACGCGATGCGTATAGGTTACGAATTGATGCCGATATTACCAAGTGTCATAGGGTGATCGGCCTGAGATGACGCTGGAATGGCGGACCAGTTCTTGGCTAGAGTTTAAGAAAAAGTAATATTTATAGTACGTTGGGTGTTGCGGCTGTTGCATGAAGCCTTGACTTTGCGAGCGGTTTCTCGTATAGGTTGTGTCATGCTAGAAGAAGTGGGCAACGGCCCCGGGGTGACCCGGTGGCCGTTTTTCATTTCTCTCGTGCGGAAAAACTCACGCATGAGGTCAAGACGCAAACATGACTTTGATTACCCCGGAAGAGCGGATTTCTCAGACGGCTGATTTGTTGCAGTCGCTCGAAAGGTCCATTCGCGATCTGCGCCAGGCAGCGGAAGAACTGCGAAAACAGATCAGTGCCGGGGAGGGTGCAGACCTTGCCGGAACAGGCAAGCAACTGGGTCAGCTAGAGGGGCTGATCCGCAGTTGCCAGAAAGTGGAGACAAGCTTTGTCGAACAACATCACAGACAAGCCGGAATTGTCCAAGGGGGCTATGCGCTCGACCTTGATCGGGCACGATCTGAGATCGGGTGCAGGCTGGCTCGCCTCCGCGCCTGCTGCGGTGCAGGACAGATTTCTGAGTGAGATCGGGGAGGGGGGGCTGTGCGCCCTCCCTTTCCTGTTCGAGTTCTGGGCGCTGCCGCATCAGTTGCCGCCCGAGGGCGACTGGCGGTCATGGGTGATCATGGGCGGGCGCGGGGCGGGCAAGACGCGGGCCGGGGCCGAATGGGTTCGGTCGATGGTCGAGGGGTCATTGCCATCGGACAAGGGTGAAGCCTGTCGTGTTGCTTTGGTCGGGGAGACCTTTGATCAGGTGCGTGATGTGATGATCTTTGGCGATAGCGGGATTTTGCAATGCTCTCCGCCGGATCGGCGACCTGTCTGGAAGGCATCCGAGCGCAAACTGGTCTGGCCCAACGGGGCCGAGGCGCAGGCGTTTTCGGCGCATGATCCCGAGGGACTGCGCGGCCCACAGTTCGATGCGGCCTGGGTGGATGAGTTGGCCAAGTGGAAGAAGGCGGGCGAGACCTGGGATATGCTTCAATTTGCGCTGCGCTCGGGGAATCGGCCTCGGGTTTGTGTGACCACCACGCCGCGCAATGTGACGGTTTTGAAGGAGCTTCTGGCATCGCCTTCAACGGTACAAACCCACGCACCAACTGAGGCGAACCGGGCTAATCTGGCGGATTCGTTTCTGGACGAGGTGCGCGCGCGGTACGCGGGTACACGGCTGGGGCGGCAGGAGTTGGACGGGGTGTTGCTGTCGGATGCTGAGGGCGCGTTGTGGACGGGTTCGATGCTAGAGGCGGCGCGCTGTGCGCAGGTGCCTGCATTGGATCGCATCGTCGTCGCGCTGGACCCGGCGGTGACGGCGGGGTCGGATGCGGATGCCTGTGGGATTGTGGTCGTGGGTGCTCAGGTGCAGGGGCCACCGGAGGAGTGGCGCGCCTATGTGCTGGCCGACCGGACTGTGCAGGGCGTTGGCCCAGCTGGTTGGGCGCGGGCGGCGATTGACGCGATGGATGAGTTCGGGGCCGAACGGCTGGTGGCCGAGGTCAATCAGGGCGGGCAACTGGTGGAAGAGGTCGTGCGGCAGGTAGACCCTCTGGTGCCTTATCGCGCGGTGCGGGCGTCGCGCGGCAAGGTCGCGCGGGCCGAGCCCGTTGCAGCCCTGTATGAGCAGGGGCGGGTGAGCCATGTCGCCGGGCTGGACGCGCTGGAGGAGCAGATGTGCCAGATGACCGCGCGTGGTTTCGAGGGGCAGGGTTCGCCCGACCGGGCCGACGCGCTGGTCTGGGCGCTGCATGAGCTGGTTGTGGGGCCCGCGGGGGCGTATCGACGGCCGAGGGTGCGGAGTTTATGAGCACTCTTAGGGTTGCTCTACAAACAATCATGCTCCGCCTAGAGAATTGATCTTTCGCAGGGCGCATTCAGGTTCAGGACATTGGGTGCTCTTGATTCCAACTGTCCTCGTATTCGCCGAGCAACCGGGACAGCGCCAGCAGAGAAGAAAATAGCCTTGCGTGGACATCTGGTGACATCATTGTTTTGTAGTCATCAAGCAGCTGTACAAGAACGACTACGTTGGAGGCAAACACCTCGTAGACGTGTTTGTCAGCAGCAGTCGGTTCATTGGTCCAGTTATTGTTCGTATCGGGGTGTCCGGAAGGTGCAGGTTCGTTTTCATTCATGGGGTGGCCTCTTCAATTTGAAGCACACGTGGGGGCATGTGAAACGCAGACAATTGCCGTGGCACGAAATCACAAGAACTTGGCGGCGATTGCAAAGTAATTGGGTTAAATGTTCAGCGAGCTGCTAAACCTTGCAATCGGCCAAGCTGGGGTCAGGGGCAGGGCTCGCCTGACCGGGTCGATGCTCTGGTCTGGGCGTTGCATGAGCTGGTGGTAGGGCCTGCGGAGGCGTATCGGCGGTCCAGGGTGCGGAATTTGTAAAGCCATACATGCGAGGAATAGCGAGAAGGTCGCAGATCTCGTTTCAAATCAAGAGAGAGTGTAGGGTCTTTTGTGTCGGGGTTCTTATGACTGAGCCGGAGAGACACTATGGAACCTACTGTTTCACAAGAAGAACTGGACGCTGGGCGTGGCTATGAGGAGCTGTTTGTGCCCGCATTGTTTGCGCCGTGGCCCCCACATTTGGTGAAATCCGCCGGAGTCCAAGCTGGCCAGCAGGTTTTGGACATTGCATGCGGCAGCGGTGTTCTGGCGCGGCACTTGTTATCATTGGTCGGCGATGCAGGCCATATAACCGGACTCGATCCAGCGCCAGGGATGATTGCGACTGCGCGAGAGGTTGAGCCGCGCATTGACTGGGTTTTGGCCGGTGCAGAGGATACCGGGTTGGAGAGTGGCGTTTTTGACGCCGTACTCTCTCAGTTCGGCATTATGTTTTTCCAAGATCGTAATCAGGCGGCACGCGAGATGTACCGTGTGCTCAAGCCGGATGGAGTGGTTTCAGTAGCTGTTTGGAATGATCTGGATCACAATCCGGCCTATCATGCGATAATCAAACTTCTGGAGTCGGAAATCAGCAGGGCAGCCGCAGATGCCCTGAGATTACCTTACTCGTTGGGAAGATCTGAAAAGGTCGCGTCAGTCTATGAAAAGGCTGGCTTCATGGACATCTCAGTTACCAACAAAATCGAGCCGGCGAGGTTCACAAGCGCCAGAATTATGGTTGAGGCAGATTTGCGCGGATGGTTGCCTCTGTTTGATATTCACCTGAGTGAAGAGAAAATCGCGAGTGTCTTAGCTTGTGCAGACGACGCTCTTGCAGAGTTCCGCGCGGTCAACGGCGAAGTCGTATTTCAGGCGTCAGCTTATATTGTCAGCGGCAGGAAACCCTGATTGGTTGTTGGTCCGCTTCCGTTGCCCATCCCCCGTACGCCCCATTCCCGAGGCTTAAACTTCTTTCCCTCATAACTCCTTTCAACAAGCCGGGCAGAGCGGCGGCAGAAAGGAGCACAGATGGTATTCGATTTCTTGCGTCGTGGATCGGCTGAGGCAGCGCCCGAGGTGAAGGCGAGCGCGGCGGGGCCTGTGGTGGCGTGGCAGACGGGAGGGCGCGTGGCGTGGAGCCCTCGGGACACGATCTCGCTGACGCGGACGGGGTTTTCGGTGAACCCGGTGGGGTTTCGCTCGGTCAAGCTGATTGCTGAGGCGGCGGCGGCTCTGCCTCTGGTGTTGCAGGATCAAGCGCAGCGGTTTGATACTCATCCGATCCTGTCGTTGATGCGCCGTCCGAATGCGGCGCAGGGGCGGGCGGAGTTGATGGAGGCCTTGTTTGGGCAGTTGCTGCTGTCGGGCAATGCCTATGTCGAGGCGGTTCAGGCCAAGGAAGGCTTGCCGGTTGAGCTGCATGTTTTGCGCTCGGATCGGATGAGCGTGGTGCCCGGGGTGGATGGGTGGCCCAAGGCATATGATTACGCGGTGGGCGGCAAGAAGCACCGGTTTGCAGCGGAAAACATCTGTCATATCAAGTCGTTCCATCCGCAGGATGACCACTATGGGTTCTCGCCCATGCAGGCGGCGGCGATGGCGATCGATGTGCATAACAGCGCGTCTCGCTGGTCGAAATCGCTGCTCGATAATGCGGCGCGGCCTTCGGGGGCGCTGGTTTGGAAAGGCGGTGATGGTCATGGGGTGATGGCCGAGGATCAGTTCCGGCGTCTGTCGGATGAGATCGAGCAGAACTATCGCGGGGCGCGGAATGCTGGCCGTCCGATGGTTCTGGAAGGGGGGCTGGATTGGAAGCCGATGGGGTTCTCGCCGTCCGATATGGAGTTTCAAAAGACCAAGGAAGCCGCCGCCCGCGAGATCGCGCTGGCATTTGGGGTCCCGCCGATGCTGCTGGGGATCCAGGGCGACGCGACCTATTCGAACTATCAGGAGGCCAACCGGGCGTTTTACCGCCTGACCGTGCTACCTCTGGTGACGCGGGTGGCGGCGGCGGTGTCGGATTGGTTGGCGGTCTTTACCGGCGAGGAACTAGTGCTGAAGCCCGATCTGGATCAGGTGCCTGCGCTGTCTGCGGAACGCGATGCGCAATGGGCGCGGGTCAATGGGGCTGATTTTCTGAGCGATGCCGAGAAACGCGCGTTGCTGGGGCTGCCGGAGCGTGCGGATGGGTGACGGGTATCCTCCGTTCGATTGCGCGCCGGGCCTGCGTCTGGCCGCGCATGAGCGGGTGGCCGAGATCCAGCACGCGCATCTGTGTCGGCGGTTGGATCAGATCGAAGAGATGATGGAACGGTTGGAGAAGCGGTTGTGGCTGACAGTCTATGGCGTGGCGGCAGTGATTTTGGCGCAGGCGTTTCAGTCCTTCCTTGCGATAACACCATAATGTCAGTGGGTTGCATGGAGAAGTTCATGGATTTGGAGCATAAATTCGCACGGTTCGGAGACGGGTTGTCGGTGACCGAGGATGCGGTGATCGAAGGTTACGCCAGCCTGTTCGGGCAGGTCGATCAAGGCAGCGATGTGGTGCAACGCGGGGCGTATCGCGACTCGCTTGAGGGGCTCAAGGCCGCTGGCCAGCGGGTTAAGATGCTGTGGCAGCATGATCCGGCGCAGCCCATCGGCGTCTGGGATGACGTGCGCGAGGACGACACCGGCCTGTGGGTCAAAGGGCGTCTGCTGGAGAGCACGCAGAAGGGCCGTGAAGCGGCGGAGCTGATCCGGGCGGGCGCGATGGATGGCCTGTCGATTGGCTATCGCACCAAACGGGCCGTGAAGAATGACAAGGGCCAGCGGGTCCTGACCGAACTGGAGCTGTGGGAGGTGTCTTTGGTGACTTTCCCGATGCTGCCCAGTGCGCGGGTGGCGGCGAAGGGTTTTGAGCCTGATGTCGAGAACACCTGGCGCAGTATTGCCGAGGTGTTTGATCACGCCCGGCAGGAGCTGGCGCGGACCTAGCGCCTCAACCCCCCAAAAAGGAAGTGCTGATGAGCAAGACCGAGATCCCGGCCTTGACCGGAGAGGGTGCGCCCCTGGTTCAGGAGGTGAAGCAGGCGATGGCTGGCTTCGTGAATGAATTCAAGGGTCTGAAGACTGAAGTTAAAACCAAACTACAACAGACAGAAGAGCAACTGACCATGCTGGATCGTAAATCAACCATCGCGGCGCGTCCGCATCTTGCGGCCTCGATCGAGGACGGTGCCCCGCATCAAAAGGCATTCGACGCCTATGTGCGTTCGGGTGAGGATGATGGACTGCGTGGGCTGGAGATTGAGGCCAAATCGCTTTCGACAGCGGTTAACAGCGATGGTGGCTATCTGGTCGATCCGCAGACCGCTGAGATGATCAAGTCGGTGTTGAATTCGACCGCTTCGATCCGTTCGATTGCGTCGGTGGTGAATGTCGAGGCGAACTCGTTCGACGTGCTGATCGACCACACCGATGTGGGCGCGGGTTGGGCGGATGAGAATTCGGCCACGGCTGAAACGTCGACTCCGTCGATTGACCGTATTTCGATCCCACTGCACGAGCTGAGCGCATTGCCCAAGGCGTCGCAGCGCCTGTTGGATGACAGTGCGTTCGATGTCGAAGGATGGCTGGCCGGTCGTATCGCCGACAAGTTTGCACGCGCTGAGGCGGCTGCGTTCATCAATGGCGATGGTGTGGACAAGCCCAAGGGTATCCTAACCCACCGCACGATGGAGAATGGCAGCTGGGGCTGGGACAGCCTGGGTTATGTCGCGTCGGGCATTGATGGCGGCGTTGATGCGGACGCCATTGTGGATGTGGTCTATGCGCTGGGTGCGCAGTACCGGGTGAACGGCACTTTCGTGATGAACTCGAAAACCGCCGGTGTGATCCGCAAGCTGAAGGACAGTGATGGCCGCTTCCTGTGGTCGGATGGTCTGGCTGCGGGTGAGCCTGCGCGTCTGATGGGGTATCCGGTGCTGATTGCCGAGGACATGCCGGATGCGGGCACTGACAGTTTCTCGATTGCCTTTGGTGACTTCCAGGCGGGCTACACCATCGCCGAGCGTCCCGATCTGCGTGTGCTGCGCGATCCGTTCAGCGCCAAGCCTCACGTCCTGTTCTATGCGACCAAGCGCGTGGGCGGCGACGTCAGCGACTTTGCCGCGATCAAGCTGGTGAAATTCGGTACCGCCTAGGCGGTGACGGATCCGGGGGGCTCTGCGCCCCTCGGGCGGCGGGCGCGGGCCGGGGTGAGATCGCCCGCGTTGTCTAGCTGCTCCCCTCCGTCCGAGCAACGTGGGGCGGCGCGTGCCCGTCATTTTCCTGAAGTGGCCCCGGAGGGGTCCGAGATTGCGGAGTGAATGGATGATGTTGATCGAAGAAACCGCCATCGCGGATGCGGCGCTGCCGGTGGATCAGTTCAAGGCGCATCTGCGGCTGGGTACGGGGTTTGCCGAGGGCAATGTGCAGGACGAAGTGCTGCGGGGTTTTCTGCGCGCAGCCATTGCGGCGATAGAGGCGCGCACTGGTAAGGTGCTGATCCAAAGGGAATTTTCATGGAGCCTGAACGGCTGGCGTGACACTGCAGGTGAAGTGCTGCCGGTGGCCCCGGTGGTCTCGGTGGCTGCGGTCACGTTGACAGATGCAGCAGGGACCGAGACGGTTGCGGACTCGGCGGCTTACCGGTTAGAGCGCGACACGCAGCGCCCTCGGCTGCGTCCGGTTGGATCCTGCTTGCCAAAGGTGCAAACCGGCGGTTCGGTCACGATCGCCTTCACGGCTGGAATGGCTGCGGATTGGGGCGGATTGCCCGCTGATCTGGGTCAGGCGGTGCTGTTATTGGCTGCGCACTATTACGAATATCGCGATGAGACGGCGCTGGGCGCGGGGTGCATGCCCTTTGGCGTCACCAGCCTGATCCAGCGCTATCGCACAGTGCGCTTCGGCGCAGGGGTGACGCAATGAGTGCGCCGCGACTGAACCGCAAGCTGGTGCTGGAGGCTCCGGTACGCAGCGCTGACGGCACGGGGGGCTATACCGAGACATGGGCCGCTTTGGGCGCGCTTTGGGCCGAGGTGACGGCGCGCAGCGGCTCGGAACGGGCTGTTGGCGGTGCCTCGGTTTCGCGGGTTGGCTATCGCATCGTGGTGCGGGGTGCACCCAAGGGATCATCAATGCGGCCTACGCCTGATCAGCGCTTTGTCGAAGGAACGCGCCGGTTTGTCATCCGCGCGGTGGCCGAGCGTGATGGGCGCGGCCATTTCCTGACCTGTTTCGCAGATGAAGAGGTGGCGGCATGAGCTATGGCGTTGCAGCCGCTTTGCAGGCGGCGGTGTTTCAGCAATTGGCGGGCGATGCGCAGGTCAGCTCCCTGTCGGGCGGGGCAATCTATGACGCGGTACCCTCAGGGGTGTTGCCACAGACCTACGTGACCTTGGGGCCGGAGGAGGTGCGCGAGGCGTCGGACCGATCCGGTTCGGGTGCGGTGCACCGGTTCACGGTCTCGGTGGTGTCCGAAGCGGCGGGCTTTGGCGCGGCCAAGACACTGGCCGGTGCGGTCTGCGATGCGCTGGAAGGGGCGGCTCTGACTTTGGATCGTGGTCATCTGGTGGGGTTGTGGTTCGAGCGTGCCAGCGCCCGACGTACGGGAACCGGCGGCGCGATCCGCCAGATCGATCTGAGATTCCGCGCCCGCGTGGAAGATGACTAAGCAATCAACGGAGAGAGCATATGGCTGCCCAGAACGGAAAAGACCTTTTGGTCAAAGTGGATATGAACGGCACCGGCCTGTTCGAGACCATCGCGGGCTTGCGTGCCACGCGGATCAGCTTCAACGCGGAAAGCGTGGATGTCACCAGCCTGGAAAGCCAGGGCGGGTGGCGTGAGCTGCTGTCAGGGGCGGGGGTCAAATCAGCCTCGATCTCGGGCTCAGGCGTGTTCAAGGACGCGGGCACGGATGAAAGGGCGCGACAGCTGTTTTTTGACGGTGAGACACCCGGTTTTCAAGTGATCATCCCCGATTTCGGCATTGTCGAAGGGCCGTTTCAGGTCAGCAGCATCGAATATGCGGGCTCGCATAACGGTGAGGCGACCTATGAGATGAGCATGGCAAGCGCCGGTGCGCTGAGCTTTACGGTGCTCTGATGGCCAATCCGTGGACGGGTGAGGTGGCGCTGACCATCGATGGGGAGCAGCGGGTGCTCAAGCTGACATTGGGTGCTTTGGCGGAATTGGAACAAGAGCTGCAGGCCGGGTCTCTGGTTGAGCTGGTGCAGCGGTTTGAAGGCGGGGCTTATTCCAGCGGTGATGTGCTGGCCCTGCTTGTCGCTGGGTTGCGGGGCGGCGGAGCGCAGGTCACACGCGATGATCTGCTGCATGCCGAGATTGAGGGCGGGCCGATGGCGGGGGCCAAGGCGGCGGCTGAGTTGCTGGCGCAGGCCTTCATGGTGCCCGAGTGAGCGGGTTCGATTGGCCAGTACTGATGCGGGCCGGGTTCCTCGGCCTGCGTCTAACGCCGGACCAGTTCTGGCGTCTGACCCCGGTCGAGCTGCGGCTGATGCTGGGGCAATGCGCGGGGATGCCTTCGATGAACCGTGCGGGCCTGGATGCCTTGCTGGTGGCCTATCCGGACAAAGAACAAGGAGAGCGTGATGACGGATCGTGATGGTTTTGACGACCTGCAAGAGCGGGGAGAGGCGCTGGGCGATGCGCTTGGGGATGCCGCCACCATGGCCTCGGCGTTTGATGGTCAGATGCGGCGGATCAGGGCCGCGTTTGAAGAGACCGGAAAGGATGTGGCCACGCTGGAGCGTGGGATGTCCGGCGGGCTGCGTAAGGCGTTCGATGGTGTGGTGCTGGATGGGATGAACCTGTCAGGCGTGCTGGATGTGCTGAAGAATTCGATGATCCGCACCGCCTATTCGGCGGCGATCAAGCCGGTGACAGATCATTTCGGAGGCATGCTGGCCAATGGGGTGGGCGGTTTGGTGCAGGGCATTTTGCCCTTTGCCGATGGCGGCAGTTTTTCCCAAGGCAGGGTGATGCCGTTTGCCAATGGTGGCGTCGTCAGCAGCCCGACCATGTTCCCGATGCGCGGCGGCACCGGGTTGATGGGTGAGGCGGGCCCAGAGGCAATCATGCCGCTGGCGCGCGGCGCGGATGGCAAGCTGGGCGTGCGGACGCAAGGCGGGGGAAGGGCGGTGAATGTGGTGATGAATATCTCCACGCCCGATGTGCAGGGGTTCCGCCGCTCTCAAGGGCAAATCGCGGCGCAGATGAGCCGGGCCTTGGGTCGCGGCAATCGCAACAGATAAGGGGAGCAGGTGATGAATTTCCACGAGGTGAGATTTCCCGCCAGCCTGAGCTTTGGCTCGGTAGGGGGACCGGAACGGCGCACAGATATTGTGACGCTGACCAACGGGTTTGAGGAACGCAACACCCCCTGGGCGCATTCGCGCAGGCGCTATGATGCCGGGCTGGGGATGCGGTCGCTGGACGATGTCGAGACGTTGATCTCGTTCTTTGAGGCGCGGCAGGGGCAGATGTTTGGGTTCCGCTGGAAGGACTGGTCGGACTTCAAGTCGGGCGCGGCGACGGCCGAGGTCGATAAGGGCGATCAGGTGATTGCGCGCGGCGACGGTGAGACGTTCGAGTTTCAGCTGGTCAAGACCTACAGCTCGGGCGGGTTCAGCTATGTGCGGCCGATCCTGAAGCCGGTGCTGGGGACCGTGACACTGGGGCTGGATCAGGATGTGCAGCGCGAGGGGGTGGATTTTGAGGTCGATCTGGCATCCGGGCGTGTGACGTTTACCGCACCGCCACTCGAGCAGGTCGAGATTACGGCAGGGTTCGAGTTCGATGTGCCGGTGCGGTTTGATACCGACAAGATTCAGACAAGCGTCACCAGCTTTCAGGCAGGCGACGTGCCGAATGTGCCGGTTGTCGAGGTGCGGGTCTGATGAGCGGGGACAAACAGGCGCTGCAGGCGCATTTGCAAATGGGCTTGACCACGACCTGCCGCTGCTGGGCGATTACGCGCAGCGACGGGCAGACTTTTGGTTTTACCGATCATGACATGGAGCTGCGCTTTGACGATCTGGTGTTCAAAGCCAGCACCGGCCTGACCGCTGCGGCGATCGAGCAGGCAACTGGCCTGTCGATCGACAATACCGAGGCCATGGGCGCGCTGTCTGATGCCTCGGTCCGCGAAGAGGATATCGAGGCGGGGCGTTTCGACGGGGCTGAGGTGCGGGCCTGGCTGGTCAATTGGGCCGATCCAGAGCAGAGGATGCTGCAGTTTCACGGCTCGATTGGTGAGTTGCGGCGCGCAGGCGGGGCGTTTCATGCGGAACTGCGCGGATTGACCGATCTGCTGAACCGGCCATTGGGGCGGATTTACCAGAAGCCCTGCACGGCTGTGCTGGGCGACAATGACTGCCGGTTTGCCCTTGAGACACCAGGCTATCGTGCCGAGGCCGTAATTGCCTCATTGGATGGTGCGGCGTTGCGTTTGCAAGGCGCGGAGAGTTCTGACGCAGGGTGGTTCGAGCGTGGCAGGCTGGATGTGCTTGATGGTGCCGCACAGGGTCTTTGGGCTTCAATCAAACTGGATGAACCGGCGCGAGATGGGCGCGACGTTACGCTGTGGTCGTCGATTGGCGGCGGGCTGGCGGTTGGGGACCGGGTTCAGTTGACCGCAGGGTGCGACAAACGCATGACCACTTGCCGGTTGAAGTTCAACAACATGTTGAATTTTCAGGGCTTCCCCGACCTGCCGCACGAGGACTGGGTCATGGCCGTGCCCAAGCGAAGCAGTCAACACAAAGGGGGGAGTCGGCGGTGATGCGGAATAAGGAAGAAATCGTTGAAGAAGCGCGGGCGTGGCTGGGTACGCCCTACGTGCATCAAGCGTCTGTCTGTGGGGCCGGGGCGGATTGCCTGGGCCTGCTGCGGGGCGTTTGGCGCGCCGTGATGGGACATGAGCCCGAGACGGTGCCGGTCTACAGCATGGACTGGTCCGAGCCACAGGGAGAGGAACGCATGTGGGCTGCGGCCCGCCGCCATCTCATCGAGAAATCGCCCGAGGATATAACCTCCGGGGATGTTTTGCTGTTTCGGATGCGGAATGCGGCGGTGGCCAAGCATCTGGGCATTGTCAGCGCGCCTGATCCGGTGCGATTCATCCATGCGTACACCGGGCATGGCGTTGTTGAAAACACGCTGAGCGAGCCTTGGCGTCGCCGCGTGGTTGCTTGTTTCGAATTCCCGCTGGAGGACCTCTGATGGCTACAATAGTTCTGTCTGCCGCCGGAGCCGCAATTGGAGGCTCGATCGGGGGCTCGGTCGCAGGGCTGTCGACAGCTGTGATTGGTCGTGCGGTGGGGGCGACACTGGGGCGGGTGATTGACAACCGGCTGATGGCCAGTCAGTCCGTCATGGGGGGCGGCAGTGAGGTCGTTGAAACCGGACGCCTGGATCGCTTCCGTCTGACCGAGACCGGCGAGGGTGCGACCGTCGCGACAGTCTATGGCCGGATGCGTATCGGCGGACAGGTCATCTGGGCATCGGATTTTCTGGAAACCCGCTCTACATCGACCTCGACACAAACTTCGGGCGGTGGTGGCGGGGGCAAAGGGAAGCCCAAGCCCGTTGAGGTGACGACGACAACCACCACCCATAGCTACAGCTATTCGGTTTCTCTGGCGATTGCCGTGGGCGCGGGCCAGGTCGCGGATATCACACGCGTCTGGGCCGATGGCGATGAGGTCGAGCGCCAAACGCTGAATATGCGGATTTATCGTGGGGATCACGATCAATTGCCCGATCCACTGATTGAGGCGGTTGAAGGCACAGGCACGGTGCCTGCCTATCGCGGTACGGCTTATGTGGTGATCGAAGATCTAGCGCTGGGTCCTTTTGGCAACCGTGTACCGCAATTCTCATTTGAGGTGGTACGGCAAGAACAAAACGAGATGCCGGATGCCGCAGACGCGCTGTCTCGGATCATCAAAGGTGTGGCGCTGATGCCGGGAACAGGCGAGTACGCGCTGGCTTCATCTCAAGTCAATTACACCAAGGGCCGGGGCCGCAGTTGGGCGGCGAATGTCAACTCGCCGTCGGGCAAGTCCGATCTGGTGACATCGACGCGGGCGCTGGGCAAAGAGCTGCCGGGGTGCGAGGCAGCGTCGTTGATCGTGTCGTGGTTCGGCAATGATTTGCGCTGCGGAGAATGCCAGATCCGCCCCAAGGTCGAACGCAAGAATATTGAGGGCGCAAACATGCCCTGGAGTGTTTCGGGTCTGTCCCGAACTGTGGCACGGCAAGTGAAATGGCAAGATGGGCGCCCGATCTATGGCGGCACCCCGGCTGATGCGGCGGTGGTGCAGGCGATCCGGCATCTGAAGAATTCGGGCAAACGAGTCATGTTCTATCCGTTCATTCTGATGGAGCAATCAGAGGGCAACGGCCTGCCTGATCCATGGTCTGATGATTTTGATCAGCCGCATTTGCCGTGGCGGGGGCGGATCACGTTGGATGTGGCTCCGGGACGGCCGGGCTCACCGGATCAAACTGCTGATGCGGATGCCCAAGTGGCGGCGTTCTTTGGTACTGCGCGAGCGTCACATTTCTCGACCAGCGGCAGCAAAGTGACCTATCGTGGCCCAAGTGAATGGGGATTGCGGCGGTTCATTTTGCACTATGCGGCCCTGTGCAAGGCCGCGGGTGGTGTGGAGTCCTTCTGCATTGGGTCCGAGATGCGCGGGCTGACACAAATCCGCGGTGCGTCGGGCTTTGCAGCAGTTGCCGAGTTGCGGGAATTGGCTGCGGAGGTGCGTACGATATTGGGGCCGGAGACCAAGATCGGCTATGCCGCCGACTGGACCGAGTATTTCGGGTATCAACCGCAGGATGGCACCGGTGACCGGTATTTTCACCTTGATCCGCTTTGGGCTGATGAGAACATCGATTTTGTCGGCATAGACAATTATATGCCGCTGTCCGACTGGCGGGATGGCGCCTCGCATCTGGACGCTGAGGCGTCGAACGGGTCGATCTATGACCTCGACTATCTGCGTGGCAATATCGAAGGCGGTGAGGGGTATGATTGGTATTACGCTTCACCCGAAGAGGCCGAAGCGCAGATACGAAGCCCGATCACCGATGACGCCAATGGCGAGCCATGGGTTTGGCGGTACAAGGATGTGCGCAACTGGTGGGGGAACCGACATCACGAACGGATCAACGGCACCCGGCAGGAGACCCCTACGGATTGGGTGCCTGGAGCTAAGCCGATCTGGTTTACAGAACTGGGATGCGCGGCCATCGATAAGGGCACGAACCAGCCGAACAAGTTCCTGGACCCGAAATCGTCGGAATCGTATTTACCGAACTATTCCAATGGGTTGCGAGACGACTTTATCATGGTCCAGTACCTCCGGGCCGTTCTGGGCTATTGGAGCGATCCTGAGATCAACCCAGTCTCGGACATCTATGAAGGCCGGATGGTGGACATGTCGAACGCCTTTGTCTGGGCCTGGGATGCACGACCCTTCCCAACCTTTCCAAACCTGCAGTCGCAGTGGTCTGACGGAGACAACTACGCGCGCGGGCATTGGCTGAACGGGCGGTCCGGGTCTCGGACATTGGCCTCGGTCGTGACAGAAATCTGTCACAAGGCGGGGGTGACAGCCATCGATGTCTCAGAGCTGTATGGCGTGGTGCGCGGCTATGCGGTCGAAGAGGTGATGAACGCCCGGCAGGCTTTGCAACCGCTGATGCTGCGCTATGGGTTCGACGCGATCGAGCGAGACGGGGTGCTGAAGTTCAGAACCCGGGATGGGCGTCAGGCTGTAAATCTGGATCCCGAGCAAATCGCGATCAGCTCGGATATCGATGGACCGGTGGAACATCGCCGCGAGGCAGAGGCTGAGATGACAGGGCGTGTCCGTTTACGGTTCGTCCAATCGGATGCCAACCATGATGTCGTCGCGGAAGAGGCCGTCTTGCCCGATGACAGAACCCATTCGGTCGCCGTCAACGAAATGCCTCTGTCGATGACCCGCGCTGAGGGGCGTCAGACGGTCGAACGCTGGCTGAGCGAATCCCGCATCTCGCGCGAGACGGCGCGCTTTGCTCTGCCGCCCTCGCTGCTGCATGTCGGGGCTGGCGATGTGGTTCGTTTGCCGGATGCTGGGGACGGAACGCTATATCGGATTGACCGGCTGGAACAGGCCGAGATGCAATTGGCCGATGCAGTACGGATTGAACCCGGCGTCTATACGCCGTCCGACGTGCTAGACGATGTAGCTGCGGCCAAACCGTTCATCGCGCCGGTGCCTGTCTTACCGGTGTTCATGGACCTGCCGCTGATCACCGGATCCGAAGCGCCCCATGCACCTTATCTTGCAATCTCGGCCGAGCCGTGGCCCGGCAGCGTGGCCGTCTATTCAGCCCCACAGGATGAGGACTATACGCTGCATCAGGTGATCGCAGGGCAGGCGGTAATCGGATTCACCGAGACACCGCTGCGGCGCGCTGAGGCCGGGCTCTGGGATGAAGGGGCTGCGCTGCGGGTCAATCTCATCGATGGCGTGTTGGAGTCTCGTCCACGCTCAGCGTTGTTGAGTGGTGCTAATCTGGCCGCCATCGGGGACGGAACGCCCGGCAATTGGGAAGTGTTCCAGTTTTCCGAAGCCGACCTGCAGGAGACCGGCGTGTATAACCTGTCAGGCCGCCTGCGCGGACAGTTGGGTACGGATGCCTTGATGCCCGATATCTGGCCAGAAGGGTCAACCTTTGTGCTGCTGGATGAACGTGTTTATCAGACCGGATTGCTGCGCACCGAACGGCGCGTGGCCAAGCATTACCGCATCGGCCCGGCTACGCGCGGCTATGAGGACCCGGCCTATGAGCATCTGGTCGAAGCGTTCGACGGCAATGGGCTGAGGCCTTATTCGCCGGTGCATTTGCGAGTCTCTGTGACGGGCTCGGGCGACGACATCTCTTGGGTGCGCCGGACACGGATCGATGGCGATGACTGGGGCGGGCTCGAAGTGCCCTTGGGTGAAGAAAGTGAGGTATATCTAGTTCGCGTGTTCGCCGAAGGCGCTTTGCTGCGCGAGACGGTTACTAGTGCTCCGGTCTGGCAGTATTCCGCCGCGATGAAGTTCGACGATGGGCTGAGCGGAGCTTACAACATCGCGATCGCGCAAGTCTCAGCCACTTATGGGCCCGGTGCGTTTGCACATCTTTCGGTAGGCTAAGACACTGTGAGACCGGTCCTGCACGGAGATATCAGCGCAGCGGCGCGGGCTTTGCTGGCTGCGCCGCTCACTGACCGCGATCAGTTGAGCACCCTTTTGATCTCTGCGGCCGAACTGGCAGATCAGCACGTCGCCAGAACGGGTCGGCTGCATCCGGTTTACGGAAATGGCTCACTAATGGCTGCTGCACGCAGTCGACCGCTGGCAGATGAACCAAGTTTCGATGATCTGCAATATTGCCAGTGTTTCGAGATGATTCTGCTAAAACTGATCCGGTTTCAAATTAAGCAGTCGCGCAGCTAACACATTTGGATGCGGCAAGGTCCAATTTTAGCCGACCGTGGGCAATTTCCTCGCCGCAATCTTCGCAATAGCCAAACTCGTCCTCTTCCATCCGGACAAGCGCAGCCTGAAGACGATGAACTTCGGTGTTCCGCCGAACCTGCTGGGCTTTCGCCATCGCCTGATTTTGAAGGGCATCCATTCGGCTAAGTCGACCAACTGCCTGTTGATCCAGTTCCACAATCGATTGAGCTTCTTGACCAGCTGCGGATTGCGTGGCCAGATCGCTAAGGCGCTTGTGGATGAGTTGCCGGAATTGCTCCAGTTCAGCTGAGTTCATTTTTTGTTGCACTGTGCATCAAGGGTTTGCGTTTGGCGTTTTTGCCACTAGATGGCTATTCTAAGCGCAGCAAAGGATGAAAAGCCATGTTCGAAACGCGCAGCCAAGTGACGCCGGTGGATCCCGTTTGGGACCGCATAACCTCTGAAGCCCACGCGGCGGTTGAAAAAGAGCCGCTGATGGGCGGGTTGGTGCATGCCTGTATACTGCATCACCGCAGCCTGGAACGGGCGCTTTCCTATCGGATCTCGGCCAAGCTGTGCTCGAACGAGATGTCGATGATGGTCCTGCGCGAGATTGTGGACGAGGCCTATACCGACGACAAGGCACTGCTCGAAGCCGCGCGGGCCGATCTGATGGCAGTCTATGAGCGCGATCCGGCCTGCCACCGCCTGCTGCAGCCGATTCTGTATTTCAAGGGCTATCAGGCGATGCAGGCCTACCGTGTGGCCCATTGGCTTTGGAAGAAGGGACGGCATGATCTGGCCTATTTCTTCCAGATGCGCTCATCCGAGATTTTCGGGATCGATATCCATCCCGCCGCGCGGATTGGTAAGGGCATCATGATTGACCATGCGCATTCCATCGTGATCGGTGAGACTGCCGTTGTGGGTGACAATGTCTCGATGTTGCATTCGGTGACGCTGGGCGGGACCGGCAAGGAAGAGGAACAGCGCCATCCCACAATTGGTGATGGAGTTCTGATCGGAGCTGGTGCCAAGGTTCTGGGCAATATCGAGGTCGGCCATTGCAGCCGTATCGCTGCGGGTTCTGTGGTGCTGCAGGAGGTTCCACCGTGCACGACGGTTGCAGGCATTCCCGCTAAGATCGTGGGCGAGGCCGGGTGCGATCAGCCGTCGATCTCGATGGATCATATGCTGGGGAAAGACCAGTAAATCTGAATGAATAGACGAAAAAGGCCGCCTCGGGGTTCGAGGTGGCCTTTTTTGTGCGTATTCCGGTTGGCTTAGGCCAACATGACCATCGGGTTTTCCAGATTGTCGACGATGGCTTGCAGCAGCTGAGCGCCAAGCGCGCCATCGATGACCCGGTGATCGACCGACATGGTGACTGACATGACGGTTGCGACTGTCAGTTCTCCGTCCTCGCCCACGATAGGTTTCTTAAGGCCGGTACCAACTGCGAGAATACCGGCATGCGGCGGGTTCACGATGGCGTCGAAATTGTCGATGCCGAACATGCCAAGATTCGAGACCGCGAAGGTGCCGCCTTGATATTCATGCGGTGCCAGCTTGCGTTCGCGGGCGCGGCCTGCAAGATCCTTCATCTCGGTCGATAGGGCAGATAGCGACTTGGTGTCGGCGTCTTGCAGGACCGGTGTGAACAGGCCTCCCTCGATCGCAACCGCGACAGCCACGTCCGATGGTTTCAGTTGCAGCACCCGGTCACCCGCCCAGACGGCGTTGCATTCGGGAACCTGTTGCAGCGCGTTGGCGACGGCCTTGATAATGAAGTCGTTGACGCTGAGCTTCACACCCCGACCTTCCAACTGCTTGTTCAAATGGCTGCGGAACTTGAGCAGCGCGTCGAGCTTGATGTCCCGGCGCAGGTAGAAATGCGGGATGGTCTGTTTGGCCTCAGACAGACGCGCGGCGATGGTCTTGCGCATACCGTCGAGTTTGATCTCTTCGTATTCGCGACCTTCATACATCTTGGCCACAGCGTCTGCCGATGGGCCTGCAGGTGCAGCGGCGGCTGGGGCGGCCGCAGCAGCAGGCGCTGGTGCCGCTGCAGGTGCGGCTGTGGCGCTTTCCACATCGGCTTTGACGATACGACCATGCGGACCAGAACCTGAGATTTGTGCCAGATCCAGGCCTTTTTGTGCGGCAATCCGACGAGCAAGGGGGGAGGCGAAGATACGACCGCCATCCGCTTTGGCCGGCGCTGCCGGGGCGGGGGCGGGCGCCTCGGGTGCCGCTGGTGCGGCAGCCTCGTTGCCCGCTGCAGCTGCTGGCGCAGCCGCAGGAGCAGCGGCAGGCGTGGCCGCGATATCATCAGCGCTTTCGCCATCTTCCAGCAGAACCGCGATGGCGGTGTTGACCTTGACGCCTTCGGTGCCCTCGGGGATCAGGATTTTGCCGATGGTGCCTTCGTCGACTGCCTCAAATTCCATAGTGGCCTTGTCGGTTTCGATCTCGGCCAGCAGGTCACCGGACGAGACGGTATCGCCTTCCTTGACCAGCCATTTTGCAAGGGTGCCTTCCTCCATCGTCGGGGACAGGGCAGGCATCAGGATTTCGGTGGGCATTTCAGCGCTCCTCAATCAGAGTAATTTGGTCAAAGGGCGCTTTGGGGCGCCCGGTGCCGCGTGCGAGCGTCGCAATCGCAGCCTCGATTTTATCTTTGTTCTCCGCCATCCAGACATAGGCGGTCTGGTGCGAGGGGCGCGCGCCGATCAACCGCATATCCGCCGCAAGCCGTTCGGGCACAAGCGCCCGCACGGTCCGGTCATCGAGATCGATCTCGACACGGTAGCATTCGGTTGCTGGATCGCGGCCCCTGATCTCCATTACCGGTAGGTCACCTGTTTCACCGCCGCGATCACCTCATCAGTGGTGATCAGCGCCAGCTTTTCGAGGTTCGCTGCATATGGCATCGGAACATCTTTGCCGGTGAGGGTGATGACCGGTGCGTCGAGATAATCGAACGCTTCCTGCATCACGACCGAGCTGATGTAGCTACCAACGGAACCTTGCGGCCAGCCTTCTTCGACGGTCACAAGACGGTTGGTTTTCATCACCGAGTTGATGATCGCGCCGGTGTCCATCGGGCGGATAGTGCGCAGGTCGATCACCTCGGCGCTGATGCCGTCCTCGGCCAGCTTGTCGGCGGCCTCTAGCGCATATTGCATGCCGATGCCGAAGCTGACGATGGTCACGTCCGAGCCTTCGCGCCAGATGCGGGCCTTGCCCAGCGGGATGGTAAGGTCATCCACTTGCGGCACGTCGAAGGAGCGGCCGTAGAGGATTTCGTTTTCAAGGAACACAACCGGGTTCGGATCACGGATGGCCGATTTCAGCAGGCCTTTGGCGTCGGCTGCGGAATAGGGCATCACCACCTTGAGGCCAGGCACCTGCATGTACCACGCGGCGTAGTCCTGGCTGTGCTGAGCAGCCACGCGGGCGGCGGCACCGTTGGGGCCACGGAACACGATGGGACAACCCATCTGACCGCCAGACATATAAAGCGTCTTGGCGGCAGAGTTGATGATCTGGTCAATCGCCTGCATGGCAAAGTTGAAAGTCATGAACTCTACAATTGGTTTCAATCCGCCAAAGGCCGACCCAACCGCGATACCGGCAAAGCCGTGCTCAGTGATCGGAGTGTCGATGACACGCTTGGCGCCGAACTCATCGAGCAGACCTTGGGAGATTTTATACGCGCCCTGATATTCGGCGACTTCCTCGCCCATCAGATAGACATCTTCATCACCGCGCATTTCTTCGGCCATCGCATCGCGGAGTGCTTCGCGGACGGTTTCGGACTTCATCTCTGCATCTGCGGGCCAGTCGGGCGACAGGTCGACCACCGGCGCAGCAGGGGCAGTGGCAGAAGTGGGGGCCTCAACCGCCGCTGGGGCGGCCTCGGTCACCACAGCGGCTGCGGGTGCAGCCGCGGGCAGGGCCGAGGCGTCTTCGCCTTCTTCCACAAGCACGGCGATAGGGGTGTTCACTTTGACCCCTTCTGTGCCTTCAGCGATCAGGATTTTGCCGACGATGCCTTCATCAACGGCCTCAAACTCCATCGTCGCCTTGTCGGTTTCGATCTCGGCCATGATGTCGCCGGAAGATACGGTGTCGCCTTCCTTAACCAACCATTTGGCCAGTGTGCCCTCTTCCATCGTGGGCGAAAGGGCGGGCATGAGAATTTCGGTTGCCATGTCTTATTCGTCCTCTCAGGCGTAAATGTCAGTCCAGAGCTCATCCAGCGACGGCTCGGGGCTTTCTTTCGAGAATTCAGCGGCTTGATTGACGATTTCTTTGATTTCTTTGTCGATCGCCTTCAGGTCATCCTCGGTCGCATGTTTGCCGGTCAGAAGCAGTTCGCGCACGTGTTCGATCGGGTCGCTTTGTTCGCGGACCTTCTGAACCTCTTCACGCGTGCGGTATTTCGCTGGGTCCGACATCGAATGGCCGCGATAGCGGTAGGTTTTGACCTCGAGGATGTAGGGACCTTTGCCAGCGCGGCAGTGGGCGACGGCCTTCTCACCAGCAGCTTTGACCGCCAGAACGTCCATGCCATTGACGATCTCGCCGGGGATGCCGAACGCCTCGCCCCGATGGTAGATGTCTTTGGTTGAGGTCGAACGCGTCTGCGACGTGCCCATGGCGTATTGGTTGTTCTCGATCACGAAAACAACCGGCAGATCCCAGATCGCCGCCATGTTGAACGTCTCATAAACCTGGCCCTGGTTGGCCGCGCCATCACCGAAATAGGTGAAGGTTACGCCACCGTTTTCCTTGTACTTGTCGGCGAAGGCCAGACCTGCGCCCAATGGCACCTGAGCGCCGACGATACCGTGGCCACCATAGAAGTGTTTCTCTTTCGAGAACATGTGCATCGAGCCGCCTTTACCTTTTGAAAGGCCACCTTCGCGACCAGTCAATTCGGCCATAACACCACCTGGGTCCATGCCACATGCCAGCATATGTCCGTGATCGCGGTAGGAGGTAATCCGCTTGTCGCCTTCTTTGGCGGCAGCCTCGAGGCCCACAACGACGGCTTCCTGCCCGATATAAAGGTGGCAGAACCCTCCGATCAGACCCATTCCATAGAGTTGACCTGCCTTCTCTTCGAATCGGCGGATCAGAAGCATCTCGCGGTAGTAGGTTTTAAGTTCTTCCGCAGAAACATTTGGTTTCTTTGTGGTTTTTCGCGCAGCCATCGTGGCGATCTCCCCCTCTCGGACAGATAGTTTAGCGTTAAACTATCTCATAAAGCATTTCGCGCGTTCTGGCGAGTACAAATGTGACGCGGGGGGGGGGGGGAGCCTTCGTTTCGGTGGCAGAAAATCTTAGAAGATGAATTAGGGTGAGTGATTTTTCTGTAAAAAACCCTGTGCCTGGGCGTGATCAGCGAATGACAATTTCATCGGCGCGGATCATGCCGAGGATAGATCGTGCCTGCTGATCCAGCAGGTCGAGGTCCAGATAAGTATCAGACAGACGACGGGTCATATTTTCCATTCGCACGATCTCAGCCTGAAGCAGAGTAAGGTCGCGGGACAGCGCGTCACGTTCCGCTGCAATTTCCACACGTCGGAATAAGCCATAATCCCCCTGCACGGCGGCAAAGGTGAAATAGACGCCTAACATAAAGGCGACCGAGTAGAATGCGAATGCCCCAAGACCGGGTCGATAGGAACGGGTCACCGTGTAAACCACCGTAGAACGAACTGCCTCAAAACGTGCCCTTAGCGGGCATCTGCCTGCACTATGTCACAGGTGATTCGGCTTGTGAATCCCCTGTGAGCAAAAAGATCAGATCTGGGGATTGGCTACTTACCGAACCAGAGCGGCGACGCCTGGCAGGGCCTTGCCTTCCATCCATTCCAGGAACGCACCACCTGCGGTGGAGATATAAGAAAATTCAGCCGCTGCACCCGATGCGTTCAGCGCGGCTACCGTGTCACCTCCACCCGCGACAGAGGTTAGTTTGCCATCTCGGGTCAAAGCCGCGGCTTGCAGCGCGGCGGCATTGGTGGCGGCGTCGAACGGGGTCAGCTCGAACGCGCCTAGCGGGCCGTTCCAGATCAGAGTCTGGCTTTTCTCCAGCACCTTGGCCACGGCTTCGACGCTTTCGGGGCCAGCGTCCAGTATCATGGCGTCGGCAGGGCATTGATCCGCGGGCAGAACCTGATGCGGTGCGTTTGCCTCGAATGCCTCGGCTACCACGATGTCGCGCGGCAGGACGATCGTGCAGCCTGTAGATTCGGCTTTGCTCAATATCTCGGTGGCCGTGTCGGTCATGGCGTGTTCGGCCAGAGATTTTCCGACGTCGATCCCTTTGGCCACCAGGAAGGTATTGGCCATCCCTCCGCCGATTACGAGGTAATCGACCTTCTCGATCAGGTTGCCTAACAGGTCTAGTTTGGTTGACACTTTCGCGCCACCGACAACGGCAGTGACGGGGCGATTGGGTGCACCCAAGGCAGCCTCAAGCGCGCTGAGTTCCTGTTGCATCAGACGACCGGCGCAGGCCGGTAGCTGGCGGGCAAGTGCTTCGGTCGAGCTGTGCGCGCGGTGGGCGGCCGAGAAGGCGTCGTTGCAATAGACATCGCCCAGTTTTGCCATGCCTTCAGCAAGGGGCAAGCTGTTCTTGGTTTCTTCGGCATGGAAACGGGTGTTTTCCAATAGCAGTACCTCGCCTGCACCCAGCGATGCTGCGGCAGCTTCGGCCTCAGGACCGACGCAATCATCGGCGAACCGAACCGGTGTGCCAAAGGCGGTCTCGAGCGCCGGGACCAATTGCCTGAGAGACATCTCGGCGACGCGTTCGCCTTTCGGCCGACCGAAATGGGCCAGCAGGATCGGCTTGCCGTTTGCGGCGAGGATATCGCGCACGGTTGGCACGATGCGCTGAATGCGGGTGTCATCCGTGACCACACCATCCGCGACGGGCACGTTGATATCCACACGTACCAGAACCCGTTTGCCGTTCAGTTCCATATCGTCCAGAGTTTTCCAGCCCATCGCTTCTATCCTTGCCCATTACATCCAGTTTCAGGCGGTTCTTTTCCTGCATTTTGCCTTAAGGTCAATGCGTCACTTGGCATTCGCGCGTCTGCGTCATAGGTATTTGCGCAAGTTTCAAAGACAGGAGGGCCAGATGGCCGAGATCAAAGACCCCGAAAACACGATCATCATCGAGCTGAAAGACGGCAATGTCGTTATCGAGCTGCTACCCGACGTGGCACCTCAGCACTCGGCCCGCATGAAAGAGCTGGCGCGTGGTGGCGAATATGACAACGTTGCCTTCCACCGTGTGATCGACGGGTTCATGGCGCAAACCGGTGACGTACAGCATGGCGACATGGAAGACGGTTTCAACATTCGTATGGCAGGCACTGGCGGATCGTCGCTGCCGAACGTACCTGCCGAGTTCTCGAAGCTGCCCCATGATCGCGGCACTTTGGGCGCGGCACGCTCGGCCAACCCGGATTCGGCCAACTCGCAGTTCTTCATCAACTTCAAGGACAACCATTTCCTGAACGGTCAGTACACCGTGTATGGTCGTGTCATCGATGGAATGGAGCATGTGGATGCCATCGTTCGTGGCGAGCCGCCTGCGAGCCCTGACCGGATGATCAGCGTGAAGGTGGCCGCCGATGCATAAGCTGGCTGCTGCATTCGTCATGTTGGCCAGCCCTGCGCTGGCGACAGGCCTTGAGATCGAAATCGAAGGGGAGGGGGCGAATGGCACCGTTACGGTCGACCTCTTCGAAGACCTTGCACCAAAGCATGTCGAGCAGATTACCGCTCTGGCCGCTGACGGTCAGTATGATGGCGTTGTGTTTCACCGCGTGATTGATGGCTTCATGGCTCAGACCGGTGATGTGCAACATGGCCGCGCTGGCGCGGACATGCGTCGCGCCGGAACAGGTGGGTCAGATCGCCCAGACCTGCCTGCTGAGTTCTCGGACTACAATTTTGACCGGGGCGTTGTCGGCATGGCACGGGCACAGGATCCCAACAGCGCAAACTCGCAGTTCTTCATCATGTTCGAGCCCGGTCCGTTCCTGAACGGCCAATACACCGTCGTTGGCCAAGTTACCGACGGGATGGATGTAGTCGATGCGATCAAGCGCGGCGACGGCCCTAACGGTGCTGTTATCGGTCAGCCCGATGCGATGAAAAAGGTCACCGTGACCGAATGAACGAAAAAAGCCCCGGCTCGCGACAGCGGACCGGGGCTTTCAGAAACGGACCGATCAGTCGTCGGACGACATCGCGCGCCAGATCAGCGCGCCAATTGCGCCGCCAATCAGGGGCGCCACCCAGAACAACCAAAGCTGAGCTAATGCCGGACCGTCGGCAAACAGAGCCACGCCAGTTGACCGGGCAGGGTTTACCGAGGTGTTCGTCACTGGAATCGAAATCAGATGGATCAGCGTCAGCCCCAACCCGATGGCAATCGGCGCGAATCCTGCCGGAGCACCGCTGGATGTTGCCCCCAAAATGATCACGATGAAGAAGGCCGTCATGACGATTTCGATTACCAACGCGGACATCATCGAATACCCTTCGGGTGAGGCCTCGCCATACCCGTTCGAGGCAAACCCTCCCACACCTTCAAAACCCGGCGCTCCGCTGACGATTAAATAGAGCACGGCTGCTGCCGCGATGGCTCCGATCACCTGAGCGATCCAATAAGGGATCAGATCTTTGGCGTCGAACCGCCCGCCTATCATTAGGCCAAGGCTGACTGCCGGGTTGAAATGCCCGCCCGAGATATGACCGACCGCAAAGGCCATGGTCAGCACCGTCAGGCCGAAAGCGAATGAAACGCCCAGCCAGCCGATACCCACATCGGCCACACCTGCGGCCAGTACCGCGCTGCCGCAGCCGCCAAGCACAAGCCAGAAGGTGCCAAAGAATTCAGCCATGAGTTTTGATGACATGAAAAGTCCTCCAGAAAACAATGGCTTTTAGTCTAATTCAAAAAGTGCGTTTTGTGAAACTAACGTCTACGGAGAATTTTTCAGGCTTTTCTTCAGCGCCTAAAAACTATCCGGTGCGTCCGTAGAACGTTTGGCGTGCGCTTTCTGACAAAGAAATGCCGGGTTCGGTGTTATAGGCAAGCACCGCAAGGATGCGGGTTTGTTCGCCCTCGTTTGGGGCAACCCGGTGGATCGAGTTCCGGCCACGAAAAAACACCAAAGTTCCAGCCTCGGCGTATAGCTGATTAACTTGGGTACGGCCATCAAGGATGTCGCCAACCGCGTCAAAGCTCATTTCACCGGCATCTGCATCGCGCACATCACGGACATACTCAAAGGAACCGCCCTGTTCAGGCGGTTGAACCATCAGCGTGATCGCGAAAGAGGAATTGTCAAAATGCCATCCCAGCTCTTGCCCTTGTTCGGCAAAATGTAGATTTATTGACGACAATGGATCGGCGTATTCAAACAGGGCTTCTTCTTCCAGCACGTCGCACAGAAAGGCGCGGAATGCATCGGAATCGTATAGCGCACGAAGGGCAGAAGTCTCGGGAATCTGATCATCGGTCAAGCAACCCTTTGACGAGGTCACCAGCCGGTTGCGCGGGTGTTCCGGGTTATAGGCGGGGTCCTTCGGGCTGAGGTAGACCGTGTGCTTCTCGGTCTTGGCATATACCTTATCTTTGTTTGCCAGGCCATCTGCCCGAATGGAGGATATCGCGCTCTCGGTAATGAAACCCGGCATCTCCAGCACACCGTCACGCTGATAGCTCTGTCTGAGCGTTGCGCGAAAGCCAGGGTCCTCGATCGGGTAGGTGGTGAGATCAACAATATCGGCCAGTTCCATTGGACCTCCATGCCATTGAGTGCATTGTTCCCAATTGGTGTAGAACTTTCTCAGTACCCAAGAAACAAAAAACGCCGCGAACAGGATCGCGGCGTTTCTGTTGGACAGAAGTGTTAGTCTTACTGTTTGACTTCCGCAGCCGGATTGGCACCCGATTTGCCACTACGGCCTGGGTTCAGCGGGTCGTCCTGACGCTGTACGGAACCCTCAAAATGGGCGCCGCTTTCGATCGCGATGGTCTTGTGGATGATGTCGCCTTCGACTCGTGCGGTCGAGGTCAGGCGGACCTTCAGGCCACGTACGCGGCCCACGATGCGGCCGTTGACGACGACGTCATCGGCAGTAACTTCACCCTTGATGGTGGCAGTTTCGCCGATGGTCAGCAGATGGGCGCGGATGTCACCTTCTACGGTGCCTTCAACCTGGATATCGCCCGAGGTTTTCAGGTTTCCGGTGATGTGAAGATCCGAGGACAGGACCGATGCGGGCGGCTTTGGCTTGGGCGGGGTGCTCGCCTTGGTTTCAGCCGGTGCAGGAGCCGCCGGAGTGGCCGGTGCGGCTGGTTTTGCTGCCTCAGTCTCTTTCGATCCGGGTTCGTTGATTTTGCTCTTAGAAAACATTTCTCGCAGCCTTGATATAAGTCATTGGGTTAACAGGTTTTCCGTTCACACGGACCTCGTAGTGCAAGTGTGTGCCGGTCGACCGTCCGGTGCTACCCATATCAGCAATATGATCCCCGCGCGAGACCCTTTGACCAACCTTTACGCGTACCTTGGTGTTATGAGCGTAAAGTGTCTCAATCCCAAAGGCGTGCTTGATCTTAACCAGCCGTCCGAAACCCGATTGCCAGCCTGCATGAGTGACAACACCATCAGCAGTCGCGAAGATATCGGTGCCCGAGGGGCCGGCAAAATCAGCGCCATTATGCATGCGGCGACCGCCGGTTTTTGGGTCGCGCCGCGTACCGTAGCCGCTGGTGAAACGAACCGCTGCACGCACCGGGCTGGCGAAGGGGGCCTTTTCGGCAGCGATGCGATAGAGGTTCAGCTGGTCCATCTGTTCCAGCAGGATATTTGCGCGGATCTGGTCGGGGGTCAGTTCCTCACCGCGCGTACTAAGGGATAAAGGGGTCAGCGGACCGCCCATACCGCTATATCCGCGACGAACCTCGTCGAGGATACGATCTGTGGGCATGCCCGCGTTGCGGAACATCTTGTCGAGGGGTTCGACCGAGATCACCATGGCCTCTTCCAACTGGCGGAAAATCTCGTCGCTGCGTTCCTGCATCAGACGAATTTCAAGTTCTAGCTCATCGCGCTGATGCAGCGCGCCTTGTGCGTCAGCTGCAATCTGGTCGCGCTGTGCAGCGGTCCTAGCCAGAGCGTCTGTCATGAATGCCATTTGCGCGGGATTGGCCGATGCCGCCATATACGCAGAATCCCCACCGGCGCTTTGTTGCAGTTCGGCCAATTCAATTCGGGCGTCTTCACGCTGTTTCATCGTGGCGCGCAGTGTGGTCTGGATAACCTCGATGCCGGTCTCCAGCTCGCGGCGGCGGTTCTCGGATTCCAGCAACTCGGACTGCATGACCGAAATCTGTTCCAGCGCCGCGTTGAACCTGTCATGGGCGGCCAAAGCCTCGGCAGCGCGCGTATCACGTTCATCCGACAGGATATTCAGGCGCTCTTGATAGGTTGCTTGATCGCGCTTGGCTTGTTCCCGGAAATTGCCAGACCCAATACTGTCCATCAGCAGGATCGACGTGGCAATGGCGGTCCAGGCGACCATTACCCCGACACCAGCGACGGCGGCAATCTGGGTCTCCGAACTTAGCCGGATAAACCGTGTATCATTGTCAGATTTCAGAAAAACCCGGCGCTCTGGAAAGTGCCGCTCAAGCAGTGAGTGTAGTTTAATTGCCAGACGTGTCCGCACGCGTCCTACCTCAATTGTCCCCATATCTCGGAGCCGGTCGTGAGTGAGTAGCCGCTCCTTGACGCGATTGCATAAAGGGGTCGGGGCATTCGGGCAAGTTTGTTAACCAATCGAGCGCAATGAACGGAGTTTTACCGCACGTGATCGGCGGGAATTTGCCGATAGCAGGCGTTTGCTGTCAGTCTGATACAACTCCGGGTGGTGGTAGGTCTTCGGTCAGGGGCCAATAGAAATCAGGGGGCAGCCCGGCTTCGGCGCGCTTCTCTTCGTTGAAGGGTGGTTTCAGCGCTCCGTGGAAATAGCGACGCACGAGGGCGTGGAACACGTCTTTGGGGTCTGCATTCTCGCGCCCACACAGGAAGTGGAACCATTTCGAACCATAGGCGACATGGCCGACCTCTTCGGCATAAATCACTTCAAGCGCAGCAACGGCGTCATCAGCCTTTGCCTTGCGGAAGATGTCTATCATGCCAGGGGTCACATCCAGCCCGCGCGCCTCAAGAACCATCGGGACCACGGCAAGGCGGCCCATCAGGTCCTCGGCTGTGTCCTCGGCTGCGCGCCACATGCCTGCATGGGCGGGCAGGGCGCCATAGTGGCTGCCCATCTGTTCGAGGCAGTCGCAAACCATCTCGAAATGGCGTGATTCTTCTTCGGCGCATTTCACCCAATCATCGTAGAACCCGATGGGCATCGGCACATGGCCAAAGCGCGCGATGATATCCCAATGCAGGTCCACCGCGTTCAACTCTATATGCGCGACGGCGTGCAACAGCGCGATGCGGCCCGCCTCGGACCCGGGCCTGCGGCGCGGTACATCCCGAGGCGACAACAGTTCGGGCTTTTCAGGCCGCGCGGGGTAAAGCGGTGGCTTAGCGGTGCCTACTTCGATCTTGGGCGCGTCGCCCTGCCGGGATGTAAACCAGGCAGCGGCGTATTGTTTGGACAGGGCGGTTTTCTCGCGTCCGACCGATGTGGTCAAAACCTCAGTCGCCATTTCGGTCAGTGTTTTTGACACGCTTGCCCCCTTACGCTGCAGTCCGCGCGGGTCATACCCTTGATGCCCGCGCGGGTCGAGAGGGTCAGAGTGCGCGCGCAGCCTCAAGCACTTCGTCCACATGGCCCGGCACTTTCACCTTGCGCCAGATACGGGCTATTTTGCCCTCGGCATCGATCAGAAAGGTTGAACGTTCAATGCCCATCGATTTCCGCCCATACATGTTCTTTTCGACCCAAACGCCATAATCCTCGCACACGGTCTGACCCTCGTCGGACAAAAGTGGCGTGGTCAGGCCGTGCTTTGCGACGAATTTGTCGTGCTTTGCCAAGGTGTCGCGCGAGATGCCGAAAACGTTAGCACCCGCATCCGCAAAGGCTTGCAGTTGTTCCGAGAAACCGATGGATTCCTTAGTGCAGCCCGGCGTATCATCGCGGGGGTAGAAAAATAGAACGACGGCACGGCCACGTTGTTCCGACAGGGACACCTCGCCGCCGCCATCGCGGGGCAGAGTAAAGTCGGGTGCGATGTCTGAGACTTCGGGCATATTCAAACTCCGGCTGAGAAATTAACGGTTGCCGCATATCATAGGGCTCCGTGTGCAGGTTGAAAGGCGTGGGACGTAAATTGGTCCAGCAAGAACAGCAGGATGACGCCGGTTCGGTTAAAAAGCCCCGACGTCGGTCGCGTCGACGGACTGCTGGCTTGTGGACACTGCGCGGTGTCTTCATTCTTGTTCTTCTGGCACTGGTCACAGGCTTCATGGTGGTGGGGCAGCGCATGCACGCGCCGGATTGGCTACGTGATCGGGTTGAAACTCGGTTAGATCAGGCGCTGGGCGGCGTCAAAGTGCGGTTCGGCGATGTCAGCTTTATCATTCATGAAGGCTGGCGTCCTCGATTGCGTTTGACCGATGTCCGCATCAATGACGCTGACGGTCGTCAGATCGCCGAAGTGTCCGACCTGCGGGCCAGCCTTTCTATGCGCCCGCTGCTGCGCGGTCATGTGCGGCCCAAGCGGATCATCCTGCAAGGCGCGCAGATCGCTTTGACAAGGGGTGTGGACGGAGCCCTTTCTCTGACGGTGGGTGCGGGCAGTGCGCCGGTCGGGCAAGCTCCGAATCTGGCGCAGCTGATCGAGGCCTCGGACGAGGTGTTCCAGGCCCCTGTCTTGTCAGCCCTGACCTCAGTTGAACTGGATGCAATTACGCTGGACTATCAGGATCTGCGGCTGGGCCGGTCCTGGGTGCTGGATGGTGGGCGCATTCAGGCGACCCGCAGCGCGCGTGAGGTTCGACTTGCCACCAGCTTTTCGGTACTTGCCGGGCGGGACTACGTAAGCACGATCGAGGCCAATTATACCAGTTCGCTTGGCAGCCCTGCCGCACAGTTTGGCATTTCGATCACCGATCTGCCTTCCGAAGATATTGGCGGACACAGCCCAGCTCTTGCATGGATGCAGGTGTTGCGCACGCCCATCTCTGGTGCTTTGCGTGGTAGCGTGGACCCCGAAGGCGCGCTGGGCCCGGTCTTTGCCACACTGAACCTCGGTGCGGGTGCGGTGCAGCCGACACCAGAAACAACACCGATCAAGTTTGAATCGGCGAGAACCTATTTTACATACGATCCAAAGCTGCAGGCGCTGGACTTTAATGAGGTCTCGATCAATTCCGCTTGGGGAACAGTGCAGGCGGATGGAATGACCTTCCTGAAGGGGGTCAAAGCCGGCGGCTTGGAGAGCATGTCAGGGCAGTTCCGTTTGAGCGGGATTGAGATTAATCCCGTGGATCTGTTCCCTGAACCGCTGAACCTTTCGCAGGCCGAGGTGGACTTTCAGATGAAACTGGCCCCGTTCAGGCTGCAGTTGGGCCAGATGTCAATTGAAGATGGTGAACATCGCGCGCGCCTGAGCGGGTCATTGGCCGGTCTGTCCGAAGGTTGGGTTGCCGAGATTGACGCGCAGATCGACCAGATGAGCTCTGATCAATTGTTGAAATACTGGCCAGAACGTCTTGCGCCGAAACCACGTCTCTGGGTCACTGAAAACCTGTATCAGGGCGAAATGTCGGATCTGGATTTCGCTCTGCGTCTGCGGCCAGGAGAAAAACCCGACATCTATGCCGATTTTGAGTTCGAAGAAACCAAGGTCCGGTTCGCCAAGACGCTTCCGCCCATTCAGGATGCACAAGGGCAGGCCAGCCTGCTAAACGGGCGGTTTACGGTCTCGGCGCAGAAGGGGATCGTAATCGCGGACGAGGGCGGGGCGGTTGATGCTTCGGGCACTTCGTTTATCATTCCAGACACCCGTATCAAGAAATCCACGCCCGGGATCGCCCGCGTGCAGGCCAAGGGTAGCGTGACGGCTGCCCTGTCTTTATTGGATCGGCCACCGCTGCAATTATTGACCAAGGCCAATCTTCCCATAGAGCTGGCAGAAGGTCAGGTCAGTCTTTCGGGCACGTTGTCGTTGCCCATGATCAAGGGCTTGAAGCTTGAAGACACACGATTCCATTTTTTGGGCGAACTGGTCGATCTGGACAGTGACAGGCTGGTGCCGGGGTTTGAAGTCAGTGCCAACCAACTCGATCTGACGGGGGATCAAACGCAGGTCGCCATTTCGGGCGAGGGCTTGTTTGGTGTCGTACCAGTTAATGCAACCTGGCGACAGCCCATCGGCGGCGACACCGCGCAACGTAGCGAGCTGACAGGGCAAATTGAAATCTCTCCGCGCCTGATGGAACAGATAAATGCCGGTTTACCTAAAGGGATGCTAACCGGACAGGGGGTCGCCGACTTTTCACTGGGTATCGGCGCAGGTGAACCGCCACTTCTGAACGCAAACTCTGACCTGGTGGGGGTGGCTCTGGCCATCCCCGAGTTGGGGTGGAGGAAAGGGGCAAACAGCAGCGGCACCTTAACAGCCGAAGCGACACTAGGCGCGCAACTCAACGTCGATGAGCTGCGTATCGAGGCGGCGGGGCTGCGAACATCAGCCACGATCTCTTTCAGAGATGGTGAGTTTGACCGCGTGCGCTTCAGCTCATTTGAATTGGGCAACTGGTTGGCTGTTCCTGCGGAACTGATCGGGCGAGGGACGGCGTTACCGGACATCCGCGTGTTGGGCGGCGTGCTTAATTTGGGTAAATCGACTTTGGGTGAAGGGGGTAGCAGCGGAGGAGGCGCAGCTGGACCTGGGCCGAAGCTCGACGTCACCTTGGATCGATTACAGGTAACCGAAACGGTGGCATTGACCGGGTTAACCGGCTCGTTTCAAACCACAGGCGGGTTGACGGGTGGATTCGCAGCTCAGGTCAACGGTGGCGCGCGGATCAAAGGCCAGGTGACGCCGCGCGATAATCGAACGGCGGTTGGGCTGACTTCCGAAGATGCGGGTGCGGTTCTGCGTTCGGCTGGTGTTCTGACGCAGGCGCGTGGCGGGTCCATGCAATTGCAACTCGACCCGATTGCCGAGCCCGGAAACTACGACGTTGACCTGAAAATCAAGAATACACGGATCACCGACGCTCCGGCGATGGCGGCCTTGTTGAACGCGATCAGTCTGGTGGGGCTGTTGGACGAGATGGCGGGACAGGGCATATTCTTTGCAGCCATCGATAGCAAAATGCGCATCACCCCGACCGAAGTGAAGGTTTTAAGTGGCAGCGCCGTGGGGCCATCTATGGGACTTTCATTCGAGGGCACCATTGATACGGTGACTCAAATGCTGAACCTGCGCGGCGCGATCTCGCCAATTTATCTGGTTAATGCGATTGGCAGTGTTCTGTCGAAGAAGGGCGAGGGGATTTTCGCCTTCAACTATACCCTGACCGGCCCACTGAGCGATCCAAAGGTTTCTGTCAATCCGCTGTCCGGGCTGGCCCCGTTGTTCCTGCGAAACTTGTTGCGCGAGCCCGCGCCGACTGTCTCGGATGGCCCAAATGCAACGCCTGACCGATCGGACCAACCCCATCCGGCTGTGCAATCACGCGGCGAGGACCGCTGATCTGAGCGGTGGCCGAATCTGTTGGGCCGATGTATGGCGCGGCCATGAAACTCAGCGATTTTGATTTCCATCTGCCCGAACACCTGATTGCGACGCGGCCTGCCAGCCCGCGCTCATCGGCACGCCTGCTACTTGCGCAGCGGGATACCATTCGAGATCAGCGTGTCCACGATCTGCCGGACATATTGCTCCCTGGGGACCGGCTGGTCTTGAACGACACACGCGTCATCCCGGCACGCCTGAATGGCCGCCGCCATCGCAGCAGCGCACAGGGGCCTGTGTCCGCAGCGATCGAAGCGACGCTGCTGGACCCGCAATCCGACGGCTGCTGGGCTGCACTGATCAAACCGTTAAAGAAGGTCAAACCCGGCGAAGAAATCGTGTTTTCAGATGACTTAAGTGCGACCCTGGATCGGGTTGCCGATGGCCAGGCCTTTCTGCGTTTCAACCTGACCGGAGAGGATTTCGACCAAGCCTTGGAGCAGGCTGGTGCGATGCCATTGCCGCCCTATATTGCGGCGAAACGTGCGGCGGACGAACAGGACAAGACCGATTATCAAACTGTATGGGCGCGGAACTCTGGTGCTGTCGCAGCCCCGACAGCGTCGCTGCATTTCGACGGTGCGTTGCTGCGGGCGCTTTCAGCACGTGGTGTCGAGTTTACCCATGTCACTTTGCATGTGGGTGCGGGCACCTTTCTGCCAGTTAAGGTCGAGGACGTGGCGACCCACAAAATGCATGCTGAATGGGGCCGTGTCAGCGCGCAGGCCGCAGCCGATATCGCCGCGACCAAAGCAGCGGGTGGGCGGATCATTCCTGTGGGCACGACGGCCTTACGTCTGATCGAAAGTGCTGCACGTTCAGGGCAGATCGAACCGTGGGAAGGTGAGACCGACATATTCATTTACCCCGGATTTCAGTTTCACGTCACTGATGCGCTGATGACTAACTTTCATCTGCCGAAATCCACACTGTTAATGCTGGTTTCCGCGTTGATGGGACAGGAACGGGTCAAAACAATTTATGATCACGCCATCGCGGATGAATATCGCTTTTTCTCCTACGGCGACGCATCTCTTTTGATCCCCTAGTCGCATCTGTTTCATCCGCGCCGCAACAATGTCGTAGACAGGCGCGACGCGGATAGTATTTGATCGCAAAGCGAACAAAACAAATCAGCAATTTGGGTTGGCAGAATGCTTCAGGTTCTTTCCAGCGCTTGGGCGCTTCTTCTGGGTATGGGATTGCTGATGGTCGGCAACGGCCTGCAGGGCACTCTGCTGGGCGTGCGTGGCGAGATTGAGGGGTTTTCGACCCTCGAAATGTCATTTGTAATGTCCGCCTATTTTGTTGGATTTCTCGGCGGTTCGCGTTTGGCGCCCGAAATGATCCGTCGCGTCGGTCATGTGCGCGTATTCGCAGCACTGGCTTCGTTTATTTCGGCCGTCATGATCATGTATCCGATGCTTGCCGATCCCATTGCCTGGTCGCTGGGCCGGGTCGTGATCGGATTCTGTTTCTCGGGTGTGTATGTGACCGCTGAGAGCTGGCTGAACAACGCCGCAAACAACGAGAACCGAGGACAGGCCCTTTCGCTTTATATGATCGTGCAGATGGCGGGTGTGGTCAGCGCTCAGGCCCTGCTGCTGGTTGGTGACCCAGCCGGGTATGAAACCTTTGTCATCGCGTCGATTCTGGTTTCGATCTCGTTTGCACCCATTTTGTTGTCGATCTCTCCTACGCCTGCGTTTGACACCACCAAGCCGATGACCCTGCGCCAGTTGATGGAAACATCACCGCTGGGCTGCGTTGGCATGTTCTTGTTGGGCGGGATTTTCTCTGCCCAATTCGGGATGAGTGCCGTTTATGGTGCGCAAGTAGGTCTGAGTCTGGTTGAAATTTCGATCTTCGTGGCGGTGTTCTATATTGGAGCGGTATTGCTTCAGTTTCCACTGGGCTGGATGTCCGACCGGATGGACCGTCGCGTATTGATTATACTGGTCTCGGCAGTTGGCGGGGTTGGTGCCGTTATTGGCATGGTGCTGGGTGTAACATTCACGATGCTTCTTGTTGCGGCCTTCTTTATTGGCGGCATGACAAGCCCGCTCTATTCCCTGCTGATAGCTTATACCAACGATTATCTGGAGTATGATGATATGTCGGCGGCCTCGGGCGGGCTGGTATTCATCAATGGCCTTGGAGCTATCGCCGGGCCAATTATTACCGGCTGGCTGATGGGCACAGGCGTTGTCGGGCCAAAGGGTTTCTTTCTGTTTATCGCTACGCTGATGTTTGCCATGGCCGCCTACGCCGCCTATCGGATGACCCAGCGAGTCTACACGCCGGTGGATGAAACGGGCGCGATTGCTCCGATCTATCCAACTTCGTCACCTGTTGCGCTGGAAGTCGCCCAAGAGGTTGCTATTGAAGCAGCGCAAGATGAGCAAGATGCGCAAGAACCCGCCCGTGCGCCGGAATTGTGACTTTAGTGTTGCAATATGTTACTGTCACAAATCTGTAAAAGTGATTTTAATGACGTTACGTCCTGGGGAGGACAATTACGGAGTCTAGGGCAATGGTAGGTCCTGAAGAAGTATTGAGTTTTTGGTTAGATGAGGTCGGCCCCGAGGGGTGGTACCTACAGGATGAAGCGCTGGATGCGCGGATCCGAGACAAATTCCTTTCAACCTGGAAAGCAGCGTGTGAAGGCAAGTTTTCGCTCTGGCTGACCTATCCCAGCGGGACGCTGGCTTACATTATCCTTTTGGATCAGTTGCCTCGCAATATGTTCCGGGGCAGCAAGCAAGCCTTTGCATCCGATAGGGCGGCACTGGCGGCAGCAAAATGCGCGGTCGATAAGGGCTGGGATCTAAAGATCGATGAACCCGCGCGGCAGTTCTTCTATCTGCCAATGATGCACTCGGAAAATTTGTGCGATCAGGAACGTTGTGTACGCATGATGCTTGAGCGGATGCCCGAAAGTGGCGACAGCAATCTGCTGCATGCGCGCGCGCATCGCGAGGTGATCCGAAAATTCGGCCGTTTCCCATATCGCAACGATGCACTGGAAAGGGCGACTACTGATCACGAAGCCGCATATGTGAGCAATGGTGGCTACGGATCAACAGTGCGTGAATTGCAGGCCGCGACCTAGGTCGCGGGCTCGCAACCCTTGATGATCAAGATCCGGTTGGTGATGTTGTCTGCGGAAGTCGTGATCGCATAGTTGATCAGGTCTTCCGGACGTTCGACAAGGTTCGCCAAGCGAGATTGGGTGTTTTCAAGTTCCCCCTCCAAACTGTTCAAGCGTTGCAGTGTGGCGCTCAGCTGTTGGCGCATGGTTGCATCTAGCTGCGCTCTCTGGCCAAATGAGGCAAGATCGCTGCGCAGCTCTGTCAGCTCTACTCGAATGCCTTGCGCCTGTTCGCGCAATGGCGCCACTGCTTGCAAGTTCTCAGCAAATCCGGTCCGAATTTGGTCTGCAGATTGCAAAAGTTTCCACCCCAGGAAGAGGCATAAGGCCAGCAATATCAATGTCGCGTTCAAAAAAGCCAGTAATAAGTCCTTGAGGGTTTTGGCCATGTTTCGCCTTTCGAAATATGGTGGATATCAAAAACAAATGGTTCCGAAGTCTCCGTTCTAGCCTTTGCGGCGGCACGGGTATAGGCTGAATTCAGCTTGATAATGGCGAAATTACCCTGCGTCACATATGTCGCGGGAAGTTATGTTGATGCGTTGGAAAAAATAGTTTAACGGTAAACTAGTTTTTGAACCGATCTGTGCCGAGAGGGAAACATGGCTGCAAAATCCTATGATCTGATCGTAATCGGGGCTGGCCCCGGTGGCTATGTGGCCGCTATTCGCGCGGCACAATTGGGCCTTAAGACCGCTGTCGTTGAACGCGAGCATTTGGGCGGCATCTGCCTGAATTGGGGCTGTATCCCCACAAAGGCGCTGTTGCGGTCATCGGAAGTGTTCCATCTGATGGAGCGTGCCAAGGATTTTGGCCTGAAAGCTGACAAGGTCGGTTACGATCTGGACGCCGTGGTCAAACGCTCGCGCGGGGTTGCGGCGCAGCTTTCCGGCGGCATCGGTCACCTGTTGAAGAAAAACAAAGTGGCCGTTGTGATGGGAGAAGCGACCATTCCGGCCAAAGGCAAGGTCAGCGTGAAAACTGACAAAGGCACCGAGGAGCTGACAGCGAAGAACATCGTTCTGGCCACTGGCGCCCGTGCGCGTGAACTGCCGGGGCTCGAGGCTGATGGCGATCTGGTCTGGACCTACAAACACGCGCTGCAGCCGCCGCGGATGCCCAAGAAATTGCTCGTTATCGGTTCGGGCGCGATCGGAATCGAATTCGCCAGTTTCTACAACACGCTGGGAGCAGACACGACTGTTGTCGAAGTCATGGATCGCGTTCTGCCGGTCGAAGATGCTGAGATCAGCGCGTTTGCAAAAAAGGCCTTCACCAAGCAAGGCATGACCATCATGGAAAAAGCAATGGTCAAGCAACTGGACCGCGCCAAGGGCAAAGTAACCGCGCATATCGAGGTGAAAGGTAAGGTCGAGAAGCACGACTTTGACACTGTGATTTCGGCGGTCGGTATTGTCGGCAATGTTGAGAACCTCGGGCTTGAGGCTCTGGGCGTAAAGATTGACCGCACCCATGTTGTGACGGATGAATTCTGCCGTACCGGGTTTGAAGGACTTTATGCGATTGGCGATATCGCTGGCGCGCCGTGGCTTGCGCACAAGGCGAGCCACGAAGGCGTTATGGTCGCTGAGCTTATTGCTGGTAAGCACGCACATCCGGTCAAACCCGAAAGCATCGCTGGCTGTACCTATTGTCAGCCTCAAGTCGCCTCGGTCGGATACAGCGAAGCCAAGGCCAAAGAGTTGGGGTACGACATTAAGGTCGGCCGGTTCCCGTTCATTGGCAATGGCAAGGCCATCGCACTGGGTGAGCCTGAAGGGCTGATCAAAACCGTGTTTGATGCCAAAACCGGTGAACTGCTGGGCGCGCACATGATTGGTGCTGAAGTGACCGAGTTGATCCAGGGCTATGTGGTGGGCCGCCAGTTGGAGACCACCGAAGAAGATCTGATGAACACTGTCTTCCCGCACCCAACGCTGTCGGAAATGATGCATGAAAGCGTGCTGGATGCCTATGGACGCGTGATCCACATGTAAGGATGGGGGCTCAGCCCCCGTCGAGGTATGCCGCGACTCTCCGAGATAGTTATCGCCAGATGAAGCAGGGTATCCGTACTTCATCTGGCTGGAAATATCCCGGAGCGCGAGGCAGAGCCTCGCAAAATACCATTCTTATTTCCTGGTCAAAGCGTCCAGAATGCGCGCCCACGAGCGGATGCCCTTGTGGAAACTTTTGACGTCGTATTTCTCGTTCGGTGAGTGAATGGCGTCGTCGTCATTAGCATAGCCGACCAGCATGGAATCCAAGCCCAACACCGAATTGAAATAACCAACGACAGGGATCGAGCCGCCCATGCCAGTGAAGACGGCCTCGCGGTCCCATTCATCCGAAAGCGCGCCGCGCGCGGCTTCGAATTCGGGGCGATTGAGGTTCATGACCGAGGCGGGCGAGCCCTCAAGGTCGTTATCCCATACTACTTTGGCATCCGATGACAAGCGATCTTCGACATGTTTGCGGATTCGATTGCGCAACGCATCTGGATCCATATCGCCAACCAGACGGCAGGTAATCTTGCAATGCGCCTCGGACGGGATCACGGTTTTGGAGCCAGCGCCGTTGTAGCCTCCCCACAAGCCGTTCACTTCCAGCGTCGGCCGCGCCCATTGTTGTTCGAGCGTCGAATACCCCTTTTCGCCGTGTGGTTCGGAGTAGCCAACAGAGTTCAGGTATTCCGCTTCGTCGAAGCCACAATTCTGCCATTGGCGCAGTTGCTCGGCTGGGACTTCGTGCACGCCTTCGTAGAAGCCGTCGACCGCCACGCGACCGGTGTCTTCGTCGTAGAATGAGGCAACGATGCGCGATAGCTCTCGCAGCGGGTTCAGGCCGGGTCCGCCATAATGGCCTGAATGCAGGTCGATGCGGGGGCCGATGATGGTGAATTCATCCTTAAGCATGCCGCGCAGTTGCGACGCGATTGACGGGACACCTCGCGAGACCATCGAGGTGTCACAGACCAAAGCCAGATCGGCTTGAAGCTCGGCTTTATTTGCTTCGAGAAACGGAACCAGAGATGGCGATCCGGATTCTTCCTCGCCCTCAAAGAAAAAGGTAATGCGGCAGGGCAGGGAGCCGTGAACCGCTTTCCAGGCGCGGCAAGCTTCTACAAAGGTCATTAACTGACCCTTGTCATCGGAAGACCCTCGACCGCGGATCACTTGACCATGTGCGGTGTCTTCCAATGCTGGATCGAAGGGGTCGCGGTTCCACAGTTCCAGCGGGTCAACCGGTTGTACGTCATAATGGCCATAGAACAGAACATGAGGACCTTCGTTGCCTTCACCGACATGACCAACAACCATAGGATGGCCAGGGGTTTCTCGCTTTTCAGCGCTGATGCCGATGCTTTTCAAATCATTGACCAACCAGTCTGCGGCTTTGTCGACGTTCTCCTTGAACGCTGGATCAGTGGAAATAGAGGGGATTCGCAGGAACTCCATCAGGCGATCGATAGAGGTTGTCAGATCGGTATCGATCCGGCTCAGTACAGCGTCAAGCGACATGGGTCTCTCCTGAAAGGTCTGGATTTGGCGCAGAGCCTAGCAGCGCAAACGGGGCCGTCCAGCCCGTTTTGCCTTAAGAATCGGTGAATCTGCCTGCGTCGTTTCCTCGCGTCTGGTTGCCGTAACTTTACTTGTCGGATAGCCGCTTAGTAGGTATTTGATGCAAATCAAAGTTGGGTTCAACGGTTCGGCTGTAGGCAGGTCGGACAGGGGAACGCGAAGCCATATGTTCGGCCCGTCTGTGATGTGGCAAAAAATATCGCCCGGGGTTATGATAAACCCGGGCATCCAAGGAGGGTCCGTTGGACTATACTGCTCAGCTCGATACTGCGATTGCCAGGCTGCATGACGAAGGACGTTATCGGACCTTTATTGATATCGAACGCCGTAAGGGTCAATTCCCGCACGCCGTGCGGACTTGCCCGGACGGATCACAGCAGAACATCACCGTGTGGTGCGGCAATGATTATCTCGGCATGGGGCAGAACCCTGTGGTACTGGACGCGATGCATGAGGCAGTGGATGCGACCGGTGCGGGTTCAGGCGGAACACGCAATATATCAGGGACGACTGTCTATCATAAACGTCTCGAAGCTGAGTTGGCCGATCTGCATGGCAAGGAAGCCGCGCTATTGTTCACCAGCGCTTACATTGCAAATGATGCGACCCTGAGCACGTTGCCCAAGCTATTTCCTGGCCTGATCATCTATTCAGACGAGCTGAACCACGCCTCGATGATCGAAGGCGTGCGCCGTAATGGTGGGGCCAAGCGTATATTCCGTCACAATGATGTCGCACATCTGCGCGAATTGCTCGAGGCCGATGACCCGGCAGCCCCCAAGCTGATCGCCTTTGAATCAGTCTACTCGATGGATGGTGATTTTGGTCCGATTGAACAGATTTGTGATCTGGCTGATGAATTCGGAGCTTTGACCTATATCGATGAAGTTCACGCAGTCGGTATGTACGGCGCCCGTGGTGGTGGCGTGACTGAGCGGGATCGCCTTGCTCATCGCGTCGACATCATCAATGGAACGCTGGCCAAGGCCTATGGCGTTATGGGGGGCTACATTGCCGCAAGCGAGAAGATGTGTGATGCCATCCGCTCTTACGCGCCCGGTTTTATTTTTACCACGTCCCTGCCACCTGCGGTCGCTGCCGGGGCGGCGGCTTCAGTTGCCTATCTCAAGCGCGCACCGGAATTGCGTGAGCAGCACCAAACCCAGGCCAGCATTCTTAAGCTGCGGCTCAAGGGGCTGGGCTTGCCGCTGATAGATCATGGCAGTCATATCGTGCCGGTGATCGTCGGTAATCCCGTGCATACGAAGATCCTTAGCGACCGGTTGCTGGATGACTATGGAATCTACGTTCAGCCAATCAATTTCCCGACCGTCCCGCGCGGCACCGAACGCCTGCGCTTTACCCCCTCTCCGGTGCATGGGCCTGACGAAATGAACCGTCTGGTGCAGGCGATGGACGAACTTTGGTCACATTGTGCGCTAAATCGCGCCGAACTTGCCGGGTAATGTCACACTAAAGTGTGCAACGAGTTTGCTGCGTGTTACGCTTACGCTAACAAAAGAATTAGACGAATCGTTGTAGGGGCGATTCGCCGCTAGCGTGCAACACGCGACAGGCAAAGATGGGGCAGCAGGAATGATTGGGCGCAGATCACAGCGCGATTCCGAAGAAGACATGGACGTCAGGCCAAAGGGCTTTGACGACTATGAGGTACGACTCGGCGATGTTATGCGCGGCGAACGCGCGACGATGGGCAAATCTCTTTTGGATGTGCAGCGCGAACTGCGGATCAAAGCCAACTACATAGCCGCCATTGAAAATGCTGATCCTGATGCTTTTGACACACCCGGCTTCATCGCTGGGTATGTGCGTTCCTATGCCCGCTATCTGGGGATGAACCCCGATGAGACTTTCGCAAGCTTCTGTCAGGAGAGCGGATTCGAAGTTGCACACGGCATGTCGGCCGAGGCATCGGTAGTCAAGAAAGCCCAAGGTGGTTTGCCCGCTCGCGGGTCGATGGGGCGTGATCCCTTCGTCTCGCCGAACACGCCCTATATTCCCGGTCGCGAATCCGTGGTCAGCCAGATCGAACCGCGGGCCATCGGCTCGACACTTGTGCTGTTGGCCGTAATTGGCGGAATTGGCTATGGCGGCTGGTCGGTTCTGAACCGAATTCAGCAGGTACAGGTCAGCCCGGTCGAGCAAGCGCCGGTTGTACTGACTGATCTTGATCCGCTGGACGCTGCGCAGGTGCGGGCGGACGAGGAGGCCGAATTGGCCAGCGTCGATGCACCAAGCACAGAAGCGCTGGATCGTTTGTATCGCCCGCAAGCGCTGGATGTACCGGTGCTGGTTGCCCGCGATGCCCCGATTTCAACGCTTGATCCGCGTACAGTCGGCACTTTCCGCGCTCCTGAGCCACCGCAGATTCAGGTGACTGAAGTTCATACGGTCGAGCGTCCGGCGTTACCGCAGGTGGTTGAGCAACTGGATACGACGCTGAAGATCGTAGCCGTTAACCCATCGTGGATGCGCGTAACGGCCGCTGATGGCAGTGTCATCTTCGAAGGTACACTGGGTACCGTCGAACAAGGCAGCACGTTCGAAGTGCCCCTGACCGAAGAGGCTCCGCTATTGCGAGCTGGTGCATCAGGATCCGTATATTTCTCGATGAATGGTGAACATTTTGGTCCGGTTGGCGCACCCGGCACGGTGACCAAGGGCGTTGTGCTCTCGAAAGATGCAGTTTCCGAAAAATTCGCAGTTGCAGATCTTGAGGCCGAACAGAACAGCGCGCTCAAGCAACTGGTCGCGGAATTGCAGACTAAGCCAGCAGAAGCGCCTGCTGAGTGATCTAGCCATTGCTCCCCTTGGGTTGGCGAACTATCTAAGGGGCAACTCAGGCTGATCTGGACCCTCCCTCATGTCCCTTAATCACGTGCGTCCCTGGCGCGACATCTATCGCCGCAAATCTCGCCAGATCATGGTGGGCAATGTGCCCGTTGGTGGAGATGCGCCGATTGCTGTGCAAACCATGACCAACACGCTGACGACAGATGTGGCAGCAACAGTCGCGCAGGTTCAGGCGGCAGCAGAGGCCGGCGCGGATATTGTTCGGGTGTCGGTGCCGGACGAGGCCTCGGCCAATGCGCTGAAAGAAATCGTGCGCGAAAGCCCGGTTCCAATCGTGGCTGATATTCACTTTCACTACAAACGTGGTATCGAAGCCGCCGAGGCGGGTGCCGCTTGTTTGCGGATCAATCCCGGCAACATCGGCGATGAAAAGCGGGTGAAAGAGGTCATCAAGGCCGCGCGCGACCACAATTGCTCGATCCGGATCGGGGTGAATGCGGGCAGTCTGGAAAAACACCTGCTTGAGAAATATGCCGAACCATGCCCCGAGGCGATGGTTGAAAGTGGGCTGGAACACATCCGTATCCTCGAAGACAACGACTTTCACAATTTCAAGATCAGTGTGAAGGCCAGTGACGTCTTTCTATCGGCAGCCGCCTATCAAGGCATCGCCGAAGCCACGGACGCACCGATTCACCTGGGCATCACCGAGGCTGGCGGGCTGGTATCGGGCACGATAAAGTCTGCCATCGGCCTGGGCAATCTGCTGTGGATGGGCATTGGCGACACGATCCGGGTCAGCCTGTCTGCCGATCCGGTGGAGGAGGTGAAGGTGGGCTTTGAGATCCTGAAATCTCTGGGCCTGCGCCATCGCGGCGTGAACATCATCTCATGCCCTTCCTGCGCGCGTCAGGGCTTTGATGTGATCAAAACGGTTGAGGCGTTAGAACATCGACTGGAACACATCAAGACTCCGATGAGTCTGTCGATCATTGGCTGTGTGGTGAACGGGCCGGGAGAAGCCCTAATGACCGATGTCGGCTTTACCGGCGGTGGGGCAGGGTCTGGCATGGTCTATTTGGCGGGAAAAGCCAGCCACAAGATGTCAAACGATCAGATGATCGATCACATCGTGGAACAGGTCGAAAAGAAGGCGGCGGAGTTGGACGCTGCAGCCGAGGCGGCGGAGTAGAGCCTTTTAGCGTTTACTTTGGCAGTGGAAATTGAGAGGTATCGAGGACCAGGGCCTGCTGATCTTCGGTCAAGTATGCCTGTTGCGTAATCAGCCTCTCGTGACTCGGGCCTTTTTGTGGGCGGCCCCACATATCAAAATGCACTCCGCGGCACGGATCGAAGAAACCGTGATAGTCACCAGCCTGTGCCAGAACGATACATCCCAAACCTGCAGGGCTTATGGGGCTGACGATCAACCATTCCACGCGGGCAAATTCCTCGGGACCCAACGCATTCGCAAGCGATCCGTCGTTTAGCACCTCAGCCCAACCCTTCAAAGGGATGGACGCGTCGGCCTGCGACATCGCTGAAGCCATTTCCGTAGGGCTACGGCGCCAAATGACCACGGGCTTTCCACGAATAACCAGGCGTTTTATTTCACCGGGTACCCAGCTTACTATCGGAATTGTGTGCAGTCTGGCCTGATAGCTGGATTTTACGTCAGCCGTTGGTTCCATGCTGGTCATCAGAAAGTGCGCGCCAATTGCAACTGTCAACAGCGCCCAACCTCCCGTCAATTAATAAAGAATAACGCCTTTTTTCATCACAACAGACTTGAGCAAAACCAGTTTAGTAAATCATGCTTTGATTGAACGCTAATCGAAACGCCTTTCCACTGGGAAGTGCATATTAATCTATCCATCCGTCTATGAAGGGAATAGCGAAGAGGGTTACTCTGCAAACTTCGGATATATGAAACCGTTCACCGGGTATGAACTGCCGTACCGACCCGGATTGGTTTCCACCCGCACCAGCGTCCAATCATTGTTTTTGGATACGTCCATGACGCCCATTTTCAACGACACTTTGTTGCGGTGCCAGTTTGCATGGTTGATGATGACTTCTCGGTTGGTGACGATATCGGAGACGACGGCGACATGACCCAGAGGCATTCCGCGGGTTGCACGAAACGACATCACAGCACCAACCTCTGGCTCATTGCCCCGGTCAAAGATATTGCCAGCCTTGCCCCACCAGTCCTTTGCATTACCGCGGATCTGGATGCCGCTGAGGTTTCGGGCGTAGGGTACGCACCACACTCTTTGCCCGCGGGCATGCTTTTTCGAAACCTCTTGCAGCGCCATTGCCTGACGCTCTGGATCAAGATCACTATCGTTTGGATTCTGAGCGCAGGCCGAGACAAAACCGATAAGGCCCATCGCAATCACAGCGCGGGCGGTGACTGGCAGGCGCGGCCAAATCGTATTTGTTTTGCGGTTGCTGATTTGCAAGAATCTTTGATGACGGTTTGAGTGGTTACAGAGTTTTAAGGTGATCATGCAGCTTGTGAAAAGAGCCCAAAAAGGTCCCGGCAAAATTTTGCCGGTTCCCTAGTTCCAAGGTGGTCCAATGCATGCTCAGGAAAGCCCACTCAATCGCTTCAATTCAATTGATAGGTTTGAAGAGAAGTCTCACAAAAGGCTCAATATCCAATGAAGATGGCTGTTGGGCCAAAGGTGAGTTGAACCCATCGGTAAAGTGAACGTCGGGCGAGCATTCCAACCCCTGCTCTTAACCTTGTTCTGCACGAACTCCGTTCGCAATCTGCAGCATCTGATCTGCGGGTAGGTAACCGCGCAGCATTTCAGTGCCCAGAACAAATGAAGGCGTTCCAGAGATTCGTAGTTTTTGTGCCAGCGCGCGGGTTTTGGCGATCTCCTCGGTGACTTCTTCACTGTCCATCGCCACGATGATCGCGTCGCTGTCCAGTCCCAGCCCGTCAGAGATGCGGCGCAGGGTGACTTCGGACGGCTCACCGCTAAAGGCCAGGAGGGCATCATGAACCTGTTTGTATGCATCATCTCCCGCCACCTGTTTGGTCGCGATGGCAAAGCGGGATGACACGACCGAGGCATCGCCCAAAATTGGCAATTCCTTAATAACCAGACGGATATTGCCGTCCTGGGCCAGCAGGGTCGCCACTTCGGGCATGGCGCGCCGGCAATAGCCGCAGCGATAGTCCATGAATTCAACCAGAGTTATGTCGCCGTCTGGGTTGCCGCCCACCCAGCTATACCCATCGTTGAACAGGTCTTCCGCATTGGCAGCGACGAGTTCTTTGTCGGCATTCGCCTCGGCTGCGGCGTTGCGCTCTTCAAGGATGTTGATCGCCTCGATGATCACTTCCGGATTTGCCAGCAGATATTCGCGCACCTGCGCGCCAAACTCGGCTCTCTCTGCGTCGCTCATGGCGTTCAGGTCGAGCGCCTGCGCGGGGCTAGTGATCAGGGAAAGAGCCAATAGGGCCGGTGCAGCATGTCTCAGGATCATTTCCGTTTCCTTCTTTTGTTCTTTTTCAGGCGCTCCGAGGCAATCAGCACATCCTGCGCCCTTTGCCAACCCGGAGATCCTTCGGGGAGTTGCGCAACCGCGCGTTTAGCATGGATGCCTGCATCAGCAAGACGACCCTGCAGCGCATATCGCTCTGCGGTCACAGCAGACGCCATTCCATTGTTGCCCACCTGCGAATAGGCTAAGCCAAGATCACGCATCAATCGGGCGTTTCGGTAATCTCTTGCCCTTGCTTTTTCAAGAACTTGCAGGGCTTTCTTGGTTTGGCCATCCGCCAGCAGAGCGCGCCCATACCCCGCCAAAACCAGAGAATTGTTCGGTGCCATATCGACTGCAGCACCATAGGCTGCAACAGCCTCGCTCAGGCGTCTGTTCTCCAACAGAATCTGGCCTTTCAGTTCGTAGAAAAACGGATCATCGGGGCGGATTGCCAACGCTCCGTCAATCGCGGCGCGGGCGCGGGACAAGTCTCGGTTCTGGTGGTAGGCCGATGCTTCACGCATCAGACGGATGTCGCGGTCGGTTTCCTCGGCTGCACGGCGTAGAGTCCAGGTCGGGGATCGCAAGAAGGCTGACAGTTTTCCTTTTACGCGGGCAAACCAGTAATCTGCGTTTGGGTTCTTTTTAGCTTTGTCACCATACTGATCCAGAAACGTCTCAGCCGCGCGAAGGCGCTCTCGGCTGGTTGGGTGCGAGCGCATATACGGGTCCTGCCTGATTTCGCTCAGCAGTTCCTGCCCGGCAAACTTGCGGTGCAAATCAACCATCCCGCGCGGTGAGATCCCAGCCCAACGCAGATAGCTGGCAGCACTGCGATCGGCCGAGGCTTCTTCGGCGCGTGTATGCCCCAAGAAACTGCGCAATGCCGAAGCCTGAGTGCCCACAGCAATGCCTGCCGCAGCCTCTCCGCCGCCCGCTGCTGCGGCCGCAAGCGCCAGCAGCGTGCCTAGCTGCGCGTTGCGCTGTGCCGCCCGCAGGTTTTCCGAACGGCGTGCAAGGTGACCGTTGGCGATATGGGCGGCCTCATGCGCGATCACCGCCTGCAACATCTCGGGGGTTTCGACAGTCAGGATCAGACCGTAATTCAGGTAGATGGTGTTGTAGTCTATAACAAAAGCATTGAATACGCTGTCATTTACCACCAGCACCCTAACCCGGTTGGTGTTCAGGCCAGCCGCGCGCAAGATCGGAAAGGCCAGTTCTCGTAGGCCGTGTTCTATATCGGGATCGCGGATCAGGCTTTGCGCGTTGGTCTGAACGACACTGACCAACCACGTCACTGCGATCAGCAACACAGCCGGGATTGACGCCAGCCGGGATAAGCGTTCAAAAGCCATGGCTGCAACATGGGAGATGGCCATGAGAAACTCAACCCGTTCCGGGGTCGATCCCTTCATCGTGATGGACGTGATGGAGGCCGCACGCAAGGCAGAAGAGGCCGGGCGGCATGTCATTCATATGGAGGTCGGTCAACCGGGAACCGGGGCACCTAAAGGGGCGACCGAAGCGCTGGCGAGGGCCATGGAACAGGGGCCGCTGGGGTATACGGTGGCTTTGGGTTTGCCCGCGCTCAGGCAGCGGATCGCGCGGTTGTATGGCAAGTGGTATAATGTTGATCTTAACCCCGAACGGGTGGTGATCACACCGGGGTCGTCCGGCGGGTTCCTGCTGACCTTCACGGCGCTTTTCGACAGCGGTGATCGGGTAGGGATCGGGGCACCGGGGTATCCGTCTTATCGGCAAATCCTCAAGGCGCTGGGGTTGGTTCCGGTTGATCTGCCGACTGCGCCTGAAAACCGGCTGCAACCAGTGCCCGCTGATTTCGCGGGGCTCGATCTGCAGGGATTGATGGTTGCTTCACCTGCGAACCCCACAGGAACGATGTTGGACCATGCCGCGATGCAGGCACTGATCGAAGCCGCGCAGGGGCAGGGCGCGTCGTTCATCAGTGACGAGATTTATCACGGGCTGGAATACGAAGCCAAAGCCGTCACTGCGTTGGAGCTGACGGATGAGTGCTATGTGATCAACTCGTTCTCCAAGTATTTCTCGATGACGGGCTGGCGTGTTGGCTGGATGGTTGTGCCCGAAGATCAGGTGCGCGTGGTCGAGCGAATTGCGCAGAACATGTTCATTTGTGCTCCCCATGCGAGCCAGGTGGCGGCATTGGCTGCGATGGATTGCGAAGATGAGCTGCAGGCCAATCTGGATGTTTACCGCCGTAATCGTCTGTTGATGCTGGATGGGTTGCCCAAGGCCGGGTTTGCCAATATCGCACCGCCGGATGGGGCGTTTTATGTCTACGCAGATGTCTCGGATTTGACGCAGGATAGCCGTGCCTTTGCGGCCGAGATTCTGGACAAGGCCGGGGTTGCCGTGACACCGGGGCTGGATTTCGATCCGGTGCGCGGGCACACGAAGTTGCGTTTTTCTTATGCGCGGTCGAGCGAAGACATTCAGGATGGGCTGGATCGGCTGCAGCGTTTTATGACCGAGCGAGGCGCGATCCCGCAAACGGCCTAATGCGTTCACAAAGGCAGGGGATTGCTATAGGCTCTGCCTCAAACGATCTCGGGAAAACTTGAGGCCATGAGCAGGATTTTCTTCGCACTCGCCCTGATCTGGGCGCTGACTGGTGCCGCTATCGCGCAGGACTTCAGCGCACTTGCACGCGCCCTTCCGGAGCAGAGCCGCATCGTCGATGAGGGCAATACCGGGGTGCGGCTGGACCTTGGCCTCAGCCAGGGTGTGCCATACCGCGTGTTCACATTGCGTGATCCCTACCGGATGGTGCTGGATTTCCAGGAGGTCGATTGGTCTGGTTTGGACCGCGGGACCTTCCTTCAAACTGACCGTATCAGTGGTTTTCAGTACGGAGCCTATGTGCCCGGCTGGTCGCGCCTAGTGCTGGAGCTTGGTGCTCCTTTGGCTGTAGAAACCGCCGATCTGCGGATTGATCAAGCGACGGGTGCTGCACATTTGTCGTTGCATCTGAAAGGGACTGACTTTGACAGTTTCGCGGCCAGCGCGGGTGCTCCGCGCCAGCCAGGGTGGGACCTTCCGGAACCCGCGGTGACACCGACGATGCCCGGGCGCGTTGATCAACATGTGTTGCTTGTCATGTTGGACCCCGGCCATGGGGGCATCGATCCGGGTGCCGAAGTCGCTGATACCAATGAGAAAACGCTGATGCTGACCTTCGCACGCGAACTGCGCGAGGCGCTGCTGCGTACAGGCGGATACGAAGTGGCGATGACACGCGTCGACGATCAGTTTGTCTCGCTAGAGCGGCGCATTGCTTTGGCGCACAGGGCCGGGGCGGACGTGTTCATCTCGCTGCACGCGGATTCGCTTTCCGAAGGGTTGGCGCATGGGGCTGTCGTCTACACACTGTCAGAAGAGGCCTCGGATGTTGCCAGCCAGAAGCTGGCTGAACGTCACGACCGAGGCGATCTGATTGCGGGTATCGATCTGAGCGGAGCGGACGATCAGGTCGCTGATGTGCTGCTGGATTTGGCCCGGCAAGAGACCAAACCGCGCAGCAAAGCGCTGGCCAGCTCGTTGGTCGATGGTATGGCACAGCAGGGTGGGCCGATGAATCGCAGACCCCTGCGTTCTGCGTCATTCTCGGTATTGAAGGCCGCAGACATCCCATCTGTGTTGGTCGAGTTGGGGTTCTTGTCCAGCCCGCGTGATTTCAAGAACATCTCTGATCCGGACTGGCGGGCCTCGATGGCGCGCGGGCTGGTGCTGGGGCTTGAGAACTGGCGTCAGGACGATTTGGTGAAACGATCGCTGATTGGTCAATAACGCAGCGGCGCAAAACGGCCATTGTAGCCTTTCGTGTTTTGACCCTGCGAGGGGGCGACACTATATAGGCGTCACCGCGAGTAAAAGGCAGTAACGTGATCCGGTTCATTCTTTCGTTTTTCGGGGCGATTTTCAGCCTCGTGACCTTGGGTATTTTTATGGCCGCGCTGGTCGTTGGCGCGGTGTTCTGGATGTATGGGCGCGACCTGCCCAGTCATGAATCACTGGCGCAATACAAGCCGCCGACCATCAGCCGGATTTACTCGGGCGAAGGACAGCTGATCGACGAATTTGCACAGGAACGCCGTCTGTTCACGCCGTCCGAGGAAATCCCCGATCTGGTGAAACAGGCGTTTATCTCTGCGGAAGACAAGAATTTCTATACCCATCAGGGCTATGACCCGCGCGGTATCATTGCTGCCGGGGTCGAGGCCGTGCGCACCAAGGGCGAAACCGTACGTGGTGCGTCAACGATCACGCAGCAGGTGATGAAGAACTTCCTGCTGTCCGGCGATCGCCGGGCCGAGCGCAAGATCAAGGAAATCATCCTCGCCACTCGGCTTGAGGATACGCTGGACAAGGAACAGATCCTCGAACTCTATATGAACGAGATATTTCTGGGCCAGAACTCCTATGGCGTGACCGCCGCGGCGCAGACTTACTTCAATAAGACCCTGCAAGAGCTGGCACCACACGAAGCGGCGATGCTGGCCGCTATGCCCAAAGCGCCGTCCGACTACCATCCGGTTCGTCAGAAGGAACGCCTGCTCAACCGCCGCAACTATGTGCTGCGCGAAATGCAGCAGAACGGGTATATTGATCAGGCGACCTATGAGACCGAGGTCGAGATGCCCCTGCGCTCGGTCCAAAACGGTGACTTTGAAAGCTTCCGTACTGCATTGCCACCCCGTGATTACTTCACTGACGAAATCCGCCGCCAGCTGAGTGAGGATTTTGGTGAAGGTGAGTTCTTCACTGGCGGCTTTACCGTCCGGGCGTCGGTTGATGAAGAAATGCAGGTCGAAGCGGCGAAAGCCCTGCGCACGGCGCTGCAGAAATACGACCGCTCGCGCGGGAAATGGCGTGGTACGGGTGAGGTGATCCCTGAAGAGAAGCTGGCAGATGAAGCTCAGTGGCGCGAGGCGCTGGCGATCATGGAAATCCCCCGCGACGTGGTGCTGCCGACGCAATGGTATCCGGCCGTTGTTCTGAACGTGGCCGACCAATCCCTGACCGTCGGGATCGAAGATGGCCCAGCAGATGGCACCGTCCCCCGCGAAGATATCAAGTGGATGCAGGGTGATTTCGCAGCCAATTTCAAACGCGGCGATGTCATTCTGGTAATGGCCGGCGAAGAGGGGCAGTGGTCTGCCCGTCAGGTGCCAGAAGTGCAGGGCGGCTTTGTCGCGATGGACGTGAATTCGGGCCGTGTTCTCGCGATGCAGGGTGGGTTTTCTTATCAGGACACGGTGTTCAACCGCGCCACGCAAGCGCAGCGGCAGCCTGGGTCCAGCTTCAAACCCTTCGTTTATGCAGCCGCACTGGATAGCGGATATAGCCCAGCCACAATCGTTGTGGATGCGCCGATCGAGGTGAATACACCGCAGGGCCTTTGGCGTCCCAAGAACTCGACCAACAAGTTCTATGGTCCGACGCCGTTGCGCACTGGGATCGAGATGTCGCGGAACTTGATGACCATCCGGCTCGCGCAAGAGGTCACCATGCCCGTTGTTGCGGGGTATGCCGAACGGTTTGGCGTTTATGACCGTATGGGCGCATTCCTTGCGAACTCACTGGGGTCCGAGGAAACCACGCTATATAAAATGGTTGCTGCCTATGCGATGTTCGCCAATGGCGGCGAGCGGGTTGAGCCGACTCTGGTTGACCGTATTCAGGACCGGTTCGGCAAGACCATCTATCGCCATGATGACCGCCAGTGTGTGGACTGCAACTCCAGCTGGCTTGAGCCCGATGAATCGCCCACGATCCTTACCGATCGCAGTCAGGTCATGGATGCCATCACCGCCTATCAGCTGACGTCGATGATGAAAGGCGTGGTGGATCGCGGCACCGCGTCGCGTGTCGTGAACTTGCCCGTGCCCACGGCGGGCAAGACCGGCACAACAAACGAATCCAAGGATGCGTGGTTTATCGGCTTTACATCAAACATCGTGGCTGGTTGCTACATCGGTTATGACCGCCCGCGCCCGATGGGCCGGGGGGCCTATGGCGGCACGCTGTGTGGCCCTGTGTTCCAAAGCTTCATGGAAAAGGCCGTCGAGAAATACGGCGGAGGCCCCTTCGAAGTGCCTCCTGGCGGCCACTTCATCAAGATCGACCGATTCAGCGGCGCGCGTTTGCCTGAAGATGCCAGCGGAGAATACGTGGTCGCTGAGTATTTCCGTGATGGCGTCGACGGCTTCATCGACCGCATCTATGATGGTGGCTTCGCGATGGGCTCAGATTTGCCGCTTTTTGAAGAGGCCAGCTCGGGTCGTCAGGTAACCACCTCGACGGGTGATACGATCACGGTCGGTCCCAATGCTAGCCAAGGTGATCTGCAGGGCGGTGGGCTTTACTGACCGCCCAAGTTTCACCGCTTAGTCGTCTTGTGGTGACTTGCACCTCTTGCTATCACGCAACCCTGATTGAGCAAGTTGGGACCTGACCATGCGCGCCGAAACCCAGAATATCGTGGCGGAAATCGAAAAGTCGCTGGAGCTGCTGGCGCAGCGTATGGACTATGAAACCGCTCCGCACAGGCTGGAGGAATTCAACGCGCGTGTTGAAGATCCAAACCTGTGGGATAATCCTGAAAACGCGCAGAAACTGATGCGCGAACGGCAGATGCTGGTCGACGCAATCGAGACCTACGAATCCATCAAAACCGATCTCAGCGATAATATCGAACTGATCGAATTGGGCGAGATGGAAGAGGACGAAGAGGTTGTCACCGACGCTGAGAACGCCATCAAAAGCCTGCAGACCAAAGCCGCCAAGAAAGAGCTTGAGGCGTTGCTGGACGGAGAAGCCGACCGTAATGATAGTTTCCTTGAGATCAACTCGGGCGCCGGAGGTACAGAAAGCTGTGACTGGGCTTCGATGCTGGCGCGGATGTACGTGCGTTGGGCCGAGAAAAAGGGCTATACGGTTGAACTACAATCCGAGACGGCGGGGGAAGAGGCGGGCATCAAATCTGCCGCTTACAAGATCACCGGTCACAACGCCTATGGCTGGTTGAAATCGGAAAGCGGCGTGCACCGGCTGGTGCGCATTTCGCCTTTCGACTCGGCAGCCAAACGGCATACCTCGTTCAGTTCGGTCTGGGTTTATCCGGTGGTGGACGACAATATCGAGATCGAGGTCAATCCTTCGGACATCCGCATCGATACATACCGGTCCTCGGGCGCAGGCGGTCAGCACGTGAACACCACGGACTCGGCGGTACGTATCACACACATCCCGACCGGGATTGTTGTGACGAGTTCCGAGAAATCGCAGCATCAGAACCGCGATATCGCCATGAAGGCACTGAAATCGCGGCTGTATCAGCAGGAGCTGGATCGCCGGAATGCTGACATTAACGCAGCGCATGAGGCCAAAGGTGATGCGGGTTGGGGTAACCAAATCCGGTCCTACGTGCTGCAGCCCTATCAGATGGTCAAAGATCTGCGAACCAACCATGAAACCTCGGATACCAAGGGCGTACTGGACGGCGACCTTGATGAGTTCATGGCAGCGACGCTGGCGTTGAATGTCTCGGGTAAAAGCCGGTCCGAGGCGCAAGGCGAAGGCTAGTTGCGAAAGCACCTGACCTCTGTTGCAAACCTGATCAAAGGCCACTGGCAATTGATCATCATTGTTGCATTGGTGTTTGTGTTCTGGAACACGATGCTGGTGCTTCCATTGAAAATCCTGATTGTTTTTCTGCATGAGCTTTCGCACGCCCTTGCTATCGTTCTGACCGGAGGATCGGTCGAAAGCTTTTCGGTCTCACCGCAACAGGGTGGTCTGGTGGTCGGCCGAGGCGGCAACCGGTTTATCAGCCTTTCAGCCGGATATCTGGGCTCATTGATGCTTGGGATGGGGCTGCTGATGATCGCCCTACGCACGAATGCAGATCGGATGGCGCTTGGTCTTTTTGGTGGCGTCATGCTGGTGGTCACTCTGCTGTATATCCGTGACCCGTTTGCCATGGCGTTCTGTGCGGGCAGCGGCGTGGTGATGGTGGCGATCGCCTGGTACCTGAGCCGCAATCTGTGCGATCTGATTTTGCGAGTCATTGGATTGACCAGCATGATCTACGTGCCCTTTGATATCTTCGATGACACCCTCCGGCGCTCGGGCTTGCGTTCAGACGCGTATATGCTGGCCGACGAGTTCGGTGGCACGACAATGATGTGGGGTGGGTTGTGGCTGACCATCAGTCTAGTCATGATCATCTTTGGCCTGAGGAACATGCTTGGCCGCGATAGCAATGTCCGGATCGACGTCAGGATCAGGTAAGCATAACCTTTGCTCACATCCAAAAAAGATACATTTAAACAGTGGCTTTAAATGGTCCGGCCACGTCGTTAGGCTGATCGGGAACAGGCAAAGGGCCAACCCACATGGATCTGAATAGAGCCTCTGCAAAGGACATTCTCGATAGCTTGTCCAACCGTCAGCTTTCAGCAGTTGAGTTGTTGCGTGCGACCCTGGACCGGATCGCTGAGGTGAATGGCCCGGTGAACGCGATTGTCGCGCTCCGAGAGGAAGACGCATTGATGGAAGAGGCGCGGGCGGCGGATGCGGCCCTCACGCGTGGGTCTCTGCACGGGCTACCGATTGCGGTGAAAGACCTGGTGAATGTGGCGGGGATCGCCTCGACCCAGGGTTCGCCATTGTTCAAGGATCATGTCCCACAAACTGACGATCTGTTGGCCGCCCGGTTGCGCGCAGCCGGAGCGATCCTGATCGGTAAGACCAATACGCCGGAATTCGGACTTGGCTCGCACACGTTCAACCCCGTCTATGGCGCAACCCGCAACCCGTACGATACGGCAAAATCTTGTGGCGGCTCGTCGGGTGGCGCGGCTGTGGCGTTGGCGACGGGCATGCTGTCGCTGGCCGACGGGTCCGACATGATGGGCAGCTTGCGCAACCCTGCGGCATGGAACAACGTCTATGGGTTCAGGCCTACTTGGGGGCGGGTTCCTTCCGAACCAGCTGGCGACAGCTATCTGCACCAGCTTTCAACATTGGGACCGATGGCGCGCAGCCCCGAAGATATCGGGCTTTTGCTCGACGTGATGTCTGGCCCAGACCCAAGAATGCCCCTGAGCGCCGAGGTTGCGGCAGCGTCCCCCATTCAGACCGCCGATCTGACTGGAATGCGTATCGGCTGGCTGGGTGACTGGGGCGGGGCGTTTCCATATGAGCCGGGCATACTTGAGCTTTGCAGAGATGCGTTGCGGGTTTTCGAAGGAAACGGCGCGCGGGTCGAGACGCTTGAACCACCCTTTGATGCGGACCTGATCTGGGACAGCTGGATCACATTGCGCTCGTGGAGCGTGGCAACTGGGCTTGAGCCTCTGGCTCGGGACAAAGCCGTACTCAAAGATACAGCGCAATGGGAGTTGGAGCGTGGGCTGTCTTTCAGCGCAATGGATGTGCACCGCGCCAGTGTTATTCGATCAGACTGGCACAGACGCGCGGCAGAGATATTTGCTGATTATGACGCTCTGGTATTGCCAGCTGCGCAGGTCTGGCCATTCGAGATCGAAACACCATACCCAACCAAAATCGAAGGGCAGGGGATGGATACCTACCATCGCTGGATGCAGGTTGTGACGCCAGTCAGCCTGCTGGGTCTACCCTGTTTGGGAGCTCCAGCCGGGTTTGGGGCCAATGGGTTGCCGATGGGGCTGCAACTATTTGGCCCGCGTGGATCGGATGCGAAAATCTTGTCGATGGGCGCGGCTTATCACGCAGAAACGCACTGGCCACAGAAACGCCCCGCCATGTAGAAAGAAACGCCTGGGAGGAGCAAACAGGAATGAATAAACCCTTTGGTGTGCCGACGTTGAAACGGGTCGATACTGCGATGCTGAAACAAGCGCTGCGTCGCGCCTGGCAAGATTTTCGCTGCGCGCCGCTATACGGGCTTCTTTTTGCTGGTTTTTATGTCTTGGCCGGATGGCTCATGGCCTGGGTTACACTAAAGACCGGTACATCATTCTGGCTGGTTCTGGCCGCAATCGGATTTCCTTTGATCGGGCCGTTCGCCGCCGTAGGGCTATACGAGGTGTCGCACCGATTGGAGCAGGGCGAACCGTTGAACTCTGCTGCGATATTCGGCGTCGTCGTTCAGCAAAGTCGCAGGCAACTGCCGTCGATTTGCGCGATCATAGTGGTGATTTTTCTGTTCTGGTTCTTTCTGGGTCACATGATCTTTGCCCTGTTCATGGGTCTGTCGACGATGACCAACATCTCGACTTCGTTTGAAGTCTTTCTGACCCCCAATGGTTTGGGTATGTTAGCCTTGGGCACATTGGTCGGTGCCGTGTTTGCGATCATTTTGTACATGATCACGGTACTATCGATACCAATGTTGCTGGATCGCGAATTAGATTTTGTGACAGCGATGATTTCAAGTTTTGCTTACGTCAAAGCGAATACTAAAGTGATGCTGGGGTGGGGTGGATTCATCGCGATTGTTACATTTCTCGCGATGGTGCCCTGGTTCTTGGGCCTGTTTCTGGTTCTGCCGTTGCTTGGACACGCAAGCTGGCATCTCTATCGTTTGATCTCGGATGGTGGATCATCAGAAACTGTTGAACCTGAGAGTGCCTGAACGCACAATCTCAGGTCGAAGCGCCCCTGCTCGGGTGTGCTGAGCGCTTTGCTTTGCGCGCCAATTTCAACGCAGCAGACAGGTCATGTCCCAAGTGCCGTAGCTCAACACATTGGGTGCTCTGGCCTAGCTCGGATCCTTCTGCCAGCCGATAGACATAGCCCAACAATCGGGTACCGTTCTCTTCGCTTGTTTCAGACAGAACCATCATTCGACGATCTTGCGCGTCTTTTCGTGAAATCAACGCGCAGATCTTTCCATCTGCATAAGACACTATGCCCCGAACCTCACGCGTGGCTGGTCTCTCGGATAGTGAGGAACAGGGGTCATAACCACGTAGCAGGGTGCAATTGAAGATCTGACGCACATGGTACAGCCGGTGATGGGGCTGGCTCGCGGCTGTCTGGTCACGCACAATGGCTTGGTAAAAGCCGGTCGCGAACGTCGTATCGACGCTAGCCGAGAGGTAACGATCGATGACATTTACCGCCGGATGCGGGGCGTGGGGCTCGATTTCATCCAGTGGTTTTAGAAGGATACGCGCATCGACATCAAAAAACTGACAAATCCTATCCAAGATATCCGGGCGCGGAAAGCTCTCACCGGCCAGATATCGGTTGAACTGCGTTCGATTGATTCCCAGCTGGCGGCATAGCTCAGACACCGATGGGTATCTTTGTGCAAGCTGCCGAAGGTTCGCGCCAAACATTCTACGTAATTTAGCAGGGCTGCGATTGGTGTCGGTCACGTCAATTCCACGGTTCTGCTTGAGGTTCGAAATAACAAGAAGATGTCAACACAGTGGCTGCACGTCAGTCAGAAATCGTAAAAATGACAAATGGGGGCGTCGGATGAGGCCCCGCTACGCGGCTCAGGCTAACGTCACGTCATGCAAAATCAATAGCGATTCAGTTTATTTGCATGATCTTTTACATGTTATTGTTCGTGAACTGCGTGGAATGCGGACTAATTTCGGATTATTGTTTAAACTTATTGCGCTGTCAGGTCCTCGGCTGGGCAAGCACAGCCGAGGATGGTGCCAAAAATGTCAGTCGCCACGCAGCAGGGCAGCAACACCGGTCCGGGCGATTTCGATTAGCCCTAGAGGGCGCATCAGGTCAGCAAACGCATCGATCTTGTCTGGCGCGCCGGTGATTTCAAAAATGAATGAATTCAGCGTGCTATCGACCACATTGGCTCGGAAAATATCGGCCAGACGCAACGCCTCGACCCGTTTGTCTCCTTCGCCGACAACCTTGATGATCGCCAGCTCGCGCTCGACCGAGGCGCCTTCAACGGTCAGATCATGGACATCGCGAACCGAGACGATGCGTCCGAGCTGCGCCTTGATCTGTTCGATGACCTGCGGGGTGCCGGTGGTAACAATAGTGATGCGGCTCAGGTGGCCTGTATGATCCACCTCGGCGACCGTGAGGCTTTCGATGTTATAGCCGCGGCCCGAGAACAGTCCGATCACCCGCGCCAGAACGCCTGGTTCGTTTTCAACCAGAACAGCAATTGTATGCTGTTCCTGAACGTCCGAGAAAGTTGGGCGTAGGTTGTAAGCAGAATGGCGAGTTGCGCCTTTTTTGATTTGTAGGGCAGACATTTACGTCCCTTTCATCATCTTTCGATGGCCGGGCACCGAAGCGCCCGACAAAATTCGTCGAATTTTGTTAAACCAGTACCGAGCCTTTGCTATCGATTACGCCCTGCGTTTCGGCCTCGCCCAGCAGCATTTCGTTATGGGCTTTGCCTGATGGGATCATCGGGAAGCAGTTTTCGTGCTTTTCGACCACGCAGTCAAAGATCACAGGGCCGTCATAGTTGATCATCTCCATGATCGCGTCGTCCAGATCTGCTGGGTCGGAACACAGGATACCCTTGGCACCAAAGGCGTCGGCGAGTTTGACGAAATCAGGCAGTGCTTCGGACCAGCTGTGCGAATAGCGTTCGCCATGCAGCAGCTCCTGCCATTGGCGCACCATGCCAAGGCGTTCATTGTTCAGGATAAACTGCTTCACCGGCAAGCGGTACTGCGCTGCGGTGCCCATTTCCTGCATGTTCATCAACCACGACGCTTCACCTGCCACGTTGATGACCAGCGCATCGGGATGTGCCATCTGCACACCGATCGAGGCGGGGAAACCATAGCCCATTGTGCCCAGACCACCCGATGTCATCCAGCGGTTTGGATCTTCAAAGCCGAGATACTGAGCCGCCCACATCTGGTGCTGTCCAACCTCAGTCGTGACGAATCGATCGTGGTTCTTTGTCAGCTCTTCAAGCCGTTGCAGCGCGTATTGCGGCTTGATGGTTTTCTCGCTGTTGGTGAAGGCAAGGCAGTTAACTTTGCGCCACTCGTTGATCTGTTCCTGCCACTGTTTGATATTGGCGGCATCTGTTTTGCGACCGCGTGCCTTCCAGACTTTCAGAATGTCCTCAAGCACATGGGCAACATCGCCAACAATCGGGATATCCACCCGGATCACTTTGTTGATCGAAGATGGATCGATATCCACATGGGCCTTGATCGAGTTCGGTGAGAACGCATCGATACGACCGGTGATACGGTCGTCAAAACGCGCGCCGATATTGATCATCAGATCGCAATCATGCATCGCCATGTTGGCCTCGTAGAGCCCATGCATCCCCAGCATACCGATCCAGTTTTCACCCGAGGCCGGATAAGCCCCAAGCCCCATCAGGGTCGAGGTGATCGGGAAGCCGGTTGCGTCTACAAGCTCGCGCAACAGCTGGCTGGCTGCAGGGCCCGAATTGATGACACCGCCGCCAGTGTAGAAGACCGGTTTCTTCGCGGTCTCGATTGCCGCAACCAGTTCGGTGATTTCTTCCAGATCGCCCTTCAATACTGGCTGATAGTGGGAGGTTGACGGTTTTGGCGTCGTGTATTCACCCGAGGCAAACTGAACGTCCTTCGGAATGTCGACCAGCACGGGGCCGGGACGACCCGCGGTTGCCACGTGGAAGGCTTCATGCATTGTTGCCGCCAGCGAGTCCGTATCCTTCACCAGCCAGTTGTGCTTGGTGCAGGGGCGGGTGATGCCTACGGTGTCCGCTTCCTGAAAGGCATCAGAGCCAATCATGAAGGTTGGAACCTGACCGGTCAGAACAACGATCGGAATCGAATCCAGCAACGCATCGGTCAGGCCGGTCACCGCGTTTGTCGCACCAGGACCGGATGTGACCAAGGCAACGCCCGGCTTGCCGGTTGAGCGGGCATAGCCTTCAGCGGCATGTACAGCACCCTGCTCATGCCGTACCAGAATGTGGCGAATGTCGTTTTGCAGAAAAATCTCATCATAGATCGGTAGGACGGCGCCACCGGGGTATCCGAAAACTGTGTCCACGCCCTGATCCTTGAGGGCCTGAACTACCATCTTTGCGCCGGTCATCTCACGTGTCATCTGCTTTGCTCCGTTCGCGACATGTGTCTTGCGTGTTGCCAAAAAAAAAGCCCCCGAGATTTTCGGAGGCGCATGGGTTCGATTATGGTTTACCGTTACCGGCCCATGCGCGTGTTTCCTACGATTACGACTAGCGCTTTCATCGCCAGAGGCTCCTTCTTTGCGTGCAGGGACATTATGGTTGAGGGGAAGGGGCGTCAACAGGCAAATACAAAAATATTGTAAGTCAGTGTTCATATTTTTTGTTACTTTATTGCGCAAAATGACGCAGCTCGAGAAACATCCGTGAAATTTGGGTGAAATTTTGAGTGTATGACCTTGCGTTAGGCTGGTCTGATTGCGTCAGGTCCATGTCTGAAACAGACCAGAGCAACCCCCGATGCTGAGGCAGGCTGATGAAAACAGCACTACATCGGGAGGTCAGACATGTTGCACGATCTTGTAGATTTAGGGCGATATCCGATCGATCGGCCTGATTCCTATGGATATAGGCAGTTGATCGCGGACCTGCGGCGGGATCTGGATGTTGATGGATGTGCAGTCCTGCCGTCCTTTGTGCATGAAGAGGGATTGGAAAAACTGATTGCCGAGGCCGACGAGGTCGCTCCCAAGGCGCATCGGTCATTCAATCGCACGAACGCCTATTTCACTCAGGACGACCCGAGCTTTGGTATCGGGCATCCGATCCGACGGTTTTTCGACCGGTCCAATGCCTTTGTGCCAGCGGATAATTTTTTAGCGTCAAGCCCTCTGCGACGTATTTATGAGTATGAAGGTTTTATGCCCTTCATCCGCGAGGCGCTGAACGAGCCAGAGGATCGGTTCTTTAGATATGACGATCCGTTGGCGGACGTGATCATCAATGTTGTCGAGAAGGGAGGCGGCTTCCCGTGGCACTTCGACACCAATAATTACACTGTGACGCTGGCAATTCAGAATGGCGAAGCAGGCGGCGCGTTCGAATACGCACCCAACCTACGAACCGGTGAAGACGAAAATTTCAAAGGCGTCGCTGCGATTTTAGATGGCAGCAGGAGGGGTGTGCACCAACTGGAACTGCAACCAGGAGACCTGCAGATTTTCAAAGGGCGTTATGCCTTGCACCGGGTTGCTCCGGTCGAAGGCGACCGCAAACGCTATGTCGGAATTTTTTCATTTGTAGAAACCGAAGGGATGTGTGGCGGGGTTGAGCGTACACGGCAACTTTATGGTCGGGTTTTGCCCCATCATTACGCGCGTGCCGGGCTTCGGGATGATGAATTGCTAGATTGAGTTAAGCGAGAGGTTAGACTGGCCACTATATTATCTGCGGAGAAACCATTAATGTCGCAAATACTGCAACTCACACCATTTGTCCTTTGTTCGTCTTTGGACGCGCAGATTGAGTTTTATTGCAATAAGCTGGGATTTACCTGCAATTTCAGGCAGGAGAACTATGCGTTTCTAAGGTTGGATCAAGTTGCCATTCGTTTATTGGAATGCCCGCCGCGATCGGATGGTAAACCATTGGGTGATAACCAATCCTTCTATATTGATGTCGACGGAATTGATGAGCTTTATGAAGAGATGAAAGGGCAGTTGGCCGATTTGCCAGAAGGCCGCGTGCGCCCGCCTTTCGATCAGCCCTATCAGCAGCGCGAATTTCATGTGATCGACGAAGATGGAACGCTGATCTTCTTTGGTCAGGACATTCGCCCCAGGTAACCGGGCATGGCTCCCGCCCGTAATCAACGCGCCATTCGGCGCGCCTTTTCCGGTTGGGTCGGGCAGCGCGTATCGCGCTGCGGTCAGAGCCCGGGGCTGGTGCCCTGCAGAACGCCGTGTTCCAGCGCATAGCGGGTCAAACCGGCAGTCGAAGAGATCCCCAGTTTACGTTTGATATTCTTACGGTGGGTTTCGACCGTGCGGACAGAAATATCCAAAGACTGCGCGACTTCTTTGTTGGATTTGCCCTGCGCGAGCTCAAGCAAGATAGTCTGTTCGCGCCCGGTTAGCGCTTCACGCGTGTCACCTTCTTTCGGTTCCAAAGAACCTCTGGCACCGGTGCAGAGATAGCGCTCGCCACGCATCACCGCGTCGATAGCTTGCTTGATTTCTTCGGTCGGAACGTCCTTGAGGATATAGCCCTTGGCGCCGTGACTGAGCGCCGTCGAGATATATTCGGGACTGTCGTGCATTGATAGGATCAGAATGCGGGTTTCAGGCAGGCGTTCCAAGATAATCTCAGTGGCGTTGAGCCCGCTGAGACCGGGCATGTTGAGATCCATCAGGATCACGTCTGGTTCGAGCTGGGTCGCCTGATCAACCGCCTCTTGCCCGTTTGAGAGCGTGCCAACCACGTCTATTTCATCAAAACTTTCCAGTAGTGACTGAATGCCTTCGGCGACCATGGGATGATCGTCGACTATAAGTACACGGGTGGTCGTGTCGGACATCAGAGACCGGCCTTTCGTTTTGGCGTTGGATCTTCCTGCGGCGGCAGCATATGGCTGAGTGGCAGGCTGACTTCAATCACAGTGCCGCTTTGCCCGCCGCGAGAGGAGAGGATACGCAGGCTGCCGTCAAGCTGCTCAATCCGCTCTTGCATGTTGCGCAATCCGATCCCGGCGCTGACTTGACCGGGTTCGCTACGCAATCCGCGGCCATTGTCGGTGATCCGCATCGTGGCGCCTTTCTTATGACCCCGCAGATCTATGGTAACACGTGTCGCGCCTGAGTGGCGCTCGATATTGGTCAGGGCTTCCTGTGCAATCCTATAAAGGGCGATCTTGCTGTCCTGATCCAGCCGGTTACGGAACACGACTGTCGAAAACTCGGTCTCGATCCCGGTGCGTTCGCTGAAGTCGTCTGTTAGTGCTTTTAGGGCAGGCCCAAGACCTAGATCGTCCAGAACGCCGGGGCGCAGATCGCGGCTAATACGGCGGACTTCGGTGATGGCGGTGGCCAGATTATCGATACCTGTTTGCAGCGGAGCTTGCGCGGCTGCGTCGTCTCCGCGGCCCAACCGTCGACGGGCATTGTCCAGCGCATAACGGACGCCGACCAGTATTTGGCTGATGCCATCGTGCAATTCACGGGCAACGCGCCCGCGCTCTTCCTCTTGGGTATCAAGCACGCGCTGGGTCAGTTCCTTGAGTTTGGCGTCAGCCAGCCTGCGTTCGCGGAAATTCAGCAACATTCCGGATGCAAAGACGATCAGTACGGCTGCAAGAACGATTCCCCCGATATAAAGGAATGTGCGCTGCACGCGCGCCTCGACCTCGGCGCGGGCGTTGGCCACGGTGGCGACGATATCGTCGATGAAAACGCCGGTGCCGACGACCCAGCGCCAATCCTGCAAGCCAACCACATAGGCGATCATCTGCGCCTCTTCCCCGGTTGAAGGTTTTTGCCACATAAAGCTGTGCCATCCTGCGCCTTGGCGGGCGAGGCTTATGAACTCATCCACAATGGGCGTGCCATCACTATCCGTTAGGCCAACCCAGTTGCGGTTGATAAACTCGGTCTGGCGCGGGCTGACCAGATTGTTGCCGTCATAATCGTAGACGAAGAAGAACCCGTCTTTGCCGTAGATCATCGCCGACAGGATTTGCGTGACCAGGTTCTTTGCCACCTCGTCATCGGGCGAGGCGCGACCGTAGATATAGGCAAACCCGTTGCGCGCTTGTGTGACGTAGTTGCGCAGTTCGTCCTTCTTGGCTTCGATCAGGCGGCGTTCAAGCGCTTGGATCTCGCTTTCAGCGGTTGCGCGGGATTCATATGCGACCACCAAGGCGATCGCAGCCACCGCCGCGATCAATGGGATGGCAGCGACCAGCGACAATTTCTGCGCGTAGGTCAGCGAGATGAGATTCCGGAAACCTCTCATGATCGAATCGATACGCAAGCCGCAGCGAAATTGCAAAAAGATTGGTTGATCAGTGACCTCAGGCAACGCGATTTAGCGCTGGGCACGCGAAATCAGCCGGAATTGCGCCCTCAAATCCAAAAAAATCTGACTGGCTACGTAGTAGTAGGTATTCACATTCATGTGTGCGGAACTAGGCTAACGCGCACTGGAAACGATCGACCCGGCATCACCCGGGGAATGAATATGAAGGGGAGGATCACTCATATGGATCGTCGTAAGTTTCTAAAAACATCAGCACTGGGCGGCTCGGCCGCTGCAGCCACCACGCTGGCAGCGCCCGCCTACGCGCAGGGCAAGCGCACGCTGACCATGGTTACCTCATGGGGCCGTGGCCTTGCGGGTGTATTTGACAGCGCACAGCGCTGCGCCGACAGCATCACCACCATGTCGGATGGCGACCTGAACGTTGAAATCAAAGCAGCCGGTGAACTGGTTGGTGCTTTCGAAGTATTTGACGCGGTATCGTCCGGTCAGGCTGATATGTACCACGCGGCAGACTACTACTTTGTGGGTCAGCACCCGGGCTATGCGTTCTTCACCGCTGTTCCGTTCGGCATGACCGCGCAGGAATTGGTGAACTGGTACTACCATGCCGGCGGCATGGAGCTGCATGATGAGCTGGGCGAAATCTTCGGCCTGAAATCCTTCTTGGCCGGTAATACTGGCGCGCAGGCAGGTGGCTGGTACTCGAAAGAGATCAACAGCCCCGAAGACTTTAACGGCTTGAAGTTCCGTATGCCGGGTCTGGGCGGTAAGGCGCTGGGCAAGCTGGGTGCATCGGTTCAGAACATTCCAGGCTCAGAGGTGTATCAGGCGCTGTCGTCCGGTGCGATTGACGGAACCGAGTGGATCGGTCCTTGGGCTGACGAAAAAGCGGGCTTCCAGGAAATCACCAAGACCTACTACACTGCGGGCTTCCATGAGCCGGGTGCGGGTCTGTCGTTGGCCACTAACCGCGAGGTTTATGACAGCCTGTCCGCCGCTCAGCAGAAGATCATCGAGATCGCAGCAGCCGAATGCCACCAGTGGAACCTGGCACAATTCCTGGCCAACAACGGTGCCGCGCTGGCGCGCCTGCAAGCCGGTGGCGTCAAGGTCATGGAATTCCCTGACAGTGTTTGGGACGCATTTGGTGCAGCCAGCCAGGAAGTTCTGGACGAGAACATGGGTGACGAGCTGTTCAAGCGCATCCACGACAGCGCCATGGCGTCGATGGCTGAGTCCTCGGCATGGAACAACCTGTCGTCGGGTGTTTATACCGCACAACGCGACCGCGTTCGCGGCTAAGTAAACCGCTCAATGCAATCGGTTCCCCCGTAAAGGCGGGGGAGCCTTTCCCGTTGCACATAAGCGGTTCGGACATGCCGCAATAATCAAACGTGCAACCGATACGACCTGGGGACAACATGCAGGACGAAAACGGTATCTCGTTCTTCGGCGCCCTGTGGAATGGACTGATATGGTTCATTCAGAACATTGCCGAAGCCTTCTATAATTTCGGATACGCCATCACGCATCCGCAGCTCTGGCTGGACTGGTCGGACAAAGAAGCGATCATGCGCTTTGTCTATTACGGCGGGTCTGTCGAGTTCTTCTTCGTGATCTTTGCGCTGTTTCTGGTGCTGACGGCCATAGGGCTCTACTACCGGAATTTCATGTGGGGAATGGTGCGCGGGCTCGAGGGTTTTGCCAACACCACGGGCCGTTTCTTTGCCTGGGCGGGACTGCTGATGGTGATCCAGCAGATCGTGATCGTATTCATGCAGCGGGTGTTCACGCGGCCAGATATGTCCTTTGGTTTGGGCATCCCTTTTCAGATGGATATCAGTTGGTTCGCCGAAGAACTTAAACTTTATAACGCGATGGTTGTCTGCCTGTGCTGCACCTACACATTCGTCCAAGGCGGTCACGTCCGCGTTGACCTGATTTATGCAGGTATCAGCCACAAAGCCAAACGCGTCGTTGATATGTGTGGGGCGGTTCTGTTCATGATGCCCATGGCCGTGCTGACCTGGATGTATGGCTGGTATTTCATGTGGCGGCACCTGATCGTGCCGAAACCCTCGGCCAGTGATACGCTGGACCGGCTGCTGGCCAAGTCCCGCGCATTGCGCTGGAACGTTGAAACCATCGGGTTCAGCCCGAACGGGTTTAACGCCTACTTCCTGTTCAAAATCCTGCTGGTGGCCTTTGCCGCCATGGTGTTCCTGCACGCGATTGCGTTCCTGTATCGCTCGTATCTGGAATACGTGGAAGGGCCGGAAAGTGAAGGAAAATACCTCGACAAGGACAGCCTTGGCGAGGGTGAAGAAGCCTACGAAGGCGCGCATTAGGGACGGAGAACCAGACAATGCTATTCGGACTTGATGGCGTCGAGATAGGCCTCATTATCGTATTCTTCTGCCTCTTCGGGGGCATCCTTTCGGGTTTCCCCGTGGCCTTTGCCATCGGCGGGGCCGGGGTGATTTCCTTCGGGATCATCGCCGCATTGGACAGCGCCGGGCTGTTGATCCACCAAGCGATCGACACTGGTTCGCAAGCCTACCGTGACGTGGTGAATTCGGGCGTCAAACCTGATGTGATATCCGTATTCCGATACCCGGATTTGCCAAGAATCGCCGAGCCGGTCTTTGTACAAGGCTGGGAAACCGCGCTGGACCGGAACGTCTCTTTCATCGTGAACCGTATGAACGAGCGTGTTCTGGCCGGGCAATCGATTGAAACCCTGCTAGCGGTGCTGATGTTTGTTCTGATGGGCATCACGCTGGAGCGGTCGAAGATCGCGAATGACCTGTTGACCACGATGGCACGCGTCTTCGGGCCCTTGCCCGGTGGCCTTGCGGTCTCGATTGTGGTCGTGGGTGCATTCCTTGCGGCTTCGACCGGTATCGTGGGCGCGACTGTGGTGACCATGGGCTTGTTGGCCTTGCCCACCATGCTGCGGAACAACTATTCGCCGGAACTGGCGACGGGTGTGATCGCGGCCTCGGGTACGTTGGGGCAGATCATTCCACCGTCCATCGTGATCGTTCTTCTTGGAACGTTGGCCGGTGACCTCTATTCGACCGCGCAGGAAACGCGAGCGGTTGAGGCCGGGTGTACCGACGCGCTGACTTATCTGGGCGAGCCTGCGGTTGTTTCGGTGGGCACATTGTTCCAGGCGGCGCTGCTGCCGGGGATCATGCTGGCACTGCTTTATGCGCTCTATGCCTTTGGTTATGCGCTATTGAACCCGGAAAAGGCCCCTGCGGTTGAGCTGTCGGGCGGTTCGGGTGAAACCATCACGCGCTCGGAAGGTCTGACTTGGCTGCTGGGTGCTCCGGTTGCTCTGATCGTTGGCGCTGTGCTGCTGGGCAGTGCGGGCGTGATCGGAAGCCAGAATGTCTCAGTCTCGGCATTCTCGGATATCGGGCAGGGCGCATCACTGCGCACAAACGTTTCGGAAGAGTGTCAGGCTTCGATGATCGAACTGCATGGTCAATCCGCCTGGGATCAGGCGGTGGCCGAGCAGGAAGCGATCGATGAGGCAGGAGGTGCAGCTGAATCCCAACGACTGAGCGAAGAGGAACTTGCGGCTGCACAAGAGGCCAAGATCGCTGCCGCTGCACCGATAGGAAACGGTGTCGCCGTTATTGTGGTTCTGCTGGGGCTCACGCTGGTACTGGGACGCGGGATTGCTCCATCGCGGTCGCCGCAACCTCTGATCGTCGGGGCTATCGGCCTGTTGCTGATGCTGCTGGTCGATGTGCTGCTGATTGCGCCGACAACGTCGTCCGGGGCGACGTTCCTGTTGCTGGCGATACCCTTCGCGTTTGCCATGTATGGCTGCAAAGAGGCGGCTGCACGATGCGCCACTAATGATCTGATCAGGGTGGTGTTCCCGCCGCTGGTCCTGATCATCGCGGTGCTGGGATCGATCCTTGGCGGTGTCACCAACCCCACGCCCGCAGCGGCACTGGGGGCAGGTGGGGCTATCATGCTGGCGGCCTATCGCAAGCTGCAGGATCAGGGTAGGTCGGGCAAGGTGATCATATGGTCCACCTTTGCAGTGATCATTGCGCTGCTGATGGGCGTGAACTTTGATCTGCGTATCAATCAGGGCGGTGTCACGGTCGAAAGCTGGATTGCTTTCATCATTGCCTATTCCGCTTATCTTTACGCGCTGTTCGGGCTGTTGTTCGCATGTTGGGTGCTGTTCTCGAGCGGGGTTCTGACACCTGTAGTGCGCGAGACGGCTAAGGTGACCTCGATGGTCTTTACCATCCTGATCGGATCGCAACTGCTGAACCTGGTGGTGATCTCGTTCGGAGGCGAGCACTATATCCAGCAATTCCTCAAGAGCTTCGACAATGAATTCACAGTCTTCCTGATTGTGATGCTGGTGTTGTTTTTCCTGGGCTTCGTTCTGGATTTCCTTGAGATCATTTACATCGTGATCCCAATCGTGGGACCGGTGATCTATGGCGGGTCATTCGATCCGAAATGGGTGACGATCATGGTTGCAGTGAACCTTCAGACCTCGTTCCTGACGCCACCTTTCGGGTTTGCGCTGTTCTATCTACGCGGAGTTGCTCCCAAAGAGGTCACAACCGGCCACATCTATCGTGGCATCATACCGTTTGTGATCATTCAGGTGGTGGGTATCGCGATCTTGTGGTTCTTCCCCTCGATCGTCACCATTGTGCCCGATCTGATACCAAGCTGATTGAGGCGATTTATGTCCAAGGGAAAGGGGGCTTCGATGCCCCCTTTGCTTTATGCAACTGTGAAGGGGATCAGGTGAACTGGATCAGGTCCCAGCGATTGCCGAAGGGGTCACGCCAGACCGCTACGGTACCGTAGGGTTCGTAGCGAGGCGGTTCTTCAAAATGAACGCCGTTGACGCGCATGTTTTCGTAGTCCCGATTGAAATCATCTGTTTCAAGGAAGAAGCCGACACGGCCCCCTGTCTGGTTCCCGATGCACGAGCGCTGGACGCCATTCGCAGCCCTGGCAAGCAACAGCGTACCCCCGGATGATCCCGGAGGCGCGACGCGCACCCAACGTTTGCCACCACCCAGATCTATATCCTGGAGCAGCGAGAAGCTCAGCACATTGGTGTAGAACGCAATCGCATCATCGTAATCCGGCACTACTAGAGTGACCGCGTGAAGGCTCTGCATCATTGCAGGTTAGCCTTTCGTCGGATGTCTGTCAGGCAGTTGGATATTGGCCACCTGCTCGGCAATGGGGGCCGATGACAGAGGGTGGTGCGCTGTCTGGGCGTATTGTTCCGGGTCTTCAATCTGCTTCCATTCGCCTCGAATATAGGCCTGAAGCCCCGAAAATTTGGCTTTATAGTCCATCTTCGGACTGCCTGGGACCCAATAACCCAGATAGGTGTAGGGCAATCCGGCCTCGCGCGCGATCTCAATATGGTCGAGGATCATATACGTACCCAGCGAGTGTTGCTGAAACTGTGGATCGTAGAACGAGTAGACCATGCTCAACCCGTCATCCAGCACATCGGTCAGGCTGACTGCGATCAATTCGTCTGTATCGGGATCGGCATATTCCACTACGCGGCTGCGGATCGGGGTTTCCTCGATCATCGCGGCAAATTCAAACACATCCATATCGGCCATACCGCCATCAGCATGGCGAGCATCGAGATAGCGCCGGAACAGGTCGAATTGCTCATCCGTGGCCCAAGGCGATGTGGCACGCCGAGTCAGGTAGGAATTGCGCCGATAGGCTCGTTTCTGGCTTTTGCTGGGGCGAAAGTTTGAAACATCGATGCGCGCTGACAGGCAGGCGGCGCAATCGGTGCAGGACGGACGATAAAGCACATTCTGCGAACGGCGAAATCCTTGTTGCGACAAGCAATTATTCAGCTGGTCCGCGCCTTCTCCCTGAAGGGCGGTGAACAGTTTGCGTTCCATTCTACCCTCAAGATAAGGGCAGGGTTGGGGTGCCGTCACATAGAATTGTGGCGCGATTGGCAGCGTGTGTCGCATGAAGGTCCCGCATTTCCTCGGGACCGATGATAACAACGGTTTTTGGTGCCGCCAAGTGTTTCACTCAGGTGTTTAGTCAGGCGCGTTGATTGATCATTACGGTGCCAAGGAAGGCATCGGTAAGGCCCTGACACCGGGCGCTGGTCATCATCATGATAACCGAGATGATCTGCAGTACCGGAAACGCCATGCTAACGAAATAGCCTGCCGTGTGTGCGATGGCTTTGCCTGTATCCATCCGAGCACCAAACGCATCACGCAACTCGATCCCCATGAAACGCATACCCAACGTGGCCGAGCCATTCGCGATAGTGACAACGCGGTAGACGAAGCTAACCACGGCATAGATCAGGGCCAGGATGAAAAAACCCATGCCAAAGGTCAGCAGAATTGCAACTGTACACAGCAGCGAGATGAAGGCGATGTCGAACAGCCAGGCAAAGAAGCGTTTGGTCGCCACGGATTGATAAAATTCGGGCTGGCTATCGGGATCAGGCAGGTGAGTCATAGAGTGCGGTCCGGAAGTTTGTCAGAAACACCCTGTCCCGACAGGCGGGACAGGGCAAGTTCAGATCAGACGGGTTTATTGCCATCGTCTGCGTCGTCGCGATTGTCGCGGGCGCGTTCGTCCATGAACTCGTCGAATTCGGCCTTATCCTTGGCTTCGCGCAGGCGGTGCAGGAAGGCCTCAAAGTCCTTCTGTTCACGTTCGAGCCGCGCCAGCGTGTCAGCCTTATACGCGTCAAATGCGCTGTTGCCCGAAGGTTTCATTGCGCTCATGTGACTGTTCCAGGAAGAACGGCGGCTGCAGGATTTGCTGAACATGCGTTTGCTCCAGATCATATAGGCAAGGAAGGCAAGGCCGATGGGCCAGAAGAAGATAAAGCCAAGGACCATTGCGGCGATCCAGGCGCCTTTGCCCTTGCTGTCAAGCCAGGCTTCGCTTCGGTGCAGCCACCCCGGGTTTTGGGGAACGGCGTGGTCGGACAATGCGGTCATTTTGCTCTCTCCAGTTAGGATGTAAATTCTCTTCACATTTCCTAGATGGGAGGGGTCGATCGGCAATGCAAGGGGTGTATGTGAAAAAGATTTACATTAGCTCAGAAACGGGTTCGTTTCGCTAAAAAAGGCCTTTGTATATAAGAGAGGTGGCGATCGCTTCTGTTCCGGTACTCCAGCCGAGTGTGTGCGTGCAATGCGAATTAACGCCCGATTAAGATCGCTTAATATTCAACCTCTTCGCTAGTGATCCACGTTTATGTGCATACATAACGCTGAGCTTAGATTTGCAGGGAGGCTGTAAAATGATTGCTGGGAATACATCGTGTTGGCAGCCTTTACTGGGGGATGAGTTCATACTGCCGATCAAACCTCATTTGGTTGCAAGCACTTACGGTGCGGGTGATCGGCCCTTGGGTCACGATGAACTCTTCCAATATGAAATCGCCACCGAACCGACATGTATTGCGCAAGATACTTCGCTGGATGTCAGCGCAAGCTCAGTGGGTCAGAATGAGGTCCCGTTTCGAAACCTCGACCCTTATGATCTAATTGGTAGAGACGATCTGCCCAACATCACACTTCATGAGCGAGGCGGTGGGCCTGTCTATTCGGAGGTTGGTGTCTATCACGGGGCCGGAATTGATGGGGCGGAATTCGGTCTTTTGCTGACGGGATACCAAATGGCGTCCGATAACAGCGCGACGCAAATTTCTGAGCTGTATCATGAACGAATTGTCGAACTTGAGTACGCACATCAGAATGGTCAGTTTGTGCCGGCAGGTTATCAAACCTATTCAAGCTTTGGGTTTGAGGGGCAGTATTTGGATCAGTCGGTTCAGTTTTACCATCTGTCCATCGAATCAGAGCGTGAAGAAAGCTTTCAGACCCAAATGTTCTTTGGAAGTGAAGATCCGGTCCTGACGTCTTATGGCTACCATGAAGTTCTGGAGATCGCAGGAGAGGCGTTTCAAAACGGGATCGCCGATTTCTCATTCAGTCTCCAGTACTCGATCGAAATTCAAATGAATGCTTATGGTCAGTACGAGCTGCTTGCCGAAGTCGCGTTTGATGGGCAGATAAACTATATGAATGCCCAGACGCGAGAGTTTCAGTTTTACGATTATGTGCCTATCGTGTTTCGCGATCTTGAAAGCTTGGAATTTCCTCCCTTTTCAGATCAGCTTGCTGATCAATTGGCTATGTTTCAGTACAGCATGAGTGAGGCCTGGGATGGGTTGGCGCAATTGAACGATCAGCTTGAGGCGGTGTTCGTGAAGATGCACGAAGATGGACATTATGACGCGTGGGACCAGATCGGACAGGGGCCTGATAACCCGTACAATTTCGATTTGCCGCCGCCTGATCTGTGGCTATAACGAATTTGCCAAAGCTTAATCGATCCAAGTGTTTGCCTTGGCTGTATCTGATATTCATCGGTCACAAGACATAGGCGCATGGAAAACGACGAGAACACCACCCCTCCAACCTTTGATGAAATACTAACGATGGAAAAGCAGGTGTGGGAGGCGTTGGTCGATGGCAACGCTCAAGCTGACCGCGCGCTATTGTGCGCGGATTTTCTGGGCGTTTATCCGAGCGGTTTTGCAAATCGCGATGATCATGTCGGGCAATTTGCCGATGCGCCGACGATGGCACAGTATGAACTCAGCGACACCAGACTGCGTGTTTTGTCGGCGGACATAGTTTTGCTCTCGTACCGCGCAGATTATCGGCGACCAGACAGAGAAGAGTGGGAAGCGATGCTGATCTCGTCACTGTGGGAGCGGCGGCATGACGTTTGGGTCAACAGCTTCAGCCAGGACACCCCTTTGGATAAAGCATGAGTGATGCTCTCGCCATAAACCGTCTACCGCGTGCATTTCATGCCGAACTAGGGCAGGAAACACGTGCTGCACTGCCCGATCTGACGGCCGAACAGGGGGAGTTGATCGCAGGAACTGCTGGCTCCAGCCCGTATCTTAAGGGACTGATCGACCAAGAACGGGATTGGCTGCCGCAAGCGCTGCAGCGACCGGACCAGTCATTCGCGGATGTGATGGAGGCGACTCGGAAGCTGCCATCGGATCAGTTGAAACCCGGATTACGGCAAGCAAAACGGCGCATGGCATTGCTGACGGCCCTCGCAGATCTGGCGGGTGCGTGGCCGTTGGAAAAAGTGACTGCTGCGCTGACCGATTTCGGGGCGCTGGCCACCGATGTGGCAGCGAAGGCCGAGATCGCAGCTCTAATTCGGCGTGGAAAGCTGCCGGGCATGACTGAAGACGATGTCGAAACCGCCGCCGGTATGGTCATTCTGGCGATGGGTAAAATGGGTGCGTACGAGCTGAACTATAGCTCGGATATCGACCTGATCGTGATGTTCGATGAAACACGTTTCGACCCTGATGATTTTTACGAGGCCCGGCAGGGAATGGTTCGCGCCACGCGTAACTTTTGTGCGACGCTCAGCGACAAAACGGCGGATGGATATGTATTCCGCACTGATCTGCGCCTGCGCCCTGACCCGGCAGTCACGCCAGTGTGTCTGGCGATGGAAGCGGCTGAGCGGTACTACGAAAGCCTTGGACGCACGTGGGAGCGCGCGGCCTATATCAAGGCGCGACCTTGTGCCGGGGATATCGCGGCGGGGCAGAGGTTTTTGGATGCGTTACGCCCGTTCGTCTGGCGCCGGCACTTGGATTTTGCCGCGATTCAAGACGCTCATGACATGCGTCTGCGCATTCGCGAGAATAAGGGAACTGGTGGCAGCCTCTCGATTCCAGGTCATGATATGAAGCTGGGGCAGGGCGGTATACGCGAGATTGAGTTCTTTACTCAGACCCGCCAACTGATCGCAGGAGGCCGCGACCCTGACCTGCGGGTGCGGGGAACCGTGCCTGGTTTGGCGGCGCTGGCGTCGAAAGGCTGGGTGCCCGAGGATGTCACCTTAAAACTAACGGATCATTACCGCGCCCATCGCGAGGTCGAGCATCGCATCCAAATGGTACATGATGCGCAAACCCATAAAGTTCCAAACTCAGAAGACGGGATCGAACGGGTTGCCTGCCTGATGGGCATCAGTAGCGACGAACTGACCGCCGATCTGACCCGCCGCCTGACCGAAGTGCACGAATTGACTGAAGGGTTCTTTGCCCCCGGACCGGGTGCGCAGCCTGCGCAGCTACAAGAGTTCGAATTCGACAAGGGTGTTCTGGCCCGCTGGCCCACCTACCCGGCGCTTCGGTCTCAGCGGGGGGCTCGGATATTCGAGCGGCTAAGACCCGAGCTTCTATCGCGACTGGCAAAGACCGCGAAACCCGAAGAAGCGTTGCTTGCGTTGGACGGGTTTCTGTCTGGACTGCCAGCTGGGGTACAGCTGTTTTCACTGTTTGAGGCGAATCCGCAACTGATCGATCTGCTGGTCGATATCGTCGGTACATCTCACGCTCTTGCCACCCATCTTTCGCGCAATGCCTCTGTTTTTGACGCGGTGATAGGCGGAAGTTTCTTCAGCGATTGGCCGGGGCTGACTACGTTGCGGGCCGAGCTTACACAGGCCCTGACAGAAGAAGAGGACTATGAAACGCAGCTGGATTTTGCGCGTCGCTGGTGCAAGGAATGGCACTTTCGCATCGGCGTGCATCATCTGCGCGGATTGATCAACGGGGCGCAGGCCGGGCGGCAATATGCTGAACTTGCGCAGGCCGTCATCGCGGCGGTGCTGCCTTGCGTTGTCGAGCAGTTTGCCAAGAAACACGGCCCTGCGCCGGGGCGTGGTGCCGCGGTTCTGGGAATGGGATCGCTTGGGGCAGGGCGCATCAACTCGCAATCCGATCTGGACATGATTGTCATCTACGACCCACAGGATCAGGACATGTCAGATGGCCCCCGCCCGCTGGCCACGCGGACATATTACGCTCGGTTTACCCAAGCCCTGATCACAGCGCTCAGCGCGCCGATGTCGCAGGGGCGTCTTTATGAGGTCGACATGCGCCTTCGACCTTCGGGCAATCAGGGGCCAGTAGCCACCAGTTGGGGCAGCTTCACCAACTACCAGCAGAATGAAGCCTGGGTGTGGGAACACCTGGCGCTGACCCGAGCCCATGTTGTTGCGGGCGATGCTGAGCTGGCGGAGGATATCGAGACCTTTCGCGCTGAATTCCTGTCGCAACCACGCGATAGGGACATGGTTCTGAAAGAGGTTGCCGAAATGCGCGCCCGGCTTGCTGCCGCCAAAGCACCCGCCGGAGTGTGGGACGCCAAGAACGGGCCGGGCCGCATGATGGATATTGAACTGTTGGCTGAAACCGGAGCTTTGATGGCGGGGCTTTCTCAGCGCGACGTGGCTTCGGGTCTTGACGGCGCGGTCGCAGCCGCGTTGCTGGATGTCGCGCAGGCACAAACCCTCAAGGACTGTTACGACTTATGCTGGTCGGTGCAATGCGCAGCGCGGCTGCTGTCGGGGAAAGTGATTGAGGCCGACAAGATTGGCGAGGGAGGCACAGCCTTCCTGTGCCGGGCCACCGGGTTCGATCAGGTCGAGCAGCTGCAATCTGCCTTGAAGGACAGTTACAGTAGGGCCGCCCAGTTGATCAGCGGCGTGGTTGGGGAGATTGAAGATGGCACGCAATGATGATCCTAATGACCATAAAGGTCTGATCCGCGAGGCTTATCGGATTGAAGGCATCACCTTGCCTGAATGCCGCAGCATCTTTCTAGATTGGGCGCTGAGCCTGCCTGCGGACCGCGATCAGCAACAGGCAGTGAGCTCTCTGCATTCGATTTACTCGGCTCAGGCAGAAGACCACCCTATGACGCAGGTACTGGCCGAAGGGCTGCAAACTGCCCAAGCGCCCAAGCGGCGTGGCGGTTGGCGCAATCGCAACCGCTAACAGGGCTTTTACCCCTGCCTATTCGCGACTATGAGGGCGCCATGACAAATTCATCCGAACGCCCCCGTATCCGTTTGAAACCCAAGGCCAACGCGCGTAGCCTTCGCCATGGGTTTCCATGGGTCTATGCCAATGACATCGTGACTGACCGCCGGACTCGAAAAATCGAAGCCGGAGCATTGGCTGTGCTCGAAGATGATAAACGCGCCCCCATCGCTCTGGTCGCAGTAAACCCGTCCTCGAAGATCATGTGCCGGGTGCTGGATCGCGATATCGGGACACAGCTGACCGCGGATTGGTTCGAAACGCGACTTCGCCATGCGCTTGAGATGCGCGAAAACTTGTTTGATGCCCCATACTACCGTCTGATCCATGCTGAGGCGGATGGGTTTCCGGGTGTCATCATCGACCGCTTCGGAGATGCCTGCGTGATCCAGCCAAACGCCGCATGGGCCGAGGCGCATCTCGATGCGCTGACCGACGCGCTGGTCAAAGTCACCGGGGTATCTACGGTGTTGAAAAATGCCTCGGGCCGCACGCGCGGTTTGGAAGGGCTGGACGATCTCAGCCTGGCCCTCCGCGGCACTGCGCCCGAGGCACCGCTGCCGGTGCCCATGAACGGTGCAACATATATGGCCGACCTGACGGGCGGGCAGAAAACCGGCCTGTTTTATGACCAGCGCCCCAATCATGCGTTTGCCGCCAAGTTGGTTCACCCCGGAGCGCGTGTACTGGATGTTTTTAGTCATGTCGGTGGGTTCGGCTTGGCCATGCTGGCGGGCGGCGCGGCACACGCCTTGTCGGTTGATGGATCGGTAGCCGCTCTGGAATTGGCGGCAAAGGGCGCTGAGGTATCAGGGTTTGCCGACCGTTTTCAGACCCGTCAAGGGGATGCCTTCGATGTGCTGGCCAAGCTGGGGAAAGAGGGTGCAGAATTCGACGTTGTAATCTGCGACCCTCCAGCCTTTGCCCCCTCGAAACAGGCGCTGGACGCAGGCTTGCGCGCGTATGAGCGCATCGCACGTCTGGCAGCACCGCTGGTCAAGCCCGGCGGTTACCTTGGCCTCTGCTCCTGTTCTCATGCCGCTGATTTGGGACGCTTCCGTGATGCGTCTTCGCGCGGGATCGGACGCGCAGGGAGACGAGCCCAACTGATCCATACCGGATTTGCGGGCCCTGACCACCCGCAACTGCCGCAACTAGCCGAAAGCGGTTATCTCAAAGCTGTGTTCTACCGGCTGTGAAAGCGGTTCTGGATACCTGCGTTATCTATCCAACGGTGATGCGAGAAATGTTGCTGGGCGCCGCCAAGCTTGGCCATTTTACACCTGTCTGGTCCGCGCGCATCTTGGAAGAATGGGCCCGCGCGGCGCGCAAACTCGGCCCGGAGGGCGAGGGACAGGCACGTGCCGAAATCGCACTGGTTCAGGCAAATTGGCCAGATGCCAAGCATCCTGCCGCACCCGGAGCTGAGCAGCGTCTGTGGTTGCCGGATACGGCAGATATCCACGTTCTGGCAACAGCAGTCACAAGCTCGTCGGATGCCATTGTCACCGTCAACGCCAAGGACTTCCCAAAAAACATCCTTGCCGAAGAAGGGCTTGATCGGCGCGACCCCGATGGGTTGCTGCACGGTTTCTGGCTTTCGGATCCAGAAGGCATGTCGCAAATCGCTACCAGCGTTCTGTCAGTCGCCAACCGTCTATCGGGCGATAACTGGACATTACGCGCACTGATGAAGAAAGCACGGCTGCCAAGACTAGGCAAAGCGCTCGCCGACTGACGCAGGATTTTCTTCATCTGGCCAAAAATACTCCGGGGTGTGCGAGGGGCTGGCCCCTCGCTTCCAAACTAACCACCAACGCCCCACTTTTGTTCCAACACCTCCAACGCTGCAATCCGCTCATCCGTTTTCGGGTGGCTCATCAGCCAGGCTGGTGCTACGCCTGCACGCTGTTGTGTCAGATCTTCAAGCTTGTGGAACAATGACTTCTGCGGCCCAATCCCAATTCCGGCTTTTGTCAAAAGCGCCGCGGCATACTCATCTGCCTCATACTCGTCGCCACGCGACAATCGCGAGGCCAACAGATGTGTCAGCATATTCGCGATCCACGCACCGATGAACGGAATAAAGCGGTTCAACAGCATCATCAACGCCGCCCGCAGCGCATTCTGGCCGGAAAAATCGATCATGCGCCGCCGGGCGTGTCCCAGGGCCACATGCCCAAGCTCGTGCGCGATGACGCTCGCCATTTCTTCTGCCGAAACCTCGCCATTGTGAAACTTTCGATAGAATCCACGTGTAATGAAAATGCGTCCATCAGGGGCTGCCAGACCGTTCACCGGATCGATTTCGTAGATGTAGACCGGCACACGATCGATTTCCAAAGCTGCCGCCAATCGGTCGGTCATACGTTTGAGAGCGGGATCAGCCAACTCAGTCGATTTTGCATCCAGCTCGCGATGCGTGCGCCATACAGAAATCCGATACATGACGACGGCATAGGCGATGGCCAGCAAGATGGGTGTTAATCGGAGCATGTGTTAGATATGGGCGGCCCGCCCTGTAGAGGCAAGTCGCTATTCCAGATACAGGCCGGATTGGAGGGTGTTGCGTAGACGATTGCTACCGGCTTGGCGTTGGCAACGGAAAGTTCGAGTGGAACTCGGAAAGCGACTGCTTAGTCAAAGCCGCGCCCTTTGAAGCTTCGAAAAACGCATGTTCGGCCTCTTTCTTTGCAACCAAGGTGTCAATTCTCAGATCCTTCACATCCGCGCGCAGATCGTCGCGCGCCTCCTCATAGGCCGCAGCATCGCGCAGTTCATCCTCAAGCGCACTGAGATCGTCTTCGTAATTCGGGTCTGCAGGATCGAGCGCGGCGATGTCATCAGCGATGTCTTCGCTGCTGCGGCCATCATAGCCCTCGTTCAGGTCACGCAGTTCACGGCGCGCCTCATAGAGGTCTCCGCGCAAGTCATAGTAGGTTTCCGCTGCAGTCTGATAGGTCGCGATCTTGCCCACATTGCTGTTGGCTGAGGCATTGCGGAACGCCGGCGCTGCCGCCTTGGACGCATTTAGGTTACGCAGCTTGTCCGAGCCATCGGGATCGGTGATCGCCGCGACAAGTGGATCGCGGTAATAGCGGTAGCGGTCCTTCTTGCGATCGGAATATGGCTTGTCGTAGCGCAGTCGATAGTCGGTTTCATCATAGAACGTCTTATGATCCGAATAGCTGTAGTCATCAGGATCGTAAGGCACCGGCTGGATCGTTGCCCAGTCCTTGTGCCGGTAACCTGGCTGTGGCAGGTCGAGATAACCATGGAACTCGCCCAGCGTCGCCTTGGTCAATGTCCGCCCTTTCGAAGCGTCATAAAAGGCAGCCTCCGCATCTTGCAACGCGTCGCGGGTTTCGTATCTCAGATCCCTCACATCCGCGCGCAGATCGTCGCGCGCCTCTTCATAGGTTTCTGCATCACGCAGTTCATCCTCAAGCGCACTGAGATCGTCTTCGTAATTCGGGTCTGCAGGATCAAGCGCGGCGATGTCATCAGCGATGTCTTCGCTGCTGCGGCCATCATAGCTCTCGTTCAGATCACGCAGTTCACGGCGCGCCTCATAGAGGTCTCCGCGCAAGTCATAGTAGGTTTCCGCCGCAGCCTGATAGGTCGCGATCTTGCCCACATTGCTGTTGGCTGAGGCATTGCGGAACGCCGGCGCCGCCGCCTTGGACGCATTCAGGTTACGCAGCTTATCCGAGCCATAGGGATCGGTGATCGCCGCGACAAGCGGGTCGCGATAATAGCGGTAGCGGTCCTTCTTGCGATCGGAATATGGCTTGCCATAGCGCAGTCGGTAGTCGGTTTCATCATAGAACGTCTTATCATCCGAATAGCTGTAGTCATCAGGATCGTAAGGCACCGGCTGGATCGTTGCCCAGTCCTTGTGCCGGTAACCTGGCTGTGGCAGGTCGAGATAACCATGGAACTCGCCCAGCGTCGCCTTGGTCAATGTCCGCCCTTTCGAAGCGTCATAAAAGGCAGCCTCCGCATCTTGCAATGCGTCGCGGGTTTCGTATCTCAGATCCCTCACATCCGCGCGCAGATCGTCGCGCGCCTCTTCATAGGCCTCAGCATCGCGCAGTTCATCTTCAAGCGCACTGAGATCGTCCTCGTAATTCGGGTCTGCAGGATCAAGCGCGGCGATGTCATCAGCGATGTCTTCGCTGCTGCGGCCATCATAGCTCTCGTTCAGATCACGCAGTTCGCGGCGCGCCTCATAGAGGTCATCGCGCAGGTCGTAATAGGTTTCCGCCGCAGCCTGATAGGTCGCGATCTTGCCCACATTGCTGTTGGCTGAGGCATTGCGGAACGCCGGCGCCGCCGCCTTGGACGCATTCAGGTTACGCAGCTTGTCCGAGCCATAGGGATCGGTGATCGCTGCAACAAGCGGATCGCGGTAACGACGCGTGCCGGGTTTTTTGTCGACATGGCGCTTGGAATAATAATCCGTACGGGCAACAGGGCGCGGGGAATGCTCGAGCGGAGCTACGGAAGCTTGACGGTGACTTTTCTTTACGCGGTTGGCACTTGTATTGGATTTTGATCGCGTACGTTTTCCAAAAAGTTGCTCAACATCGCGTTTGAACTCTCGTCCAAAGCCCGCCAGTGTAGTTTCCCGGACTTTGCTGTTCTGTCCCTTATTCTTGTTCTTGGCCGACCGTTGGGATTTTGCATTCTGATTTTTATTAAATTTAAAAGCTTTGCCTGAGCGTCGAGTATTGAACTTGGCACCACCTGCATCTTTATCCGTGCTTTTGGCCCCATGGCCTTTACCGGATATTCCTTTGCCGCCCTTGGTGCTGTCATTGCCTTTGCCGGATTTTCCTTTTCCGCCACTGCGGCCTGCTCCTTTCCCGTTACCATTGCTCTTGTCGTTCTTGGCATAAGCCGCATCGGGACCCAGTATAATGGTAGCGACAGCTCCCGATGTAAGAACCAGCGAAGTAACCGTCAAAACAGACGTCAGAATATTGCGGAATTTGGAATTGGTCATCTCAGCCCCCCAGCCTCAAACCCTGCTCTGTATATCATGGATTTGAGAGAGGTGGGGAACTTAGCTTAGATTGTTTCCGGAGTGCTCATTTTGGAGCGTGAATCATGAGAATTCAGTCTGATTGTTTCCCGGATCCGGCCAATCAGAATTCCAACGGCCCTAACGTGTCAGTTCCCGCATGCCCTGTTCTAGCCCCGCCAGCGTCATGGGCACCATGCGATCCTCAAAAATCTCGCGGATCATGCCGATCGAATGCGTGTATTCCCAATACTTCTCGGGCACCGGGTTGATCCATAGGTTCGATGTCCACTGTTCGCGCGCGCGCTGCAACCAGACTTGTCCGGCCTCCTGGTTCCAGTGCTCATTTGCGCCACCGGGATACGCGATCTCGTAGGGGCTCATCGAAGCGTCGCCAACGAAGATGCATTTGTAGTCCGGACCGTAGGTGCGCAGCACCTCGTGCATTGGCGTCTGCTGATCCCAGCGGCGGCGGTTGTCACGCCACACACCTTCATAGAGGCAATTGTGGAAGTAGTAGTATTCCAGATGCTTGAACTCGGTCCGCGCGGCCGAGAACAGCTCTTCGACCACCTTGATGTGCGGGTCCATTGAACCACCCACATCGAGAAACAAAAGCACTTTAACGGCGTTGTGCCGTTCAGGACGAGTTTTGACATCCAGATAGCCATGCTCGGCGGTGGCACGGATTGTGCCATCCAGATCCAGCTCTTCCGCAGCGCCCTCACGCGCCCAGCGGCGCAGGCGTTTCAGGGCGACCTTGATGTTGCGGGTGCCGAGTTCAACCGTGTCATCCATGTTCTTGAATTCACGCTTGTCCCAGACTTTAACCGCGCGTTGATGGCGGCTTTCTTTCTGGCCGATGCGCACGCCTTCGGGATTGTAGCCATAGGCCCCGAATGGCGAGGTACCTGCTGTCCCGATCCATTTGTTGCCGCCTTGATGTCGGCCTTGCTGATCCTTCAGGCGCTCGCGCAGTGTCTCCATCAGCTTGTCAAAACCACCCAGCGCCTCGATCTCGGCCTTTTCTTCGGCGCTCAGATGTTTTTCTGCCATCTTTGCAAGCCATTCGGCGGGAATATCGACGGCCTCGAGCACCTGCTCAAAACTGATTGCGTCCAGGCCTTCGAAACTTGCGGCAAAGGCGCGGTCGAACTTGTCGATATTGCGTTCGTCCTTCACCATCGACACGCGGGCGAGGTAGTAGAAAGCTTCGACATCGTAGGTGGCGAGGCCCTTTTTCATTCCCTCCAGAAAAGTCAGGTATTCGCGTAAGGAAACGGGAATACCGGCGTTTCGAAGGTTCTCAAAAAAGGGCAGGAACATATCTTTAAACCAATCGCACCAGAACCAGCGAGATCACCAGTCCGATTAGCGCAAAAGCGATCCCGTATCCGGCAGCATACTGGGCCATATCTGCACCGCTGCCATTGCGTTTCCGCGCAGTTCGAACGCCCAGCAAAGCCCCTAAAAGTGCCATGCCCAAAACCACTACCATATGCCGTTATCCACCCGTACCTGCGGCGGCCGCTTGCGCAATGTCTTGCGATACCGAGCGTGCCACCAATTCCGAGCCGAAGCCGTAGCGCGCCCACCCGATACTGTCCAGCCGAACGCTGCGTGCCTGATCAATTTGCCCAGACTGGCGCAAAGCTTCGGATTTCAGCAGCAACAAAGTCGCCAGCAGCGCGGCGTTTTCAGAGCGCGTCATGACATCAATCGCACTGTTCAATTCGGGCAGCGCCTGCGCCCCTTGACCCTGCGCCAAGGCAAATGCCGCAGTCTGGGCTGTGATATGGGCGCGCTGGACCTCTGTTCCGGGTGTGGAGCGCAGGTACTTCTTCGCGATGTCGTATTGCCTCTGCGCGGCTTCGGGGTCGTCGAACTGCCCCATGCGCCCCAGCAGGTAATGCGGGTAGGCGCGGCGGTGGTCTGTCCAGCCTTGTTGTTGCCCGATCTGTGCCGCTTCTTTCGCGGCATTGACCCGCTTGGCGGTGCCCGCACCAGCCCCCAATGCGCGCTGTACTGCGTTTATCCAGGCGCGGGGTGTCTCGGTTACCGGTTGCGGTGCAACGCGATCCCCGCGCGGATTCAGCCGGCTTAGGACACCGGGCAAAACCGCCGCGACCTGTTCGCTTGTCATACCGTTCTGCAACTCGGGCGAGTAGGCCGTTCGCAGGATCAACATGTCGAACCCGGTCAGAACCGTGTGAAAGTTATCGTCGTTGAATACAGAATCCGGCAGGCGGTAGAGATCGTTTAGCGGTCCAAGGGCCTGAGCCAACTCTTCATGCAGGCAATCGCGAATTTCCTGTGGGCTGGCATCATAAGGGATGAAAATTCCGATCCTCTCGCGGCTGCGAAGTTCGGTCCAGTTGCTTTTCTTTTTCCGCCGGTCGCGGCGGTATTCTTCCAAACTTGAAGAGTTTGGAACGACGAAACACGCAGCCTGCGGAAGGATGCGGCGAATCTGTTTCTGGCTTACGGCTTCGATGGTGATATTCGCCTGACCCTCTGGAATCTGTCGGATGTCGATCTTCGCCTCCCGTCGCAGCCGTGTCAGTAGCCGGCTCAGGTCGGTCTGCATCGTTGGAGGGGGCGTCCCAGTCAGGCGCACCGTGATCGGTTCGTCGAACCGAGTAAAGACCGGAAGTTCCGCACCGCTTTCAAGCGCGAAATGCAACGACAGGAAATCAGCTGCGATATTCTTGTTTGAACGGGCAGGCGGGCTGGGACGGGCCGCACCGAAGGATTTAGACGGCGGCAGCGATGCTTCGATCACCTGGGTACGGGTCGGCGTCTCAATCCGGTCGACCGTGGTGCAGGCGGAAAGCGCCGCCAGAAGGAGGGTTGCGCCCAAAAGCCTCATGGTCGCTGATACTTCAGGAACGGCGACAACTTGCCGATGCGGTCATAGAGTTTGCGCGCGGTATGGTTGTTTTCCTGTGTCAGCCAATAGACTGAGGGGGCTTTCTGCCTGTCCGCTTCGTCGTAGACGGCTTGAATCAAGGCGCGTCCAATACCGGTTCCACGCGCTTCGGGGCGGGCATAGAGATCCTGCAGATAGCAGACACTCTCCTCTTTCCATGCGTGGCGATGAAAAAGGTAGTGGGTCAGTCCGAGCAGCTGCCCATCCAGATCGGCGACAAAACAGGAAAAGTCATTCGGATCATCACCTAAGAGCCGAGCAAAGGTGCTTTTGTAAGTCGAATCCGGCACCTCGGTTTCATAAAATGCAAGGTAGTCACGCCACATATCGGCCCATTGGTCCCGATCCTCTGATCGCAAAGGGCGGATTGTGGGGGTGGTCGACATTGCCATGTTTCCTGCTCTGGAGGCCCGATTGTCGCCGGGTTTTTCGTTAACGCAATGCTGACATCCGAGCGTACCGATGACAAGCCGTGATCACCGCTTGCTGCGCGCCATAAAGGCCAGCCGTTCAAACAGATGTACGTCCTGCTCATTTTTTAGAAGCGCACCATGCAGTTTTGGCAGCGCATTAACGCCGTCGCGCTTCAGATCCTCGGCACTTAAATCCTCAGCTAAGAGCAACTTCAGCCAGTCCAGCACCTCCGAAGTCGAGGGTTTTTTCTTCAACCCCTGTGTCTCGCGGATTTCGTAGAACTGGGTTAGTGCGGTGGTCAGCAGAGCGTCTTTGATGCCGGGGTGATGCACCTCGACGATCCGGCGCATCGTGGCCTCATCCGGGAAGCGGATATAATGGAAGAAGCAGCGGCGCAGGAAGGCGTCCGGCAGTTCCTTTTCGTTGTTTGAGGTGATGATCACGATTGGGCGGTTCTTGGCCCTGATTGTCTCGCCGGTCTCGTAGACGTGGAACTCCATCTTATCGAGTTCCTGAAGCAGATCGTTGGGAAACTCGATGTCGGCCTTGTCGATCTCATCGATCAGCAGAACCACCTTTTCATCGGCGTCAAAAGCCTGCCACAGCTTGCCCTTGCGGATGTAGTTCGACACCTCATGCACCCGTTCATCGCCAAGCTGGCTGTCACGCAGACGGCTGACGGCGTCGTATTCATACAGGCCCTGTTGCGCACGGGTTGTGGATTTCACGTTCCACTCGATCATCGTCAGCCCCAAAGCACCCGCGATCTGCTTCGCCAGCTCAGTCTTGCCAGTTCCCGGCTCACCCTTGACCAGCAGAGGGCGTTCCAGGGTGACGGCAGCATTCACAGCAATGGTCAAATCGTCGGTGGCAACATATTCTGCGGTGCCTTGGAAACGTGCGGTCATGGGACCCCTCATATGGTGTTAGGGCAGTGTTTGCTTTGCAGGGGTTACAGAGGGGCAGGTGTTTTTACAAGCCGGGCCGCTGCGTCGCGCTGAGATGATTTCTACCGTGAGTTCAATCCCTCTCGGGCGATTCGCCCGCTTCAAATTAGCCTGGTGGCTGAGGGTGCCCGAAAAACGCCATGTGATAACCACAGAAAAACAAGGTTTTGTTGTTACAAGTCTCATTATTAGAGCAGGCGGAGTGACGCGGCGACGAGCGACAAGTTTGTGTAGTGACAATCTTTGCGCCGTCGGATACACGCTCCGCAGAAGGGGGTGCCGAATGTCAGCTAACACAACAGCAACCGACGTTTCAGGCCATACCGAGGGAGCAAATATGAAGCAGGAAGTTTTTCTGCCGGAAGATTATCGCCCGGCCGAAGATGAACCTTTCATGAATGATCGACAGCTTGAGTATTTTCGCCGCAAGCTGATGGATTGGAAGACAGAACTACTCGCAGGCAGCCGCGATACGATCGAAGGGTTGCAGGACAACACCCGTAACATTCCTGATGTCGCTGATCGCGCAAGCGAAGAAACCGACCGCGCGTTGGAACTGCGCACGCGAGACCGTCAGCGTAAACTGGTTGCCAAGATCGATTCGGCCTTGCGTCGGATTGACGAGGGTGAATACGGGTATTGCGAGAAAACCGGCGATCCGATCTCGTTGAAGCGTCTGGACGCACGTCCAATCGCGACGATGACCTTGGAAGCGCAAGAGCGCCACGAACGCCGTGAAAAGGTCCACCGCGACGATTGATCGCTGGAAAATCAAGATAAAACGTCAACGCCGGGGCCTGTCGCCCCGGCGTTTTTGCGTTATGGCAGAGCCATGAACATAAACGGTCTGAAATTTGGCGTCATCGGCGGCGGCATAGGCGGAATTGCGTCAGCGATGGCATTGCGGCAGCGCGGAGCCGAAGTAACTGTATTTGAGCAGGCAAAAGAACTTACCGAAGTCGGCGCTGGTCTGCAGATCAGTGAAAACGGTATGGTTGTCCTGCGCGCCCTAAACGTCATTGACGAAACGCCGCAGGCGGGTTTGCGGTCCTACGGAACGGTGCTGCGCGACTATCGGGCGGGCAGGTCTGTCAGCGAGATACCTGCTCCCGCTGCAGGACTGACCTATTATTATCATCGCGCTGATCTGCTGGGATTGTTGTACAAAGCAGCGATTCGCAAAGGGGTCGAGTTTCGATTGGGCGCGCGAGTTTCACAGGTGTGTAAACATCCATCTGAAGCCGAGCTTGCATTGGAAGACGGCACCAGATTCTGCGTTGATTGCGCAATTGCTGCAGATGGTGGGCGAAGCGAAATCCGTGCTGGGTTGAATGGTCCCGAGGTGCCAGCCTTCACACATCAGGTGGCCTGGCGGGCGACAATCCCTTGGGCGCGTCGCGATCAAAAGCCTTGTGCTGTTTTGACCATGGGTCCGGGGCGGCATGTCGTGACCTATCCCCTTCGTGACCATACCTTGATGAACGTTGTCGCGATTGAAGAGCGCTCTGATTGGCAGGAAGAAGGCTGGCGGTTGCGCGGCGATCCTGCGGATTTGAGGGCGCGATTTAGTGATTTTGGCGGATTGGTTGGTGACATTCTCGGGCAAGTTCAAGACCCAAATATCTGGGCCTTGTTCCTGCGGCCTGTCGCGAGCCGCTGGCAAAACGGACGTGTTGCGTTGTTGGGGGATGCAGCCCATCCGACTCTGCCGTTTATGGCGCAAGGCGCCTGCCTCGCGCTTGAAGACGCTTGGATGTTGGCCCGATCTTTCGATGAGCAGTCTGGCATACGGCAAGCGCTAACCGCGTACGAGGCACGCCGCCGACCTCGGGCAAAGCAAGTAGTTGCCGCCGCCGGTGCAAATGCGCGCAATTTCCACCTGCGTGGACCAATGCGACTGGCTGCACAAGCCGCGTTGATGGCAATCGGCCCACGCTTGGCGCGGCGCTATGAATGGATCTACAGCTACGACGCGACGGCGTAAGCCATCAGATATCGAGATCGACCCAAACCGGCACATGGTCCGAAGGTTTTTCGTGCCCACGAATCTCGAAGTCGATCCGACAATCGCGCATCAGATCCGCTGCCTGCGGAGTCAGAAGGAAGTGATCGATCCGAATCCCGTCGTTTCTGTTCCACGCACCGGCCTGATAGTCCCAGAACGAATAATGACCCGGACCATGCGTGCGAGCGCGGAAGGCTTCGGTAAAGCCCAAGTTCAAGATTTTTCGAAATGCAGCGCGGCTTTCGGGCCGAAAAAGAGCGTCCTCGCGCCAGGCGTCGGGTCGTTTTGCATCCTCGGCTTGCGGAATGATGTTGTAGTCCCCGGCCATCAGCGCGGGCTCTTCGGTGGCCAGAAAATCGCGCGCGCGCTCATAAAGGCGCTCCATCCACGCAAGCTTGTAGTCATATTTCGGCCCCGGCACCGGATTGCCGTTAGGCAGATACAGCCCACAGATGCGAAGAGCTTTTTTCCCGATGACAGTCGCTTCGATCCAACGGGCCTGTTCATCGTCGTCATCACCGGGAAGGCCTCGGGAGACATCCTCCAACGGTAGTTTCGAAAGGATTGCGACGCCGTTGAAACTCTTTTGCCCGTGTGTTTCCACGTTGTATCCGCGTTCTTCGAATATCTCGCTTGGGAAATTCTCATCAATCGATTTGATTTCCTGCAGCAAAACGACATCCGGCTGCGCCTCATCCAGCCAACGCGGTAGCGCCTCGGCCCGAGCTTTTATCCCGTTGATGTTGAACGTGGCGATTTTCATGCGCGATCCTCCGGTGCCATCCGCAACCTATCGCGCAGATTGCACCTGACGGCAAGGAACAGAACGGGCCAGCGAGGCTCTGCCTCGCGCTCCGAGGTATTTTGGGCCAGATGAAGAAACGGATTCTTAACCAAACTTGTAAAAAATGATTATGCGGTACAGGCGGAGGCGCCGATGACCGTGCCAGGTGAAGCTCTCTTCATCTGGCTAGAAATACCTTGGGGGTGTGGGGGCAAAGCCCCTACTTTGGCTACATTGAGAAAGATGTACCGCATCCGCAGGAAGACGTGGCATTGGGGTTCTCGATAACAAAGCGCGCACCGATCAGTTCCTGTGTGAAATCGATCACCGCATTTTCCAGAAATGGCAGAGAGATCGAGTCGACGATAACCTTCTGGCCTTTGCCCTCTAAAACCAAATCGTCTTCCTTAGGCTTATCCAGCGCAATTTCGTATTGAAATCCTGAACATCCACCACCCTCTACTGCGACGCGCAGGGCCTGGCCCTGATCTGCGGCGCCAATCTCGGCCAAGCGATCAAAGGCGCGTTCTGTAACTGTTGGGGGCAGATTCATGCCGGTCTCCAAAGGTTTATTTCCTTAGCATCGTACAATATATGAAACCTGAAGACAGGCGACAAGGACAACACCATTGGACAGAGCGGGTTTTGCCTCGGATCCGGGCCGCGCGCGGGGGCGGTTGGTGCCGGAAGAAGAGAGCAGCTTTCGTTCATGCTTTCAGCGTGACCGCGACAGGATCATTCATGCCAGTGCCTTTCGGAGGCTCAAGCACAAGACACAGGTCTTTGTTGAGCACGAAGGTGACAGCTATCGTACCCGTTTGACCCACTCAATCGAAGTTGCGCAGGTGGCGCGGACGATTGCTGGCGCTTTGGGGTTGAACCCGGAGCTGACCGAAGCGGTCGCTCTGGCGCATGATCTTGGGCACACGCCTTTTGGTCATACGGGAGAGGATGCACTGCACGCGTTGATGAAGCCCTATGGCGGTTTTGACCACAACGCACAGGCCATTCGGATCGTAACTAAACTTGAGCGTCACTATGCCGAGTTCGACGGCTGCAATCTGACCTGGGAATGTCTGGAGGGCATCGCCAAGCATAACGGTCCCGTCGTAGGCGAATTGCCATGGGCGCTGGCCGAGTGCAATCAGGGCTATGACCTCGAACTCAACACACACGCGAGCGCCGAGGCGCAGGTGGCCGCGCTTTCTGATGACATAGCCTATAACAATCACGATCTGTTTGATGGGTTGCGCGCTGGTCTGTTCAGCGATGACGACATTCAGCAACTTCCCATCATCGATGCCTGTTTTGCAAAAGTCGATCGCAGATATCCGGGTCTGGACCCATACCGGCGTCGCCATGAAGCGCTGCGGCGGGTTTTTGGCGTGATGGTCTCGGATGTTATTGACACGTCGCGCGCGTTGATCGCTTCCTCAGGGGCGCAATCGGTCGAGGATATTCGGAATCTGGGCTATCCGGTCATTCAGTTCTCAGATGGGTTATGGGCTCAGCTCAAACAAATCCGGGCGTTTCTGTTTTCGCGTATGTATCGCGCACCAAGCGTGATGCAAGTGCGAACCAAGGTCAGCAAGGTCGTCGAAGAGCTCTTTCCGATTTATCTTGCCGACCCGAAGCAGATGCCTGGGCACTGGCACGGCGATATCGAGGCGGCGGCTGACGAAACGGCGTTGGCGCGGATCGTCTCGGATTATATCGCGGGTATGACGGACAGGTTTGCGCTGCAGGACCATGCCCGCCTGACCGGAGATCATTCAATCGCGATATAGGCAATGGCCCAAACTTGCTGGCTGGCCTGTATCTGGGCCAATTCTACGTCATCAGTTGGCGGAAAAACGATCATCGTGGGGCCATAGCCGCCGATTCCCATGGGCACGCCGTCCGCATGGGTGGCTACAATCGGTTGGTGTGCTTTGATGCTTTGCCAACGGATTTCCGCTTGATAACCGTCCATTGCCATAGGCAGGGCGGATTTACCCTCAGCCCCGGCCAACTTCATTATTTCGGACAGCCGTGGGCCTGAAAAGATATAGTCGCGCTGGTTCTCCGGCGGGCCATAGGGGATAGTGATCTCGATCTGCTCCAATCCCTCCAGCATGGTTGCGTCGAACCCGGCCGCTCCTGCGTGCGTGACTTCGAGGTAACCGAACAGGCCACCGTCATTTTCTGTTCGTGCGGGCAGGTTGATCTCATCGACGGCGCCACCCAGTGTCAGAATGACGTGACCCTCGGGCGTCGATAGTTCGGCCCATGCGGGTATGGCGGCAGATAGAAGCAGGACTAAGGGCAGAGCGCGGTACATGGGGATCTCCGGGGCGTGTGTGGCGTCAGGCCCGAAACTACCCGGCCTGTGCGTTATGCCAAGTACAAACTAAGGGCGTCCATTGACCTTGCCGCGATGCGTGTTAAACCCCGCGACAAGTAAAAGGACATCCGAAATGAACCTGTTTTCCGAGATCCGCGGCCTTGTACTGGACGCGCTGGCGCAGATGCAGTCCGAAGGCGCGCTGCCAGAGGGATTGAGCTTTGACAACGTGGCGGTTGAGCCTCCGCGCGATGCAGCGCATGGCGACATGGCGACCAATGCGGCGATGGTACTGGCGAAACCGGCGAAGATGAAGCCGCGGGATATTGCGGATGTGCTGGCAGGCAAGCTGTCTGCAGACGACCGGATCACCAGCGCCGAGGTGGCGGGCCCGGGCTTTCTAAACCTGCGGCTTGCGCCTTCGGTCTGGCAGGGTGTGCTGGCTGCGGTGCTGGAAAAAGGCACCGATTATGGCCGTTCGACCATGGGGCATGGTCAGAAGGTCAATGTGGAGTATGTCTCGGCCAACCCGACCGGCCCGCTGCATGTGGGCCACACGCGGGGGGCTGTGTTCGGTGATGCGCTGGCAAGCCTGCTGGCCTATTCGGGCCATGATGTGACACGCGAATACTACATCAACGATGGCGGCGCGCAGGTGGATGTGCTTGCGCGCTCGGCCTATGAGCGGTATCGCGAGGCGAATGGTCTAAGCCCTGAAATTGCCGAAGGTCTATACCCTGGCGACTACCTGATCCCGATTGGCGAGGCGCTGAAAGAGAAATATGGTGATAGCCTGGTCGACAAGCCGGAAAGCGAATGGCTGGAAGAGCTGCGCAACTTTGCCACCGACGCGATGATGGACCTGATCCGCGCCGACCTGAAGGCGCTGGGCGTCGAGATGGACGTGTTCTTCTCAGAGAAGTCGCTCTACGGCACGGGTCGGATCGAGGCAGCGCTGCAGTCTTTGACCGACAAGGGCTTGATCTATGAAGGTGTGCTTGAGCCGCCCAAGGGTAAAAAGCCCGAGGATTGGGAGCCGCGCGAACAGACCTTGTTCAAGTCGACCGAACACGGGGATGACGTCGATCGCCCGGTCAAGAAGTCGGATGGTAGCTGGACCTATTTTGCCCCCGATATCGCCTATCACTACGACAAGGTGAGCCGCGGGTTTGACGCGTTGATCGATGTGTTCGGTGCGGACCATGGCGGCTATGTCAAACGGATGAAGGCGGCTGTGTCGGCTCTGTCCGATGGCAAGGTGCCGCTGGATATCAAGCTGACCCAATTGGTGAAGCTGTGGAAGAACGGCGAGCCGTTCAAGATGTCCAAGCGGGCAGGGAACTTTGTCACCCTGCGCGATGTGGTCGATCAGGTCGGGCCGGATGTGACCCGTTTCGTGATGCTGACTCGCAAGAACGACGCGCCGCTGGATTTCGATTTCGACAAGGTGCTGGAACAAAGCCGCGAGAACCCGGTGTTCTACGTGCAATACGCCCATGCCCGCGTCATGAGTGTACTGCGCCGCGCGGCCGAAGCCGGGATCGCGGCCGATGATGCGACCCTTAAAGGGGCCGATCTGGGCAAGATTGATCACGCCTCTGAGCTGACTGTTGCCAAGAAGCTAGCGGAGTGGCCACGGCTGGTGGAAATCGCTGCGCGCACCAACGAGCCACACCGGGTCGCATTCTATCTCTATGAATTGGCTGGGGATTTTCATGCGCTGTGGAACAAAGGCAATGACGAAACTCAGCTGCGCTTTATCCAGGATGGCGATGTTGCCACAAGCCAATCGAAAATCGCATTGGCACGCGCTGTTTCTGTTGTGATTTCAGCGGGCTTGGGTATTCTTGGCGTTACCCCGGCGCAGGAGATGCGGTAAACAATATCGCCCGAACCGCCGGAACGAGGTAGGCAAGAAATGACCCGCGCGCCATCTTTTTAAGGCGCGAAACGGGCGGTGAGGCGGATATGGCACGTTACGATTACTCGGGGCAGAACAGCTCCGAGCAGATGCATTACTCGAATCAAACGCACTCTGCAGATGCGTATGACTATCCTGATGAAAGCTATGGTTATGACGATGGGCCGCGCGCAGGCGCTGGGCTTGGTCGAATTGTGAACGTGCTTGGCGCGGTTGCGTCCCTGGCGCTGGTCGCGGGTGTTGGCGTCTGGGGCTACCAGTTGATCATGCGCGACGTTAGCGGTGTGCCGGTTGTGCGTGCCGCCGACGGGCCGATGCGGGTGCAACCCGAAAACCCCGGCGGTACGCCTGCGGATCACCAGGGGCTGGCGGTGAATGCGGTCGCCGCAGTTGGAACCGCTGCACCTCCGGCAGATCGGCTCATTCTGGCACCACGCCCTGTGTCGCTGACGGATGAAGACACACCGATGGCGACGCTTGAGGCGACGAATGCCGTACATGTGGTTGAAGAGCCCGCCACGGATCAGGCAGTCATGCAGGCTTTGGCCCAAGGGCTCGCCGCACCTGCGCCCGCGCAGGAGCAAGAGCAGGGTGTGCAGCTGGCCTCGCTGGTTACCCCCGAGGAAGAGCCCGCGATTGATCCGGCGGACTATGCCGCGCAACAGCCTGACCCGAAGATTGCAGCACTGCCCGGAGTGCGCCGTTCGCTACGTCCGCATGTGCGCCCAGCTCGTGCAACTCCCAGCACAATCTCGTCCAGCAGTGCAACCGAGGCCGCAATAAACGCGGCCGTAAAGGCTGCCGTTGGTTTGGATGTTGACCCGGATACGCTGGCCAAAGGCACGCGGCTGGCTCAGCTTGGGGCCTACGAAAGCGCCGATGTGGCGCAAGCGGAATGGGCGCGTTTGAACGGTCAGTTCGGTGAGTATATGGATGGAAAACAGCGCGTTATCCAGAAAACCTCAAGCGGAGGCCGCACTTTTTATCGCTTGCGGGTCATGGGGTTTGATGATCTGAGCGACTCGCGTCAGTTTTGTGCCGCCTTGGTCGCGCAGGGTGCAGACTGTATCCCGGTCGCCGTCCGGTGAGATTCGGCGCTGTCATCACCGATGCCGAAGGGCTGCGCCTGACGCCGGATGAGAAAGCATTGTTCAAAGAGATGAACCCATTCGGGTTCATTCTGTTTGCCCGCAACATCGAATCCGCCGACCAGACCCGCGCTCTGTGCGAGGACTTTCGCGAGGCTGTTGGTCGAAATTGCCCGATCACCGTGGATCAGGAAGGGGGCCGCGTGCAACGTCTGCGCGCACCTTTAGCCCGTGAATGGATGCCGCCGCTGGATGATGTCGCGCGTGCCGGAGATCAAGCCGAGCGTGCGATGTATCTGCGCTATCGCCTGATCGCGCATGAATTGCTGGAGCTGGGCATCGACAGCAACTGCGCACCAATGGTTGACTTGGCTCGCGACAACACACACGCGTTTCTAAAGAACCGCTGCTATGGATCTGATCCCGAACAAGTTTCTGCGATTGGCCGTGCTGTCGCTAACGGGCATTTGGACGGCGGAGTGCTGCCGGTTGTGAAGCACATGCCGGGTCATGGCTTATCAACGCTCGACAGTCATCACGACCTGCCTCATGTGAACCTTTCGCTGGAAGCACTGGAAGACGCAGATTTTTCGCCGTTCCGAGCGCTCAACGACCTGCCAATGGGAATGACGGCGCATTTGGTCTATGGCCAGATTGATCCCAGACCTGCGACCATTTCTGCCGGAATGATGACATTGATCAGGGAACACATTGGGTTCGATGGTCTGATTATGACTGACGATATCACGATGAAAGCGCTCAACGGCACGCCCGCTGACCTGGCCCGCCAGGCGCTGGACGCTGGATGCGATGTGGCCTTGCACTGCAACGGGGCGTTTGAAGAACGCGCGCAGGTGCTCGAAGCCGCTGGAGAAATGACCGATGCGGCACAGGTCCGCGCAGATCGGGCGTTGGCCCGACGCCAGCCGCCACGGGAACTTGACATCCAAGCCGCCGAAGCGGAACTATCTGCCCTAATGGGCGGGCAGGTATATGCAGGATAACCTTTTCAGCGAAGACCCGGTCTCGGTCGCGGATCGGCTTGCAGCCGAAGCGCTGATTGTTGACGTTGACGGGTTTGAGGGGCCATTGGACGTGCTGCTGACCCTGTCACGCACGCAAAAGGTGGATCTGCGCAAAATCTCGGTTCTGGCGCTGGCGCAGCAGTATCTGACCTTTGTCGAAAAGGCGCGGCAGCTGCGGATTGAGCTGGCGGCGGATTATCTGGTGATGGCGGCATGGCTGGCTTTTCTGAAATCCCGCCTGTTGCTACCGCCCGACCCGGATGACGAAGGCCCCTCGGGTGAAGAACTGGCCGCACACCTCGCATTCCAGTTGGAACGCTTGCAGGCCATGCGCGATGCAGCCGCGCGTCTGATGGCACGCGATCAGCTGGGTCGTGACTTTTTCAAACGCGGGCAGGGCGAGGATGTCACTCGTATCCGCACCGTGACCTATTCTGCCACGCTGCTAGACCTTATGCAGGGCTATGCGCGCATCCGCACCCGAGACGAATTCCGACCCTTTGTGATGGACCGCGATGCCGTCTTCACGATGGAACAAGCACTGGAGCGTATGCGCCCGCTGATTGGTTTTGCCGGTGCCTGGACGGATATGGAGACCTATCTGCCCGAAGGTTGGGACGCCGATCCGGTGCGCCGCCGCTCGGCCACGGCTGCGACCTTTGCGGCCTCGCTGGAGCTGGTGAAAGAAGGACATATGGAGATGAAGCAAAGCGAGACATTTGCACCGATCCATTTGCGTAAGAGGACCGAAACACGTGACTGACGCCCCAGAAGAGACCGGCACTCTGTTTGAAGCGCCGCCATTGGCCGAACAGGAACGTATGGTCGAGGCCGTGTTGTTTGCCAGCGCCGAGCCGGTGACGATTGGTGATCTCGAAGCGCGGATGCCCCATGGCAGCAATGCTGCACAAGCAGTTGAATCGCTGCAAAAACGATACGAAGGGCGCGGTGTGCGCGTGGTGCGCGTGGGTGAGGCATGGGCAATCCGTACCGCACCCGACCTGGGTTTCCTGATGCAGAAAGAAACGGTTGAGACGCGCAAGCTGAGCCGGGCAGCCATCGAAACGCTGGCGATTGTTGCCTATCACCAACCCTGCACAAGGGCTGAGATTGAAGAAATCCGAGGCGTTTCCGTCTCGCGTGGCACCATCGATCAGCTTCTGGAGATGGAGTGGATTCGGCTGGGTCGCCGCCGCATGACGCCGGGCCGTCCAGTTACATTTGTGGTAACACCCGAGTTTCTGGATCATTTCGGTCTGGAAAACGCCCGTGACCTTCCGGGTCTGAAAGAACTGCGCGCGGCGGGGCTGTTGGAAAACCGGCCGCCTCCAGGCACAGTGCCGTTGGGCGAAGGGCAGGATCAGGATGAAGACGAAGATCAGACCGAGCTGTTCGAGGAAGAGTGATCAAACACCTCTTTTGTTGGCACAGAACATGCCTATTGTAGTGCGCAGGAAACGGAGTTGAACCAATGAATGCCAATCGGATCATTGACATGATCGTGCGTCAGGTTATGCGCCGCCTTGTGAACCGCGGGGTCGACAAGGGTATTGATATGGCGAGCCGGGCCGGTCGCAAACCAGGTCCGTCAGAGACCCAAAGTGATCCCGAAGCAAATCGTCAAATGCGCGATGCGGCTGGGCGCCAGAAGCAGAGCGCCAAGCAGATGAAACAGGTAACTCGGCAGATGCGCCGCTTCATGAAATTTTGATTGTTAGCCTACGGCCTTAAAATGCTTAGACAGCTTGAGGCCTTGCCCCTGATAGTTTGAGGCAATGCCCGCGCCATAAAGCTGCGTCGGCATCTCAGCCATTTTCTCATATACCAAACGCCCGACGACCTGCCCGTGCTCCAGCACAAAGGGCGCCTCGTGGCAGCGCACTTCCAACACGCCGCGCGATCCTGCGCCGCCCGCTTCGGCATGACCAAAGCCCGGGTCGAAGAAACCAGCGTAGTGAACCCGGAACTCGCCTACCATGGCCAGATAGGGGGCCATTTCGGCGGCATACATCGGTGGGATATGCACTGCTTCGCGGCTGACGAGAATATAGAACGCGCCGGGGTCGAGGATGATGCGACCGTCCTTGGTATGTACCTCTTCCCAGTATTCCTGCGGGTCGTATTCGCCGATCCGGTCCAGATCGATCACCCCGGTATGGGGTTTGGCGCGATAGCCGACCAGATCAGTATCGTGCAGCTGCAGATCGACCGAGAACCCCAGGCCGTCCTGAATGACGGCTGGCCCATCTACCAAGGGTGTCTGACTATGCAACGCGGTCAGTTCGGCGTCGCTCAGCACAGCCTGACCCTTGCGGAAACGGATCTGATTCAACCGCATTCCGGGGCGCACCAAAACCGAGAAAGAGCGCGGGCAGATCTCGGCATATAGAGGACCAGTATATCCAGCGGAGACCCGATCGAACTCGGTACCACCATCTGTGATCGTGCGTGTCAGCAGGTCGAGCCGCCCGGTCGAGCTTTTGGCATTGGCCGCCGCACTGACGTCATCGGGCAGGGCGAGCGATTCCATAAGCGGCACCAGATAGACGCAGCCTTTTTCCAGAACCGCGCCTTCGGTGATGTCGATGCGGTGCATTTCAAACTCGGCCAGACGATCAGCAACAGACCGTCCTTCGCCTGCCAAAAATGAGGCGCGCACCCGGTAAGCTACTGTTCCCAAACGTAGATCAAGGCTGGCCGGTTGTACCTGCGCAGGGATGATGTCCGGGCTTGCAGTAATCTCACCACGCGCGATCATCGCCTCAAGCTGCTGATTTGGGCAAACACCTGTCATCTCGATCCCCTCTGCTGCCAGAGCGGGATCTGGCCTATGTGCCATAAACGTCGGTGTGATTTGGTCGGGCTAGCAGGACTCGAACCTGCGACCTTCCGTCCCCCAGACGGACGCGCTACCAGGCTGCGCCATAGCCCGACGTTGAGGTGTTCATAAAGACTTTCCCGGCAGGGGCAAGAGGAAATCATCGCCTTTTTTGCTATCCCGCCGCCCGGTTTTCAACGCGATCCAGCCAACGGCGCAGGTCTTTCGCAATCGGTGCAATTTGGTGCAGAAGCTTGTCGTCATACTCTGCCCGGTTCCATGCCAATGATGCTATTCCGCCCATAAGCGGAGCAGCGTCCATTGCATCAGGTTGCGGCTTGGGTTGGTCGCTAATGTCGGGCTTTATTGGTGCCGGAGCTTGGCCGGGTTCGCCGAGATCCATGTTAATCTGGTTCGCAGGCTGCGCCGAGGATGCTGCGGTAAACGGAACAACTGTGTCATCCGAGTGCGAAACGGGCGGGCTGTCATCCAGGCTCGGTGAAAGTGAAGCAACGTGTGCAACGCCTTGTTCCCGCAGGATTCTCTGTACGCCTTTGATGGTGGTGCCATCCTCGTGCAGCAGTTTCTTGATGCCACCCAGTAATCGCATATCATTCGGGCGGTAATATCGCCGCCCACCGGCACGCTTTACCGGCTTTACCTGCGTAAACTTGCTTTCCCAAAAGCGCAGAACATGAGCCTGAACTCCTAGCCAGTCCGCAACTTCACTAATGGTGCGAAAGGCGTCGGGGGACTTACTCATAACCAAACTGTCCTGAACTTACTTGCGGTTCCCTGCAGCGACGCGATCCTTCATCAGGTGCGACGGGCGGAAGGTCAGCACGCGGCGCGGCTGGATCGGAACCTCTTCTCCGGTCTTGGGATTACGTCCGATGCGGGCGGTTTTGTCCCGAACGCTGAATGTCCCGAAAGACGAAATCTTGACCTGCTCGCCACGCACCAACGCGTCGGACATGTGGTTCAGAACGCTTTCGACAAGCTGCGCACTTTCATTGCGTGACAGGCCGACCTCACGAAAGACGGCCTCGCTCAGATCCATTCGGGTCAGTGTTTTATCGCCCATACTTTTTCCCCTGTTGATGAGCGAGCATATGGCGATGCGAAATTCACTGTCAATATCAATGAATTGCAGGCGGCTTCGTAAGCCGGATTGCGCCCATCACCAGCGTAGGGCAACCGCACCCCATGCCAGACCGCCGCCGATCGCTTCAGTTACAATCAGATCGCCGGTTTTGATCTGGCCGTTTTTCTTGCCGACCGACAAGGCCAAGGGAATCGACGCAGCGGAGGTGTTTCCATGATCCTGCACGGTGACAACGACATTTTCCATCGGCAGGCCCATCTTCTTGGCAGTACCTTGAATAATGCGGATATTGGCCTGATGTGGCACAATCCAGTCGACGTCGTCACTTGTCAGGCCTGCTCGCTCCAGCGCCACTTCGGCAGTTTTGGCCAGCTTTTCAACGGCATGGCGGAAGACTTGATTGCCCTGCATCCTGAGATGGCCGGTCGATTGCGTTGAAACCCCGCCATCAACATAAAGCAGGTCTTTGTATCGCCCGTCCGAGTTCAGGTCGGTGGAAAGAATGCCGCGATCATCAGAAGTGCCTTGCCCATCCTGTAATTCCAGCACAAGTGCGCCTGCGCCATCGCCGAACAGCACACAGGTGGACCGGTCGGTCCAGTCCATGATTCGCGAAAATGTCTCGGCTCCGATCACCAGCACGCGCTTCGCTTGTCCAGACAGGATCAGAGCGTTGGCATTGCAAAGTGCAAAGACGAACCCGGCGCAGACGGCCTGCACATCAAACGCAAAGCCTTTGGTCATACCCAACCGCGCCTGCACCATAGTCGCAGCCGATGGAAAAGTCAGATCCGCCGTCGAGGTTGCCAGCACAATCGCGTCGATATCATCTGCCGTCAGTCCGGCATCAGCCAGCGCAGCCTCGGCCGCTTTGGTGGCCAGATCGGATGTGGTCTCGTCCTCGGCTGCGAAATGCCGCCGCTCGATACCGGACCGGGTGCGAATCCATTCGTCCGTCGTATCCAGTGTTTTTTCGAATTCGGCGTTTGGTACAACGCGCTCCGGCAAATAATGTCCGACACCTACAACAACTGAGCGGCCTGCCATGCTGGGGTACTGCCTTTTTTGTTATTATTCCGATTGAGACACGGAATGGGCCGCATCTTGTGCAAGTGCGGCAGTTGATGCAACCCGTGCCGCCAATTTTTCGGCAAAGCCGGATTCTGCCAAAGTGAAAGCAAGTTTGACCGCAGCCGAAACGCCTGTCGCGTCTGCTCCGCCGTGGGATTTCACAACGGTTCCGTTCAGCCCGAGGAACACACCGCCGTTTACGCGACGCGGATCGATCCGCTTTTTAAGACGGTTTAGCGATGTGATCGCCAGAATCGATGCCAAGCGGGACAGGGGCGAGTATTTGAATGCCTCGCGCAACAGATCACCGATTAGGTTCGCGGTGCCTTCGCCGGTTTTGATCGCAACGTTGCCGGTAAAACCGTCTGTGACGATCACGTCAGCCTTATCGCCGGGGATATCACTGCCTTCGACAAAGCCGACGAACTCAAAATTCGCCTGATCGGCAAAGTCCGAAATCATGGCGTGCGCCTCTTTCAATTCGGCGCGGCCTTTGTGCTCTTCAGTTCCGACGTTCAGCAGGCCGATGCGGGGGCGGCTGAGCGCCATCCCGTTGCGCGCGTATGAAGCACCCATCAGAGCGTATTGCAGCAAATCCTTGGCATCGGCACGCACATCCGCGCCCACGTCCAGCATCACGTTAAAGCCATGCGGGTTACGCGAGGGCCATAAGATCGCAATAGCAGGGCGGTTCACGCCGGGCAGCTTGCGCAGCCGCAGCATCGACATTGCCATCAATGCGCCAGTGTTGCCGCAGGACACCGCGCCATGCGCTTCGCCTGCGCGCACTGCTTCCAGCGCCGACCACATCGATGTGTTCTTGCCGCTACGGACAACCTGGCTGGGCTTGTCCTCCATCGTGACGACGTCAGGGCAATCACGAAAAACGACGCGCCCATCAAGGACACGTCGTTTGGCAACCAGCTTGCGCAATTCCTGTTCCTGGCCGTGCAGGATGAACCCGATCTTCGGGTTCTTGTCCGCAGACTTGGCAATACCCGCCACAACGACGGCAGGGCCCGAATCTCCGCCCATAGCGTCAACCGAGATGATGATCCGTCCGGTTTGCGTGGGCTGATCCGTCATGCCTTGGCCTGCGTCCAATCAGGCTTAGGCCGCGTCTTCGTCCAGGTCGATTTCGTCGGCCTGAGCGACGACTTCACGATCGTCATAGTGGCCGCAAGAGGCACAAACATGGTGCGGGCGCTTCAGCTCGCCGCAGTTCGGGCATTCGTTCGGGTTTGCAGCAACCAGAGCGTCGTGTGCGCGGCGGTTGTTGCGACGCGACTTGGAAACTTTGTTCTGTTGGACGGCCATGGTCTCAACCTTTGTCTGATATGGGCTGATAGATTCGCTGTCAGCCGGGTTACGTACTTTGTTTTCTCGTGGTTTGACGCGCGTTTAAGGGGCTTGCCCCGCAATGTCCAACCCAAATTCCAATGAGCGCGCGAAAATACTGCGATTCTCGTCATGTTCAAGCGGTTTTTCTGGCCGCCTGCTATGACAGGAAATCCCTTGCCTGTCACTCGTCTTTTTTCATCGCATCCCGCAGGTCAGCCAGCCCCGCAAAGGGTTTGACATCCTCGTCGGTCATCGCTTTTTTTCCGGGCTCAGTATAGTCGGCTTGCTCAAGTTCGGCACCGTCCTTGCGGGGATATTGCGGCAACGCAAGTGATAACGCTTCGATCATAACCTGCGCCGGATCAATTTCAGCGCCCAATGGTTCGGTCTCGTCATCTTCTGGGATTTCGAATTCGGGCTCGTCCGGATCGGTCCAATCCGCCAGAAACACACGAGTGACTGGCGTGTCGATCCGGGTTGTCACGGGTTCAAGCGTGACGACGCAGGGTTGGATCACCGTCGCACCAAGTTTGCCTTTCAGAACCCAGTCACGTTTGCCCTGGGCGCTTAGCTGCCCGACAAAGCTCAACTTGCGCAGCCCCAGCAGGCCGAGCTCCCGTTTGATCGGTTCAAGCGTGTCGCTATCTGGGCGCAGTTCAAACGGGGTTGCGGCGTTCTGAGGCAGGTCTGCCACCCGTAATGATGTTTGGTTGCTCATAGTTGAGTCTTTCCTGTGTTGAACCGGAGCGCCGGTTTCTGTAATCGGATAGGGTCCGCAAGGGGCCATGGCAAGAGGGTGTCAATGTTGAAGGGTGTGAACAGGCTGAAACCAGCATCGAAAACGCTTGTCTTTGCTGTCTGTTTGGCAGTCGCGGGCGCGTGTTCGCCAATCTTCAAGAATCACGGCTATGTGCCGCCGCCGGAGGATCTGGCCAAGATCAAGGTCGGCGTCGACACACGCGAAAGCGTCGAAGAAACGATCGGTGCGCCAACGGCATCTGGCGTTGTACGGGATTCGGGTTATTACTACGTCGCGTCTCGAATTCGTCACTATGGACCGAAAAAGCCGGAGGTCGTTTCGCGCCAGTTGGTCGCAATCAGCTTCGACCAACGCGGTGTCGTCCGCAATATCGAGCGGTTTGGTCTGGAAGATGGCTATGTCATTGTACTTGACCGCCGCGTGACCGATTCCAATGTCGAAGACAAAGGATTCCTGCGTCAGCTGTTGGGTAATATCGGCAACTTCAATCCGGCGAACATTCCGGGGGTCAGTCAGTAACTAAGCTGTGTAGTGTCGATGTGGCAGTCATATGGCGGTCACATGCACTATATAAGTGTTCCAGATGATTGACCGGTCAGCCACCGCAGGAGGATGCGACCATGGCTGTTTTGTTGGAGAAGGGCCGTTATCAAGCGCGCTTAGCACAAACCGCGTGTGATGTGGCCGAGGCACAGAAGCTGCGGACGCTGGCCTTCGCGACCGAGGATCAGGATTGCGATGTTTTTGATGAGCACTGCAATCACGTGCTGATCGAGGACATGAGCACCAATGGAGAGTTGGTATGCTGCTTCCGCATGCTGACGATGCAGGACGGTGACGAAGTAGGGCGCAGTTATTCAGCTCAGTTCTATGACCTGTCAGCGCTGCGTGGCTTTACGGGGCCAATGGTCGAGATGGGTCGTTTCTGTATTCATCCTGACCGGCACGATCCGGATATCTTGCGTGTCGCCTGGGGGGCAATGACGGCATATGTCGACCAGAACGGGGTCGAGATGCTTTTTGGCTGCTCGTCCTTTGCGGGGACTGAGACGGTTGAGTATCTGGATGCTTTTGCCATGCTCAAAGACAAGCATTTGGCCCCAAAACGGTGGTTGCCAAGGGTCAAGGCGCCCGATGTTTTTCGGTTTGCCACACGGTTGCGTCGCAGACCTAATGCAAAACTGGCGATGCTGCGCATGCCGCCATTGCTGCGCACTTATCTGATAATGGGGGGTTGGGTCAGTGATCATGCGGTCGTGGATCGCCAGATGAACACGCTGCATGTGTTCACAGGACTTGAAATCAGCGCAATTCCAGCTGCGCGTAAACGCCTTCTGCGGGCCGCGGCCGGGTGAGATGGGTACTATTCAAAAGGTGAAACAGGGGCGTTGACGCCTTGCCCCAGCCGGTTTAGCTGGCGGGCATGGCGAGAATTCCTTTGTTGCAGATGTCCGGTATCTCTCTGACCTTCGGTGGGGATCCGGTGTTTTCTGGTCTGGACCTTGTGGTTCAGCCCGGTGATCGCGCTGCGCTGGTCGGACGTAATGGATCAGGTAAATCTACCCTGATGAAAGTAATGGCCGGATTGGTTGAGGCCGATCAGGGCGATATTGTCATCCCCCCGGGTAAATCTGTGGGTTACATGGAGCAGGATCCCGATATGCAAGGGTTCTCGACGCTTGGTGACTATGCCTCAAGCGGGTTGGAGCCCGGCGAGCTCTATAAGGTCGAACGCGCTGGCGAAGGCTTAAAATTCGATCCCGCCCGTCCGGTTGAAACTGCGTCTGGCGGGGAAAGACGGCGGGCGGCATTGGCAAAGCTAATGGCCGAGGCACCAGACCTGATGCTGCTGGACGAGCCAACGAACCATTTGGATATCGAAGCGATCGCATGGCTTGAACGTGAGTTGGGATCGACCCGTGCGGCTTACGTTCTGATTTCGCATGACCGGGCCTTCCTGCGTGCATTGACCCGCGCGACTCTGTGGATTGATCGCGGGGTTGTACGGCGGCAGGAGCAGGGGTTTGAGGCTTTTGAAAGCTGGCGCGACAAGGTCTGGGAAGAAGAAGATCAACAGCGCCACAAGTTGAACCGCTTGATCAAATCCGAGGCGCGATGGGCTGTTGAAGGTATCAGCGCGCGCCGTAAGCGCAATCAGGGCCGGGTGCGGGCGCTGCAGGCATTGCGAGCCGAGCGGGCAGCGCAGATCAAACGTCAGGGTTCTGCCGCTATGGCTTTGGAATCTGGTCCAAAATCCGGGCGTAAGGTCATCGAAGCCACTGGCGTTTCAAAGGCATTTGGATCTCAGCAGATCGTGCGCAACTTTGATCTTCTGGTGCAGCGCGGTGACCGTGTGGCCTTTGTCGGCCCCAACGGTGTGGGCAAGACAACGCTGCTGAAAATGCTACTGGGTCAGGTCGATCCTGATGAAGGATCGGTGGTTCTGGGCACCAATCTGGAGATCGCAGTGTTCGATCAAGCCCGTGCGCAGTTGGATCCGGAAATGAGCCTGTGGGACAGTCTGACCGGCGATCCTGAGATGCGGGTGTCTGGCAAGGCTGATCAAGTGATGGTGGGTGGGCAGCCCAAGCATGTGGTGGGCTATCTCAAAGAGTTTCTGTTCGATGACGCACAGGCAAGAGCGGCTGTTAAGTCCTTGTCTGGTGGGGAAAAAGCACGGTTGCTGTTGGCCAAGCTGATGGCAAAAACCTCGAACCTGCTAGTGCTGGATGAACCGACAAACGACCTGGATGTTGAAACCCTGGATTTGTTGCAAGAACTGCTGGACGACTATGATGGCACGGTGTTGCTGGTCAGCCATGATCGGGATTTTCTGGATCGGGTTGCGACCACAACCATCGCGATGGAGGGCAATGGGCGCGCAACCGTTTACGCCGGAGGGTGGTCCGACTACATCGCGCAACGTGGAGAGATAACTCAGAAAAAAGAAGATAAAACAAAACCTTCAAAGCCGAAGATGAAGCAAGAGGCAAAGCCAAAACCTGGCCTCTCATTCTCGGAAAAGCACCGGCTAGAGAAGCTACCTGCCGAGATCGCGCGCCTTGAGGCCGAGATCGCCAAGCTTGAGGAACTGATGTCGGACGCCGAGCTGTTCACCCGCGAACCGGTCAAGTTTCAGAAAGCGACAGACGCCTTGGTCGAACGACAGGAAAAACTATCAGCAGCCGAGGAAGAGTGGCTGATGCTGGAAGAAAAGGCTGAATCCGGTTGAGTCCGAGTTGAACACCGTCAAATGGGTAAATCCTCCGAGTTGTACAAAACCCGAGCTTCTGGATTGAACACGATTTATTAACCGCTTTGAGCCCCTTGCGGTCGATGTCAGTTTGGTCCCGTGTGTCAGGTTTAGCACATTTCTCTAACTCGTAACAGAAACGCTAATTTGCGGGCTCCCGTTTCAAAAATGAAGTTCAGGCAGGCGCACCTTGTGGCGCCAAAATTGTCATACCTGTCTTTTCGGCCACCGCCATAATGGCCGGAATGTCGGGTGGTCCGTCAGGAGCGGGAATGTCTGTGGTGCCGTCTGGCATTGCTTCACCCGCTTCGGTGAAGAATGTATCGTGCATTGCTCCTGGGGCATTGACGCATAACAGGCGACCTGGGCTTTGTCCAATACAGGTAAACGCATGCACGGCGCCGTCCGGGACTTTCACGAAATCACCGTTGCTTACCTTACTCGTTTCGCCGTTCAGGAAAAATTCAAACTCTCCTTCGAGCACATAGAAACTCTCGTCTTCGCCAGCATGATGATTGGGAGGCGCACCCGCTCCCGGGGCGGTCTTTATTTCGACGATGGTACAGCGATCTCCGGTTTCAGCAGGAAACGCGTGAAACGTTAGAAGATTACCAAGTAGGTGATATGTGCGTGGACGAGACTCTGTCATTTCAACGGCTCCCTTTACTTCGATGAATGCATCATTATGATACATATATCTAATCATGAGACAAGTGTATCATTAAGGAACGCGCGATTTGGCTCCTCGCACCAATCAAAAGAACAGAACAAGAGAGGCCTTGCTGTCGGCAGCACGTGAGCTTATGTCCGAAGGAGAAAACGTGACGCTTGCCAGAGTCGCAGAGCGAGCGAAAACTGGCCGCGCGACAGTGTACCGGTACTTCTCAGACCCCAGTGTTTTGGCCTTGGATGCGACCCTCGACATAGAGGTGACTCCAACTGCAGGATTGCTGGAAGGACTTGAGGATGTGCGAAGCCGTGTGCACGCGGTGGCGCGCTACTATTTGGATTTCTCGCGCGAACATGAGGCTTTCTTCCGTCAGTTTTTGGCTGAATCGCTAAAGGCATCACTTCAGGACGGTACTGTCAAAATGCGCGGCGCCAGAAGAGTGATAGCATTTGGCGAGGCCCTAGAACCTGTCCGCCGTTCGATGAAACGGAGTGATTACGAAGACTTGACTCTACGTTTGGCCATGACAACAGGCATGGAACAGTTTGTGATATTGGAAGACATTCTGCGAGTAGACCAGCAGAAAGGATACCGCTTGCAAGAAGGTCTCGTGGACGCTCTGCTTGATCAATACCTGCCGAATGTGTGAAACATACCAGCAAAGCAATCTTGGCTAAACGGACGCTCTGTCCGCAAAGGTGACACCTCTAAAGAAAGCAAAACAGCTTCAATCAGGCGTAGAAGTGTTTGACACGGCTCATTGTTTTTCTGTGGTCCGGGCCTATGAAAAAGAAGAAGTGCAAGGTATTCGGCATATGGCTTGCGGTCATGCGTGAGGTCAGATCGCGCGGGCCGGGTTGCCGACGACGGTCGCTCCGACCGAGACGTCTTTCGTAACTATACTTCCGGCGCCAATGATGGCGCGGTCTCCGATTGTGACGCCGGGCATGATGATCGCGCCACCGCCGATCCAGATATTTTCTCCGATTGTCACTGGAAGGTCGATTTCCAGACCTTGGGCGCGGAGGTCTGGATCCTTGGCGTGCTGGGCGCAGTAAATCTGCACCGTGGGGCCGAGCATCGAGTCGCTGCCGATGCGAACAGGCGCGGTGTCGAGAATGACACAGCCAGCGTTCAAATACACGCGGTCACCTAGTGACAGGTTCATCCCATAGGCGCAGTGGAACGGAGCCTCGAAATAGCAATCCTGCCCGATCCCCGCAAAGAGCGCCGTCAATTCGGGAGCGATAGCCCCCCGGTCATCGGGCGGGCAGGTGTTGTGGGCATGAACTGCGCGGCGCGCTTTCATGCGAAGCACCTCCAGCTCAGGGTCGACGCAGCAATACCATTCGCCTGCCGCCATTTTCTGCCGCTCGGTCATGCAGCCCGTTCTAGCGCATCCGCAGGGCACCGTCGATACGGATGACCTCTCCGTTCAGGTAGCCCATCTCGACGATGAACCCAGCCAGACGACCGTATTCGCGCGGGTCGCCCAGACGGGCAGGGTTGGGGACGTCCGCCGCAAGCTGTTGCTGCACCTCTTCGGGTAGACCGGCCAGCATGGGAGTCATGAAGATACCCGGTGCGATGGCCATTACGCGGACGCCGGAAGACGCCAGATCGCGCGCCATGGGCAGGGTCATGCCGACCACGCCGCCTTTCGAGGCCGCATAAGCCGCCTGACCTTTTTGCCCGTCAAAGGCGGCGATTGAGGCCGTGTTGATGATCACGCCGCGCGCGCCGTCCGGTTCAGGATCATTCTTTGCCATCTCTGCAGCAGCAAGACGTGAGACGTTGAAGGAGCCCACCAGATTGATGTCGATGGTACGCTGGAACGCGTCCAGGGGGTGCGGGCCGTCTTTGCCCACAGTCTTAGCTCCGATCGCGATACCGGCGCAGTTCACCGCCGCGGTGATGCGACCCATCTTGTCCATCGCCTGCGCAATGGCCGCAGCGACCGAGGCCTCATCCGTCACATCGGTTTGCGCGAAGTACCCACCAATCTCAGCCGCGACTTGCGGGCCACGCTCGGCGTCGCGGTCAAGGATGGTGACCTGCGCGCCGTTCTCGGCAAAGTGACGGGCTGTGGCTTCACCCAGGCCGGACGCTCCGCCGGTGATGACTGCAGCTGTGGTTGAGAGTTGCATGAAGGGCCTCATCTTGATCTGAACACTTGTTCAGATAATCGCAAGCAGGGGGTGCTGTCCAGTCACAGTATTGATCAATCCAGCCTGCTACGCTGTTGCATGGGCGTGATCCCAAAGGTCGCACGATAGACGCGCGAGAAGTGACCGGCGCTTTCGAACCCGCAGGCAAAGGCGACCTCGGTCACTGAGGATTCGGTCTGCAAAAGCAGGTTACGCGCCCGTTCTAGGCGCAATTCCATGAAATATTTCTTGGGCGAAGTATTCAGGAATTTTCCGAACAAGCGTTCGAGTTGCCGGGTCGAAATGCCGATATCGGCGGCAATGACTGATGGCGACAGCGGGCTTTGGATGTTTTCGGTCATGATGTTGATCGCCTTGGCCAAATGCGCATTGCGCATCCCGTTGCGTGATTGCAGAGATACGCGCTGATCAGCGGTGGCATTACGCACGGCGTTATAGACCATCTGATCGGCAACGGCGACGGACATGTCGTGGCCGTGATCCCGTTCGATCAGGTGCAGCATCAGATCGGCAGTGGCCGTGCCGCCCGATGCGGTCATGTGTTTTTCGTCAGCGACAAAAACGCTGCGAACCAGGTTGATTTCGGGAAAAGCCTCCATAAAAGAATCGTGATATTCCCAATGAATTGCAGCCTGCATACCGTCCAGAAACCCGGCTTCGGCCAGCAACCAAGCACCAGAACACAGCGCGCCGATATTGGTCCCACGCGCGCGTTCACGGCGCAATGTGGCCAGCAGTGGCTTCGTGACATGATTTCGCATGTGAATGCCCGACAAAACAAACAACTGGTCGCATTTGGGCACGGACTGCAGCCCGCCATGTACCAGAGTTATTGATCCGTTGGAGCAAACCGCCTGCTCTCCGTGCTCTGATCGAAAGGACCATTGGTAGAGCTCTTCATCCGCCACCCAATTGGCAATGCGCAACGGTTCGACCGCGCATGAGAAGGCGAGGTGCGAGAATTCCTCGACCAGTATGAAAGTGAAGTGTTGCGGTTTGTGCATGGGGTAGACCGGAATCAGGGCGTTTCTGAATGTACCGGCATGCTGCACGAAAACTAACTGTATACAACATGTATTTTTTTGAGATACCACTATGCGCATACGCGATTCGAAAACGGCAATGGAAGGCGTAGGATGAAGGGCGAGGACAGATCACCGAAAGAGGCGTTGGCCGAGCATCTCAAGATGTCGGTTCTGACCTTGCGCCTGAGCCCCGGAGAGGATCTGGACGAGGCGCAGCTGTCGCAGGCCTTTGGCCTGTCGCGCACGCCGTTGCGCGAAGTGTTCCGGCAGTTGGCCGGTGAGGGCTATCTGGACCTGCGCACCCATCGCGGGGCGCGGGTGTCCGAGATGTCTCATACCACGTTGCGCGATTTCTTTCTGGTTGCGCCGATGATCTATGGCGCGGTGCTGCGTCTGGCCGCGGCCAATGCGACGCCTGATCAGATTGATCAGTTGAAAGAGGCGCAAGAGACGTTTCGGCAGGCCTTGTGTAAAGGCTCGGCTGAGGAGCGGACGCTGGCCAATACCCGGTTTCACGAGGTGACCGGAGAGATGGCGGGGAATGTCTATTTATCCCCATCGTTCAATCGGCTGCTGATCGACCATGCGCGGATCGGGATGACATTTTATCGCCCGCAGACCGCGCAGATGACCGAAAACCTGTCGCAAGCCAGTCATCAGCACGACGCCATCATCGCTGCCATCGAGGCGGGCGATGAGGCGGCTGCTGCGCATCTTGCCGACGACCACTGGACCCTGTCACGCGATCAGATTGAGCTGTTCGTGATGCCTGAGGGTTTGGATTTTCCGCTGGGGCAGGTCCCCGGCAAGACATCTGCATGAGGGAAACATGACTCCGATCTTCAGATTTGAGGGTATCTACACGCCGGTGGTGACACCCTACGCGGCGGATGGCAGCGTGAATTGGGATGCGCTGGCCGTGGTGATCGACTATCTGGTCGAACAGGGTGTACACGGTTTGATCTCGGGTGGATCGACCGGTGAGAATTATGCCCAGACCGTCGATGAACGGCTGCAACTTGCGCGCTTTACCCACGAACGTTTGAAAGGGCGAGTGCCTCTGGTTGTGGGAACCGGAGCGATGCTGACTGGCGATTCCATTGCATTGGCTTCAGGCGCGCGCGAACTGGGCGCGGATGCGATCCTGTTGGCCAGCCCTCCGTATTCGGTGCCGACAGACCGTGAGAATGCGCTGAACGCTCTGGCGATCGACAAGGCGGCTGATCTGCCGGTGATGCTTTACAATTATCCGCACCGGACCGGCACGATGATGGGGGAAGAGTTCCTGGATCGTGTGGGCCGCAGCCGGAATTTCTGCGGCATCAAGGAAAGCTCGGGCGATATCAACCGGGTACACCTGCTGGCGCGGGATTACCCTCATATTCAACTGGGCTGCGGCATGGATGATCAGGCGCTGGAGTTCTTCGCCTGGGGCGCTCCGTTCTGGGTCTGCGGCGGATCGAACTTTCTGCCCGCCGAGCACGTGGCGCTGTATCAGGCCTGCGTGATCGAGGGCAACTTTGCCAAAGGCCGCCGCATCATGAGCGCGCTGATGCCGCTGATGCGGGTGCTGGAGCAGGGCGGCAAGTTCATCCAGACGATCAAGCATGGCGTCACGATGAACGGGATCGATGCGGGGATGGTCAGATCGCCCCTTAAAGGCCTGAACAAAGATGACAAACGCGCGCTGGAACAGGTGACGCGCGTTCTGAAACGCAAAATCGCAGATATCGTGGCGGAGGATTGAGGCATGAGCTTGCTGACGAAAGATGAATACGAATCCATCGCTGCGCATCTGGATTTGCCGACGGGCGCGTTCATTGATGGCGGCTATCGCCCGGCAATCTCGGGACAGGTGTTCGAGACCGTGAACCCCGCCACTGGCGCGGTGCTGACCAGTATTGCAGCCTGCGGTGTCGAGGATGTGGATTTTGCCGTTGAAAAGGCGCGTGAAGCGTTTGAGGACGGGCGTTGGTCAAAGATGCACCCATCGGATCGCAAGGACGTTCTGATCCGCCTGTGCAAGCTGATCACCCGCAACGCGCGGGAACTGGCGGTGATGGAGAGCATCGATAGCGGCAAGACCATCTATGACTGCGAAACCGTGGATGTGCCCGAGACGATCCACTGTCTGAAGTGGCATGCTGAGGCGATCGACAAGATTTATGATCAGGTTTCACCGGCCAGCGACGACCACATTGCCATGGTGGTGCGCGAACCCATCGGTGTGGTCGGGCTGGTATTGCCGTGGAACTTCCCCTTGTTGATGCTGGCATGGAAGATCGGGCCAGCATTGGCGGCGGGCTGTTCCGTTGTGGTGAAGCCTGCGACCGAGACTTCTCTGACCTCGCTAAAGGTGGCGGAGCTGGCGTCTGAAGCCGGGTTGCCGCGCGGTGTGCTGAATGTGGTGCCCGGCGGCGGCGCCGAGGTGGGTGAACCCATCGGGCGACATATGGGTATCGACATGGTGTCCTTCACCGGCTCGACCGTGACGGGCAAGAAGTTCCTGAGCTATTCCGCCGAAAGCAACGCCAAGGAAGTGGTGCTTGAGATGGGCGGCAAGAACCCGGCTATCGTGATGGACGATGCGGAAAATCTGGATCGGGTGGCGGCGCATGTCGTTAATGGCGCGTTCTGGAACATGGGCGAGAATTGCTCGGCCTCGTCGCGGTTGATCGTGCATAAGGACGTGAAGGCAGAACTGCTGGAACGGATCGCGCATCATGCCAAGCACTGGAATGTTGGCGACCCGCTGGACCCTGAAACTCGGTTGGGCGCGCTTGTCAGTGAAGGGCATTATTCCAAGGTGTGCGGCTATCTGGATCAGGCCGAAACCGTGCTGATTGGTGGCAAGGCGGAGAATGGGTTCGTCGAGGCCACGGTGATCGAAGTGCCCGGAAACGATGCCACGCTGGCGCGCGAGGAAATCTTTGGCCCGGTCTTGTCGGTGATCGAAGTCTCTGGCTTCGACGAGGCGATTAGCATTGCTAATGACACTGAGTATGGCCTGTGTGCGTCGATCTTCACGGCCAACGCCAAACGCGCCATCCGGGGTGCACGGGCGATCCGGGCGGGAACCGTCACGGTCAACAGCTTTGGCGAAGGTGACATCACCACACCATTTGGCGGTTACAAGCAATCGGGGTTTGGTGGTCGGGACAATTCGGTCCATGCGCATGATCAGTATACCCAGCTGAAAACCATTTGGATTGATCTGACTGATGACGAAGATGAGGCGGTGGATTGACGAGCTACGCCGCCAAACGGTTGCCCCGGCAGACCGGCGCGGCGGGATGGAATGCGATCCTGCCGCCGCAGCAATCGCTGCCCCGGCTTGAGCAAGACCAGACCGCAGATGTGACCATCATCGGCGGTGGTTTTGCCGGGCTGACGGCGGCCCGGCGACTGTATCAGCTGGATCCGGGTCTGAAGGTTGTCGTGCTGGAGGCCGGGCGCTTTGCCGAAGGCTCGGCCGGGCGAAACTCGGGTTTCATGATCGATCTTCCGCATGATCTGGCTTCGGACAACTATGCAAGCGATGGGTTGGAGGCGGACCGAGCCACGATCGCGCTGAACCGTCAGGCCATATCCTTTGCAACGGAGGTGGCAGAAGAGTGTGATCTGTCGCTAGAGTCGTTCGACTCGTGCGGCAAGATCAATGCCGCAGCGACACCAGATGGAGATCGGCACAACGCAGATTATGCAGCTCATCTGGCGCATCTGGGTGAGCCTTGCGAGCTGTATGATGCGCATCAGATGCAGGCGCTGACGGGCAGTCCGCATTACACTTCGGGTCTGTTTGCGCCGGGAACCGTGATGATTCAGCCCGCTGCTTACATCCGTGCCCTGTCCGCGTACCTAGCAGGACAGATTGGGGTGTTTGAGAATTCACCCGTGACTGGGTTCAGTAAGAAGGGCAGTGGCTGGGAAGTCGAATCCGAAAAGGCGCATGTGTCGACCGGCCGCATTATTCTGGCCAATAATGGACACATCGAGAGCTTTGGTTTCTACCAGCGGCGTCTGATGCATATCTGCCTCTATGCTTCGATGACCGAACCGTTGAGCGAGGCGCAGATTGCCAAGTTGGGCGGGCAGCCGCGCTGGTCGGTGACGCCTGCGGATCCGATGGGCACTTCGGTGCGGCGGGTTTCGGGCAGCTATGGGGATCGTATTCTGATCCGAACCTGTTCCAGCTTTCATCCTGAAATTCACAGTAACGAGAGCCATTTGAAGCGGGCAGGCAAAGTGCATGACCGTAAGTTTCAGGAGCGGTTTCCGAATTTGTCCGATGTGGGGATGGAACATCGCTGGGCCGGGATGCTGTGCCTCAGCCGCAATGGCTCGGCGGCTTTTGGCGAAGTCGATCAGGGGGTTTTTGCCGCGTGTTGTCAGAACGGTCTGGGCATTGCGCGCGGCACTTTGCAGGGAATGGGTGCGGCAGAGTTTGTGCTGCAGAAAGAATCCGAGATTGCCGATCATTTTCTGGCGCAGCCGATGCCACCACGGTTGCCGCCCGAGCCCTTCGCCTCCATCGGTGCCAATGCGTATATGCGCTGGAAAGAGTGGCGATCTGGGGCTGAATAGCTCTGGGACCAATTATGGCAGGCTGAGTTTCGCCATCCGCCCGCCATCGACTGTATAGACTTGGCCGGTGATAAAACCGGCCTCATCTGCGGCCAAGAAGGCTACCAGTGCGGCCACTTCTTGGGGATCACCTGTCCGGCCAACCGGGTGAATGCGGGAGATATCCCGGCGGAACGCGGCGGGGTCGTCCATGCTGTCGATGAAATCGAGGTTGAGATCGGTGTCTATCCAGCCCGGAGCAACCGCATTGCAGCGGATGCCCTCTGCGCCATGGTCGACGGCAACCGCGCGGGTCAGCCCGTGCAACCCGGCCTTTGAGGCGCAATAGGCGGCATGGCCCGGATTGCTGCCCAGCCCTTCGACCGAGCCGATGTTGACGATGCTTCCCTTAGTTTTGCGCAGATGCGGCAGAGCGGCCTGGATCAGCAAGAAAGGGGCGGTCAGGTTGACCATGATGTTGCGTTGCCAATCCGCCAGAGACATGTCGTCGACAGATGCTTCCTGCATCATGCCCGCGTTGTTGACCAGCACATCCAGCCGACCCGCTTGAGCAATGACCTGCTCGATGATTTGTGCGGGGCTATCGGGGTCTGAATAATCCGCATGGAAGGAGGGGAATTCGTCGTCCATTCCACGTTGAGCGGTGTAGACATCTGCGCCTTCAGCACGCAGGCGATGTGCGATGGCGCGCCCGATGCCGCTGCGTCCGCCAGTAACCAGCGCAGTTTTTCCGACAAATCTGTTCATTGCACCGGCTTGCCTCCGTTCACTTCAACCAACGCACCGCACATGTACCGCGCGGCGTCCGAGGCCAGAAACAGGATCACGTCCGCGATATCCTCGGGTTCGGCAATCCGGCCCAACGGCACTGATTTTCCAAGCTCGGCAACGGCACTATCGGGATCAAACCCCCGTTTTGCAAAGCCGGAGCGCAGCATCGGTGTGTTCACTTCATTCGGGCAAACGGCGTTTATGCGGATGCCCTGATGCGCGTGATCCTGCCCCATGCATTGTGTGAGGCTGGCAATGGCCGCTTTGGTCATGCAGTAGATCGCATGATCCGGGCCGGGTCGGAGGCCCCAGCAGGACGCGATGTTCACGATTGTTCCGCCTCCTGCCGCGGCCATGATTGGAATGGCGGCCCGGCAGATGCGGAACGGCGCCTCGACATTCACGCCCAGCGACAGGGACCAATCCTCATCCGAAGCCTCGGTCACAGCCCCGCGCGTGATAACGCCAGCGTTGTTGACCACGATATCAAGACCGCCCAGGGCCTGTGCGGCTTTGGCGGGTAGCCCGTCGGCATAGGCCGGATCCAACAGATCGCCGGGCAGATGCGCTTCTGCTTCGATCCCCTCCAGCGAGCGGTCAGCCACCGCCACTTGCGCACCTGCTGCGCGCAGGCGCTGTACGAGAGAGGCTCCAATACCTCCGGCGGCACCGGTCACTAGGGCTGTTATTCCATTGAACTCCATGTTTGCCCCCAATCAGAACGATGCGACTGGCGCGCCAAATCGGCTTTCGTCAGGTGATACGCCAAGCCCCGGTGCGGTCGGAACGCGAATATGGCCGCCCTCAATCCGGATGCCGTTTTCGGGATCATAGTTGCCTTCGATATAGGGTGCAGCGAGCCATACGCCTTCGAGTAGTTCAGGCTTTACCGTCGCGCCGATGTGGGTGCAGGCAGCCGCGATAATGTCTCCGCCCCAACTGTCATCACAGGTATGGGGTAGGTTGCGGGCCTCGCACAGGTCGCGGAAGGCGCGCATCGGGTGCAGGCCGCCTATACGCGTAACTTTCATGCCGAACCCGTCCACCAGCCCAGTGCCTGCCGCGGTGATGATGGTGTTCAGACTGGTGCTGTTTTCATCCATGTAGATCGCGTGGCCAACCTGTGGTCGGATTTTCTGCAGATCTTCGATCGTGTTGCAGGGCTGCTCCATGATGAATGGAATGTCGGGACATTCGCGGCTGACACGCAGCGCGTCGCGCGTTGTCCAGCCACGGTTGCCATCCACGGCAAGGCGCATGCCCGAGCCGCTGATTACCTCCCAAACTTTGCGGATGGTTTCGATATCCAGTTCGACCGGGCGACCGCCGACCTTGATCTGCAGGCGAGGATAGCCTTCGGACTGCTTATCCGCAGACAACCGGGCGATGTCATCCGGTGCGCCGACGCCTGTTGCGTAATACGAGGGCACTTTGTCGGTTACAGCACCTCCCAGCAGGGTCGATACACTTACACCATAGTGTTTGCCCAACAGATCGTGCGCCGCGATATCAATTGCCGCTTTGGCGTAGTTATGACCGTTCAAAAGGCCGTCCATTTGGCGATGCAAGCCAAGCGGCGAGACCTCAGCGCCCAGCAGATCTGGTGCCATCTGCGCTAGCGCGGCCCGTGCGCCTGCCGAATGTGCTTCGGCATAGGTGGGACCGACCGGACAGGTCTCGCCCCATCCGACAAGGCCGTTATCGGCAACCAGTTTGACCAGAGTTGTATCCAGAGCCCAGACCTGGGCGCGGGCCATGGTGTATGGGCCATTTTTCACCGGTAGATCATGGCCGTAGATGTGGATTTCAGCAATTCTCACGTTTTGTGTTTCCCGATGTCTCTGAATGGAAAAGACCCGCCCAATAGTTCGGGCGGGTGAGTTTCAGGGGAGTGTATCTCAGTATATTTGATTCAACTCATCGGCTGCCGGAATTTCTCGTTCACGCCGTGCGATGTAGTCCAGCAGCTCTTCGTTCTTTGCGATGTCGAGAGTCGGCTCCTGATACTCGGCTAACAGTTTCCGGGCGTGTCTGAGGGCGCGTTCGGTGATCTCGACGCAGCCCTCGGCCTGCCATTGCTCGATCGAGTTATTGTCGAACATGTCGGGCATGAAGAACGCGCTTTGGAAATTGTCCTGCGTGTGGGGGTGCCCCAGATAGTGCCCGCCCGGGCCGATATCACCGACGGCAGAAACGGCCTGATCAAAATCGTGCCACTTTGGACCCTCGGCCATGCGATAAGCCATGGCACATTGTTCTGCATCGACGATGAACTTAGCGGTCGAGCAGTGCATCCCGGCTTCGTTCCAGCCTGCCGAATGCCAGATATAGTTCGCCCCTGCATGGATCACGGCCTGCAGAGTGGTTGCGGATTCATAGCCTGCCTGTGCGTCAAAGGTTTTTGCCCCGCCCAGCGTGTTCGAGGTGCGCCATGGTACGTCATAGTACCGGGCCATCTGTCCGATCATGAAGTTCATCAGGCTGATCTCGGGCGTACCGGCCATCGGTGCACCAGATTTCATCGATACAGTCGACAGGTAGTGCCCGTAAATCGCAGGCGCGCCTTTGCGGATCACCTGCGTATAGGCCAACGCGCTGAGCGCTTCGGCGTTCAGCTGCGCCACGGTGGCGGGTACACTGGCAGGCGTGTTGGCCCCGCCTAGTACGAAGGGCGAGCACAGCACAGGCTGCTTACGGCGACAGAAGGCCCGCATTGCCCCCAACATGGTTTCATCCCAGACTAGCGGGGAGTTGCCGTTGCAGTTGCCAGTGGTGACAGGGTGATCCTCAAGGAAATCCTCGCCAAACAGGATCGCGCACATCTCCATGACATCTTCGGCATTCTTGGGACTGGTGGTCATGCCCATGAAGGTCTTGTCCGAGTGTTTCATCGACGAATAGGTGATCCGCAGATGTCGCTGGCTGATCGGGTGGTCATAGGGTTCGACGATATGATGGGCCGACGAATGAAGCGCGGGTAACATGTGGCTGAGCTTGTGGAACATCGCCAGATCTTCCAGCGTCGGGTTGCGGCGCACATCGTCCAGATCGCGCAGGAACGGCGCGCCGGTCATCGGTACAAAAATCGAGTGTTTGCCACCAAGTCGAACGTTCTTTTTCGGATCGCGCGCGTGGTAGGTGAAGTCTGACGGGATGGTCGCGATCAACTCGCGCACCAGACCGCGATCCAGATAGACCAGTTCACCTTCAACTTTGGCACCGGCCTTTTTCCAGTCTTCCAGCGCGATGGGGTCGCGGAACTGGACACCCACGTTTTCCAGAATTTCCATCGATGCCGCATCGATGCGTTCAACCTGAGTTCCGTCCATCACTTCGCAGAGCGGTAAGCCATGGGTCAGCCCTGGTAGCATCTCGAAATTTGGAGCGGTGCGGATGGCGCGTCGGGCAGAGCGCCCTCCGGTACGTGTGGCAGTGGCAGTTCTGGTCATATGGTGCCTCCTTCCGGTTCAGAGTGGAACGGAAAGGGTGGGGCTCACATGCAGGAATGCGAAAGTCTGTTGCGAAATACGACGCCGGGAGTCGTCAATAATGCGGCAATCCGAAGAAGGTTATTGATGTTGGTATTGTTGTCTCAGGTTTGACAGTCTCATGACCAATTAAGCATTGGCATTTTCCGATGCTTGGGCTGCATTATCCAAATTCGTTTCACAGGTTGGCGTTCATCGATTTCAGATGATTTCTTTTTTGAGGGCTTGCATACTTAAATAGTGTTGTTGGCCGAGTGGATTATGCATGTTGCGCAGGTTTCTAAAGATATCGATAATTTCATTTGCCGCAGTGTTGATGGCTTTGATTGTGTTTGTCCTGGTCGTCGTCGAGGACGCTCCACTAGTCGAAGCAGGAGCACCACCTTCTCCTAAAGATGTGACAGAAGCGCGTGAATTCGTACGAGGCCTGAGGTCCGCTATTCAGCCAAAGCTATCAGAAACGGCTTCATTCACTACGAACGAGGATCAACTCAATAGTGTCTTAAAGCTAGGAGGGCGCTTCGTTCCCGGATTTCGCGGCGAACTCAGTGTTGATGGTAAGAGCGTTTATGGAATTGCCTCAGTCCCGGTTCCGTACACTAACAAATGGATGAACCTGCGTGCATCTGTACCTGAATTTGAAGGCCCATTTGTGCTTTCAAGCGTTCAACTAGGGCCCGTCACAGTCCCTCCAAGTCTCGCAATTAGCCTCGCGCGAATAGGCGGTAATGTAATTGTGGGAGAGCAGTTCGGTAATATCGTTCTGAACGTCGCGGATAGCATGCATATTCATGATGGCAACGTGGCCTTCCGTCTGACGATGAACGAAATGGGTAGTAACGGATTAATGCGAGGGATTTTTGGGAGCTTGCGTGGTTCCGACATGCCCGACTCAGGAGACATTGACCGCTATTATTTGGAGTTTCGTTCAGCAATGGATCTCGGCGAACTGCCGACAAGCGGAAGTTACCTGCCCTACTTGCTGTTTATGCTAGAGGCCGCTCAAGAAGGAAGCCAATCCGAGGGTGTGGCGAACGCTTACACGTCCGCGATTATTGCCCTTACACTGATTTGTGGCGCGAAAGACTTTACCTTGATTGTTGGTGGTATGGTTGGAAGTGAATTTGCTGAGGACAATAACTGGAAAGCTGATTGTGGTGAATTGACTCTGAATGGGCGCATTGACAGTCGCCGACACTTCACAACTGCCGCCGCGTTGCAAGCTGCAAGCAACCGTGGCTTTGCCGTATCAGTAGGAGAATTCAAGGAGCTCTACGACACCGTTAAGTCTGGAGGTTTCGACTTCACCGACTTGGCGGCGAATAATTCTGGAATTCGGATGTCGAACAAATTTATGTCTACACCAGCCCCTGATTGGGCTGAACTCATACATGGGATCCGGTCGGAAAATGATGTCATCATAGGATTCGAAGATATTCCCCAGATCATGTCCGAAGAAGATTTTGAGAATAACTACAAAGATGTCGAGAGCATCGAGTATCTTAAAATGCTGAATCTGATCGAGGCTCGGATCGATGAACTTGAATTGCATAGACGCGGTAATCGCATCGATTGAACGTCATTCACCTTTGGTGGACTTAGACGCGAGGAAATGCCCAGTCCGAACTCAAAGCGCACCTCTGCCAGCCTGGCGCTAATATAATTCAGATTGAATTGTTCAATCTGAAATACCAGCTGCTAATCTGTGGAAGCCCAAAGGTGGCCGTTTACCTAGATCAACCCAGTTTCACCACCGTTCCACTTTTTTCTGCACTTTGTATGATCGGCGTTGGCAGCACCGACGCGGTGACCATCAGGCCCGCATCTGCCACCTTGCGGGCAACCGGTACAATCTGGCTCTAGGTGAACAACCCTGATTGCAAAGATAGCATATTGTTCGATGATGGTACGATATTCTCAGCCCATCAAGGTGCGTAGATGCCGTCAAAGATTCAGCGTTATCACTCTTGTTTCTTTTGATTAAACTCCAGCGCCATCTCATCGAGAATGCCAAAAGCCACCGGATAAAAGCTTTCGAATAATTCGATCACCGCAGCTTCCTCCGCCGGATGATGTTTTCCGTCAGAGTCTGTTAGTCGGCCCATACGAAATACAATTTCGGTGCCTTCTTCAGTCGGGACCAATTCATAAGTCTCAATATTCGTAAGACCTTCGATGGAGGAGTTGTGCAGAATGTCGGTTACATATTCGAATGGCTGCCAGTCGACGATCAGCATCTGAAAATGTGCGGCTTCATGAATGCAGTGCAAACGAACGCCGACCGATGTGCGCGATGCATCTCCTTCGCGGTAGGCGTCCTTCAACATCATCCAGCGCATCTTGAGCCGGGGATCTGTAAGCATTTCCCAAGCCACTCCCGGGGGTGCGTTCAGCATGTGCCGAGTTGTGAATACGGCATCTTCGTCTGTAACGCGGACAGGTCCGGCGACTTCTCGGTATCGTTGCCAGGCTGCAGCAAGGTCATACACCCGCATCGGCACGTCGCCAAAGTGCTCGAACTGAGCGCTGTATTGCATGAGATCAGACTCGATGCCCATTGCCTGGAACGCGTCTTCCGAGAACAGCGCGTAGCTGAGGATACCAGTATACTCTTTCACATCGGTTTTCGCCATCCGATGCACGAGTATGACGTCAGCACCGGAAATATCTTTCATTGGGCCAATCGAAAGCTCTTCAAATTTCCCGTGATGCGCAAGGATCTTCAGATCGAGATCAGCAACGTTGCGACATGCATTGCAGGGACAAGTTGTGTTCTGCACAATGTTTCGACGGCGTTCGGCAAACGCCCGATAAAGGCTTTCACATATGTTGAGGAAAGTTTCACCTGAAGGGAACGGTCCACTCGAATACGCGAGAACGGCGTCACCCTCGAGGCCTCGCAACTTCATCGGGTCTTTCAGTTCCATCACAATTGCCTCAAGCAAAGAATGGATGATTGGGTTGGCGTGTTCCAACTCAGACCGGGTCAAGTATCCTGTGTAACCGGTGATATCGGCGATTAGCAGGTAACCTGTCTGAACAGACATAATCACAATATCCCTAATTTCGAACGTCAAAACTCATGGTAGACTTTGAAACTATTTCGGGCAACGCAGTTCAAAAACAAGAGCTGAACGACCAGAAATGGCACAGGCTGATACCAGTTTCTGACAATTGATCTTCTCTTTCGGACCCATGGCGATCTTCGTCGGGTGAATGCAAAAAAAATTGCAGATCGAGTTACTCGATCTGCAACAATTTCTCCAAAGGACAAATGCTTGATAGAAGTTCTTTGACTGGATTAACCAAGTTTCACCAGCGCGTGGCGCTTCTTACCTGCGCTCAATTTGATGGGCGATGACAGTGCGCCTGCGTCGATCATCAGGCCCGTATCAGTCAGCGGGGCATCATCCAGCTTGGCGCCGTTTTCGGCGATCAGGCGCTTGGCCTCTTTACCGGATTTGGCGAGGCCAGATTTAACGATCAACTGAACGATGGACATGCCGTCACCCAGTTCCGATGCGCTGAGGGTTAGGGTCGGGAGGTCTCCGCCAACGCCGCCTTTTTCGAACACTTCGCGCGCGGTTGCCTCTGCGGTTGCTGCGGCTTCGGCACCGTGCAGCAGGGTGGTGACTTCGTTTGCAAGGCGCACCTTGGCCTCATTGACCTCGGACCCTTGCAGCGCGCCCATGCGATCGCATTCGTCGACCGGAAGCTCGGTAAAAATTTTCAGGAACCGGCCTACATCAGCGTCGGTGGTGTTGCGCCAGAACTGCCAGAATTCGTAGGGCGACAGCATATCGCCGTTCAGCCACACGGCACCGCCCTGCGACTTGCCCATTTTACGGCCATCGCTTGTGGTCAGCAGGGGCGTGGTCAGGCCGTAGATTTCGTGATCCAATACGCGGCGCGTCAGGTCGATGCCGTTCACGATGTTGCCCCACTGGTCCGAGCCGCCCATCTGCAGAACGCAACTATACCGGCGGTTCAGTTCGAGGAAATCATAGGCCTGCAGGATCATGTAGTTGAATTCGAGGAACGACAGTGATTGCTCGCGATCCAGCCGCGATTTCACGGATTCAAAGCTCAGCATCCGGTTTACTGAGAAATGCCGCCCGATATCGCGCAGGAAATCGAGGTAGTTCAGGCTGTCCAGCCACTCGGCATTGTTCAGCATCAGCGCGCCGGTCTCGCTGTCATCATAGGACAGGTATTTCGAGAACACCTGTTTCATGCCCGCGATGTTGGCGTCGATTTGTTCAGGGCCCAGTAGCGGGCGCTCGTCCGAGCGGAACGAGGGATCGCCGACCTTGGTTGTGCCGCCACCCATCAGGGTGATCGGTTTGTGCCCGGTCTTTTGCAGCCAGCGCAGCACCATAATGTTCATCAGGTGTCCCACATGCAGAGACTGCGCCGTGGCGTCATAGCCGATATAAGCCGTCTGCACCCCAGAGATCAGCGCGTCGTCAAGGCCCTGATAATCGGTGCAGTCGGCGAGAAAGCCGCGCTCGATCATCGTGGCGATGAAATCCGATTTGGGGTGGTAGGTCATATCGTGCCCTTTGGGTTAGGTTTGCGGGGCACTGTATATGCGGCGTCAGAGGCAAGGAAAAGGCACCATTTCCAAGAAAAATGCCGCTCGCGCAGGATGTGGCTTGCCTTGTCTTTGTATTACCGTGCAGGTTGTGCCCAGAACCCTGCGAAACGGGTGTATGAACGGAACAATGAGGTCGATGTGGGCAGGGTCATCAGCAAATCGGGAGCGATCAGATCGTTAGGCGCCATGTCAGGAACCTCTCTGGACGGTGTCGACGCGGCAGTGATCGAAACCGATGGGCAGGAAATTTTTGATTTTGGACCAATTGCCTACCGGGCGTATTCAGAGGAAGAGCGTGAGACCTTGCGCTCAGCGCTCGGGCAGTGGCATGGCTCCAAAGTCGATACTGCAGCTGAATTGGTAACTCGCGCGCATGCCGAGGTTCTGTCTGAATTCGAAGAAGTTGACCTGATCGGCTTCCACGGCCAAACGCTGGCGCATGAACCACGTGGGCGTGGGACTTTGCAGGTGGGTGACGGTTTGGGCCTGTCGCAGGCCCTTGGATTACCAGTGGTTTGGGACTTTCGCAGCGACGATGTGGCGCTGGGCGGCGAAGGGGCACCGTTGGCACCGTTCTTTCACTTTGCCTGCGCCAAGTGGATTGGGGCGCAAGAGCCGATGTGTTTCCTCAACCTGGGAGGTGTGGGAAACCTGACTTATGTCGATCCGTCATTTGATGGACCCGAAGCACCTGGGGCGTTGCTGGCTTTCGATACCGGGCCAGCCAATGCGCCGGTAGATGACCTGATGCAGGCGCGATTGGGCCTGCCGATGGACCAGGATGGCGAGCTGGCGCGTGGTGGGACGGTCGAAACCGGTGCGCTGGAGCTGTTTCTGGCCGAACCTTTCTTTAATCGTATGCCCCCCAAGTCGCTGGATCGGAATGATTTCTCGGAAATGATCGATCTGGTGAAGGAACTGAACGACGCAGACGCGGTCGCCACGTTGACGGGCATGAGTGCAGCAGGTGTTGTGCAGGGAATGGAGCATTGCCCCAAGCCACCTTCGCGCATTCTGGTGACCGGGGGTGGCCGCAAGAACCCGGTGTTGATGGAAATGCTGCGCGTATCGCTGGATTGCCCGGTAGGGCCGGTTGAGGCGGTTGGTCTGGACGGCGATATGCTTGAAGCCCAAGCATTTGCCTATCTTGCGGTCCGGGTGGCGCGGGGCTTACCAACATCTGGTCCGGGTACAACCGGGGTCAGTGCGTTGGTTGGAGGCGGCGTCGTGTCGTCGCCAGCGCGGAGTGAGGTGGTTGGCGGGTAGGGCGCTCTGCCCTCGGTCGCTGCGCGTCCTCCCACGGGGTATTTTGGGCCAGATGAAGAAGCAGATAGCTTTGGTGCGTAATCCTGTGGGTCCAGTGATTATTATTTTGCGGGTATATCGAAGTCGGGGCCTGCAAGCTCGAAACCTTCAAACTCAAAGCCTGGGGATACCGTGCAACTGACCAATGTGTAAGCGCCAGTGCTGCGCGCGGCTTGCCAATGCCCCTTGGGAACAATCAGCTGGGGTGCGCCGTTGGCCAAGTCCGGGGTGAGCGTGTAAGCGATTGCCGGACCCGCATCGGTTGCGCTGATCGACAAGGTCAACGGTGCGCCTGAATGGTAGAGCCAGATCTCGGTCGCGTCGACTTTGTGCCAATGGCTGCTTTGACCTTCGGTCAGCAGGAAGTAGATGCAAGTACCGGTGGCGCGGCCGGGATTGTCGGCCCGCCAGGTTTCTTTGAACCAACCTCCTTCGGGGTGCGGTTGCAGATCCAGGTGATTGATGATGTCTTGTGGTTTCATGGCGGCCTCGGGTTCGATTGCGCTGATTATGCACGGCGTCGTATGATCCGCTATGGCAATTGTGTAACCAGCGCATATGTTTGCCGCATGACCATGATGATCCCTTTTGACAATAGTTACGCCCGCCTGCCGGAGGGGTTCTTTGCGCGGCAGGCTCCTGTACCGGTCCGCGCGCCGCGTTTGATTGCGTTTAATACCGATCTGGCACAGCTATTGCGGATAACGCTCGATGAGGCTGAAGAGATGGCACAGGCGTTTGCAGGGAATATCGTTCCGGAAGGTGCCGAGCCCTTGGCGCAGCTGTATTCCGGGCATCAGTTTGGTACCTATAACCCCCAGCTTGGAGATGGACGTGCAGTTCTGTTAGGCGAGACCATCGGCGCAGACGGGGTCAGGCGGGATATTCAGCTGAAAGGCTCGGGCCAGACGCCGTTTTCGCGCCGGGGCGACGGGCGCGCCTGGCTAGGGCCGGTGTTGCGCGAATATGTCGTGTCTGAGGCGATGCATGCGCTGGGCATTCCGACGACACGCGCCCTGGCGGCGGTCGAGACCGGTGAGATCGTGTTACGGGAAGGTCCGATGCCCGGTGCGATCCTGACGCGCGTGGCGCAGAGCCATTTACGCGTGGGTACCTTTCAGGTTTTTGCCGCCCGAGAACAGTTGGACAATCTGCGAAAGCTGACAGACTATGCTATTCAGCGTCACTATCCGGACGCACAAGGTCCGATGGGATTGCTGCGTGCTGTGCGCGATGCGCAGGCGCGACTGATTGCCCAGTGGATGAGCGTTGGATTTATTCACGGGGTGATGAATACGGACAACAGCTCGATCGCGGGTGAAACCATAGATTATGGACCTTGCGCCTTTATGGATTCCTATCATCCGAATACGGTGTTCAGCTCGATTGACCGGATGGGGCGTTATGCCTATTCCAACCAGCCTGAGATTGCGGTCTGGAATCTGGCGCAATTGGCGACTTCATTGATTCAGCAGTTCGAAGACAAAGACGCGGCGGTTGAAGAAGCAACCGAAATTGTCCATGCCATGCCTGACCTGATGCAAGAGCATTGGTTGAAGAGGTTCCGGGCCAAGATCGGATTGGTTCGAGCTGAGGAGGGAGACCTTGAACTGATCTCGGACCTGCTGGTGCGGATGGCGCAGAATCAGGCAGACTTTACCAACACGTTTCGTGCGCTGGGCGGTGATCATGCGCGGGATCAGTTCACTGATCCTGCGGCGTATGACGAATGGGCTGAAGGATGGCGCGCGCGTTTGCAGCGCGAAGATACTCCTGACGTCGTAATGAGTGCTGCAAACCCGGCTTTCATTCCGCGCAACCACCGGATTGAGCAGATGATACAGTCGGCTGTTCAGGGAGATTACGGACCATTCCATCGTTTGAACGACGTTTTGTCACGACCCTACGAGGATCAGTCCGATGCGGTTGATCTGACACGCCCTCCATCCGAGAGCGAAGTGGTTCATGCCACGTTCTGTGGTACCTGACTGCGGCCCAAAAGCTCGAACTGCAGGCAGGTTTCGGACTGTTCAATGGGCAGCGCTGGAGAAATCCAGCCGCTGTCTGCCAACATGACGGATTCACGCTTGAGCTGGATTTCACGACCAGCCTCAGATTTCAGATAGGTACCGGATGTGCTGCGGTCTGAAAGGATCAATTTGCCATCCTTGATACTGAGAACAGCATGCAGGCGCGACACCCATGGTTGGGAGAGCACGACGTCGCAATCTTGTGATCGGCCAATTGCCAGTTCGCCATTCTCGTGGCAGCGCCACGAGCGCTCCCCATGGCTAAGCAAAAGGGTCAAGCGTTCCGCTGGCTTCCAGTGATCTTCGGTCCGGCCATGGGACAGCGGCAATCGGGTTTGCGTAAACGGGTCCATGTCCGGGTTCATCAGGGAATAGACCATGAACCGCTCTGTCAGACCCTTGAGGTTGAGTTGCCCAAGCGGTTTGAGAATCTGGCGCAAGTTTTCCTGTAGCATCGTCGCGACGCCATTGCTGACACAGGCCTCTCCTGGGTTGGCGGCTGTCGCAAGACGGGCGGTCACATTCACCGCTTCGCCATAAACACCTTTTTCGGCGATGACGATCGGTCCGCAATGTACACCAACATGCACCGACAGTGAGGTTTCCGGGGACTGTTCGATCAGACCCATCGCTGCATTCACCGCTGCGTTCGGATCCAGGAAAAAGCTTAGAACATCATCCCCTTTCTGGCCAACTTGTGTGCCACCATGGGTTGCAAGTACGCGACGTAGCCGATCAAGTTCCAATTGGATAAGACGCTGCGCTTCGCCTTCGCCCACTGCTTTGTACAATGGGGTGCTCCCTGAAATGTCTGCGATTACCAGGGTGGCGAATGTTGTATTCACGGTTGATCCTTAGTTTGGCTTTACGGGCACTTTACCCATAGAGATGCACGTGTACACGATATTTGCGTTTTGGTGGAGCGCATTGTGGCAAAAGCAATTTTAAGTTGAATGGTGGTGATTGAACCAAAGCAACCTATCTGGTTCCTGCGGGATTTTCATGTTGCACCAGGTGCTGAGCGTGGCACTCTTGGTGCTTGAGTAAACATCGGAATCCCATGGTCCTTCAGTCAACACTGCGTCTAGCCAGTTACAACATTCAGAAATGTGTGGGACTCGACTTCCGGCGTCAACCGCAGCGGATATTGCAGGTTATTGAGAGTATGCAGGCGGATATTGTTGTGCTGCAGGAGGCCGACAAACGTTTGCCACCGCGCCCTGCCGCGTTGCCGCATTTCATGTTGGACGAAGCCGGCTGGCAGATTGTCGATCTGGGTGGTGCGGGTAGCCTGGGTTGGCACGGCAACGCCGTCATCTGGCGTGGAGACACAATTGCGGTGCGCCGGACCGGGCATCACGAGTTGCCGGGGCTGGAGCCGCGTGGTGCTGTGCGGGTCGAATTTGATACACAGATCGGGCCTTTGCGCGTGATGGGGATGCATCTGGGGTTATTGCCCGCGTCGCGACGCCAGCAAATCAACCATATCAAGCGCTGTGACTCCGATCTTGAGGATATGCCCACCGTCTGGGCTGGCGATTTCAACGAATGGTCGCGACAACCGGTTCTGGATCATCTGGCTCCGGACATGAGGTTTTTGCCGCCCGTGCCCAGCTTTCCGGCGGCGCAGCCATTGGGGGCGCTGGACAGGATCGCAGTGGGACAGGGGCTTGAGGCAGCATTGCACGGGGTGCACGATGCGCGACCGGCGCACATCGCGTCTGACCATTTGCCGGTTTGGGCCGATTTGCGACGCGCTGCCTGATACGTAAATCCTGTGTGGCGCAAGGCACTCAGACATACTATGACAGAGTTTCGAACAGTTCCGGGGGTCACCATGTCCGATACGATTATCGCCCGTTGCGAAGCCAAGGGCCTGCGCATGACGGGTCAACGCCGGACCATCGCCCAGGTCTTGCAGCAGAGCGAGGATCACCCGGATGTGGAAGAGCTGTATGCCCGTGCCTCGGCCGAGGATTCGGGGATTTCGATCGCAACGGTCTATCGCACCGTTAAGCTGTTCGAAGAGGCCGGGATATTGGAGCGGTTGGAGTTCGGTGATGGCCGCGCGCGATACGAGGACGCAGAGCGTGATCACCACGACCACCTGATCGACATGCAGTCAGGCGAGGTTATCGAATTCGTAGACCCCGAGATTGAAGCACTGCAGGAAAAGATTGCGGCCAAGCTTGGGTATAAGCTGAAAGGCCATCGCCTGGAATTGTACGGCGTACCGCTGGAAAAAGACTGACTCATCACGAAAATCGATTGGTCGGCGCACGGGAAATCATCGAACATGTCGCAATACTGCTTGCGACGTCGCGAAGGTTACGATTTTTGTGCTGGAAGGACTCGCCTGTTAGCGGTCAATTCCAACGGAAACGCGCATGAACAACGTAAACGGCATTTTGCTGATCATCGGCTCGATGGCAGCCTTCGCGCTTGAGGACATGTTCATCAAGTACCTTTCGGTCAGTGTCTCGACAGGGCAGATCATGATCGTGTTGGGTCTGTTCTGCGGAACCGTCTTTGCAATCATGTCGTTGGTGACACGTAAACGCATTTTCGATCCTGTCGCGTGGGAACCGCTGCCACTGCTTCGGGCAGGGACCGAGGCTTTTGGAGCGCTCAGCTTCGTGACCGCTTTGTCATTGGTCGATCTGTCGACTGTTGCGGCGGTTTTTCAGGCGATGCCGCTATTCGTCACCATGGGGGCGGCGTTGTTTCTAGGCGAGCAGGTCGGCTGGCGTCGTTGGAGCGCCATCGGCATTGGCTTTGTTGGCGTCTTGATGATCATTCGCCCCGGACTCGAAGGTTTCCAGCCAGAATCTCTGTTTGTTTTGGTTTCGGTTGTTGCGATCGCAGCGCGTGATCTGATCACACGCAGGCTGGATGTTCGTGTAGCCTCGTCGGTCGTCGCATTGCAGGCCTATATCGGAGTAGCGCTGGCTGGTGCGGCCCTGATGGTGTTCACAGCACAGCCCATCGTGCCGCTGCAGCCTGCGCAGATCGGGCCTTATCTGGGTGCCATCGGGTTCGGCGTTTTGGGCTATTATGGCATCGTTACCGCGATGCGGATTGGTGAAGCTTCAGCGCTGACGCCGTTTCGATATACCCGGTTGGTGTTTTCGATCATGGCCGGGATGCTGATGTTCGGCGAACGCCCTGACAGCATGACGTTGGCCGGTGCCGGTCTGATTATCGGGTCGGGTCTGTACACCTTCATTCGCGAACGCCAGTTGGCGCGGACGCTGGCAGTCGCCTAAGCGCCCACGATCTGTTGGCGCAAACAGCAAACTGTTAGCCCTAAAGGCTGAAAAATATACGTGTTAGCGATAACGGAAACGGTTTACTTTTTGCCTCGTGCTGCTATGAGGCATGCAACTGTTGGCATCATCGGGACCCATATCATGAGCACGATCATCGACATCCACGCACGCGAAATTCTGGACAGCCGGGGCAACCCGACGGTCGAGGTGGACGTGATTCTGGAAGACGGCACTATGGGCCGCGCTGCCGTGCCCTCGGGCGCATCAACCGGTGCCTATGAGGCAGTGGAAAAGCGTGATGGCGACAAGGCCCGCTATATGGGCAAGGGCGTTCTGGAAGCGGTTGCTGCCGTTAACGGCGAGATCGCCGAGGAACTGGCGGGTTTCGACGCGACGGAGCAGGTGGCCATCGATCAGGCGATGATTGAACTCGACGGGACCGAGAACAAAGGCCGTCTGGGTGCGAACGCCATTCTTGGTGTCTCGCTGGCGACGGCAAAGGCGGCGGCGGATTTCACCACACAGCCTCTGTATCGCTATGTTGGCGGTACTTCGGCGCGCGTTCTTCCGGTACCGATGATGAACATCATCAATGGTGGAGAACACGCCGACAATCCGATCGATATTCAGGAATTCATGATCATGCCGACCTCGGCCGCGAATATCCGTGAGGCCGTGCGCATGGGGTCTGAGGTATTTCACACGTTGAAGAAAGAACTCTCGGCGGCTGGTCTGGCCACTGGTGTGGGCGATGAGGGCGGCTTTGCTCCGAACATCGCGTCGACTCGTGAGGCACTGGATTTCATTTTGAAATCCATCGAAAAAGCGGGCTACAAGCCGGGTGAGGAAATCCATCTGGCGCTGGATTGCGCCGCGACCGAGTATTTCAAGGACGGTAAGTACGTGCTGGCGGGTGAGGGCATTTCGCTGACATCCGATGAAAACGCCGCCTATCTGGCCGCACTAGTCAACGATTACCCGATCATCTCGATCGAAGACGGTATGTCCGAAGATGACTGGGATGGCTGGAAGGCCCTGACCGACGCTATCGGTGACAAGGTGCAGCTGGTCGGCGACGATCTGTTCGTGACCAATCCGGCGCGTCTGGCCGAAGGAATCGAGCGTGGCTGTGCGAACTCGATGCTGGTCAAGGTGAACCAGATCGGTTCGCTGACCGAGACCCTTCGTGCCGTCGATATGGCCCACCGCGCGCGATACACCAACGTAATGTCGCACCGCTCGGGCGAGACCGAAGACGCCACGATTGCCGATCTGGCGGTCGCGACAAACTGTGGCCAGATCAAAACCGGCTCGCTGGCGCGCTCGGACCGGTTGGCGAAATATAACCAGTTGATCCGTATTGAGGAATCGCTGGGCGAGGTCGCGGAATATGCAGGTTCGTCTATCCTGAAACGCTGATCTGCGTCTCTACATTTGGACTTGAATGGGCCTCGGCGGCATCGCCGGGGCTATTTTTTTCTTTGTCTTGTCGTCGTTCCGTCTAATCTGTGTGAGATAGGCCATCACGGGGTGGTCGATGAGAGAGGACGTCATATGAGCCATCTAAAACTCATCGTGGGTGCAGTTTCGCTGTTGATCTCGCCTCAGTTGGTGTTGGCTGATCGACCGCCAGAGGCAGTGTGCCAGAAGATGGTGGAAGGCGATCCCAGCGGGCAGATCACGATGGAGGAATGTCTGTGTACTTATAACGTCGCCGATACGGTGCTGGACGATGACATCAAAGCCCTTTTGTTCGACTCCTGGTACACCGGCGAGAACATAACCGAGCAGCTCAACGCGCTGCCGCAGCCCAAGCGGGTGCCAAGGCAACTGAAAACCATGGAACAGACGTTCAACAAGAATTGCCTCTAAGCTAGAATATTCCGACATAAAAATCATTATGTGTGAACTTGTTCCTATTGCGGCGGAACAAACCCCGATATTCTGCCTGTATTGCAGAAAGGGGGACGATATGTCTGCTTCAAAGATCTTTCTTGTAATTTCAATGCTTTCCGTCGGGCTTCTGGCCGCTTGCTCGGAGCCGGGGACCTATCCAATCACGGGGATGGAGGTCTCGCAGGATGATCCGGTGCAGGACATGGTGAATCCCGCTGTGATCTTCCGGGGTGAATCGCGCTAGAGCAATTTGCTCATCAGCATGTAGCGTTCGCGCGGTTTGAAACCCGACCGGAGATAAAGCTTCTGCGCAGCCTCATTGGTGCGGTCGACTTCAAGATGCAGGGCGGTCAAGCCAGCCTCGGCCAGCGCTTTGGGGAGATCGTGTAGCACTTCGGTTGCTATACCGCGGCCTCGGACAGCAGGGCGGATGTAAATCTCATCCACAAAAGCGTCCATGCCACCAAACTCGACCGACCAGCCGAAGGTGAGGATGACATAGCCCAGCGGCGCTCGGCCCGGCCCGATCAGATAGATGCAGCCATGCGGTATGCCATCCAGCAGAGGGGCCAGCGCGTTGCGGCGCTTCTCGTCATCCTGCGCGATGCCGGATTCCGAATGAAACGCTGCGACCAGTGCCATCAGGCGATCCAGATCGTCAGGACGGGCAAGGCGGAGTGCGGCAGTCATAGGCGGGCAAGCCTTTCTGTAAGCAGGTCGAAGAAGCCCTGAGCGTCCACGTCACCTATGAACATGGCATTTGGTGCGCGGTCGGTGACACCCCACCAGTCGGCCACAGTCATGCCCAACGTCAATTCTGATTGGGTTTCGATCTCAACATTGATGTGGCGGCCCGAGAACAGATCGGGCCGGATCAGATAGGCGGTCACGCAGGGGTCGTGCAGCGGCGCGCCTTCCGAGCCGTATTTTTCTTTGTCGAAGCGTTCGAAGAAATCGGTCATTTCTGCCACCGCATGACCGACCTTGCTGTCCAATGCTCGGAAGGCGTCATTGCGATGAGGCGTGACCAGCGCGTCATGGGTCACGTCCAGCGGCATCACCACGATGTGGGTGCCGGATTTAAACACGATATCAGCCGCTTCCGGGTCGACATAGATGTTAAATTCCGCAGCTGGAGTTATATTTCCAACTTCGAAATAGGCGCCGCCCATTAAAACGATCTCTTGCACCCGGTCGATGATATCGGGCGCCTTCAGAAAAGCCGTGGCGATGTTGGTCAGCGGCCCCAGCGGGCAGAGCGTGACCGTGCCGGGCTCATGCGCGCGCAGGGTTTCGATGATGAAATCGACCGCGTGTCCTTCGGCCAGAGGCATTTCAGGATCGGGGAGAACAGGACCGTCGAGCCCGGTTTTGCCATGAACATGTTCGGCGGTGACAAGCGGGCGTTTCAGCGGTCGGTCGCATCCGGCATAGACGGGGATATCGGTATGGCCCGCCAATTCACACACGATGCGTGCATTCTTGGCGGTTAGTTCCAGCGGAACGTTTCCGGCGACGGCGGTGATGCCCAGAACCTCGATCTCTTCAGGGCTGGCAAGGGCGAGAAGTATCGCAACGGCGTCGTCCTGACCGGGATCGGTATCGATGATGATTTTACGGGGCATTGGGGTCTCCGAGGGCCGTGAAGGTGGGACACTCGCAAGTGTCGCGGGACTTGTCTAGCCGAATTACGTGTCTGCCGGAGCATTCACCGGCGGGAGTTTGCCATTGGCGCGGTGCTCCTCGAATTTCACCTCATCCCACAGCGCATCCATTTCGGCCAGATCGCTTTGGGTGGGCGTTTTTCCGCGTTTAGCCAGCCGGGCTTCGACCTTCTCGAAACGGCGGGTAAACTTGGCGTTTGTGCGGCGCAGGGCAGCCTCGGGTTCGATGCCTAAGTGGCGGCCGAGGTTGACGATCACGAACAGCAGATCACCGAATTCATCTTCTAGCGCATCGGCATCCATGCTGTCGCGCGCTTCTTCCAGTTCGGCGGCCTCTTCGGTGATCTTTGCCAGCACATGGCTGGCGTCGGGCCAGTCAAAGCCCACACGCGCGGCACGTTTCTGCAGTTTATGCGCACGTAGCAAAGCAGGCAGGTTGGCGGCGACGCCGTCCAGTGCGCCTTTCTGTTCTTTGCCCGCGCGTTCGGCGGCTTTGATGGTCTCCCAATCCTTCGTTTGTTGGTCGGCGGACTTGTCACGGGATTCGTCACCGAACACATGCGGGTGGCGGTCAACCATCTTGTCCGACATGGTGCGCACTACGTCCTGAAAGGTGAAATGCCCAGCCTCTTCAGCCATTTGCGCGTGGAAGACGGATTGGAACAGCAGGTCACCCAGCTCCCCTTTTAACTCGTCATAGGCCTTGCGTTCGATGGCATCTGCGACCTCATAGGCTTCTTCGATCGTATAGGGCGCGATGGTGGCGAAATCCTGTTCGATATCCCAAGGGCAGCCGGTTTCCGGATCGCGCAGACGACGCATGATTTCCAGCAAACGCTCGATACCTGCGTCGGTATCGTGGATCAGAGGATTTTCGGCCATTGCGAACCCTTTCGTTCCGGTGTCAGATGCATCCATCCCGCAGTCAGGATCAGGAGTCCACCCCAGATGCCCGTCGTCAACCGAATTGCCGATTACGCCGCCGATATGGCCAAGTGGCGCCAGCACCTTCACACCATCCCCGAACTAGAATTCGAATGCTATGAGACCGCTGCTTTCGTGGCCGAGCGTCTACGCGAGTTCGGCGTGGATGAGCTGCACGAAGGGATCGCCAAAACAGGCATGGTCGCGATCATCAATGGGCAGGGCGAGGGTCCGACCATTGGTCTGCGTGCCGATATGGATGCGCTGCCGATTACCGAGGAGACGGGCGTAGATTACGCTTCGAAGAACCCCGGCATGATGCATGCGTGTGGTCATGACGGGCATACCACCATGCTGTTAGGCGCAGCGCGCTATCTGGCTGAGACGCGGAATTTCGCGGGTCGCGTTGCGCTGATCTTTCAGCCCGCCGAGGAAGAAGGTGGTGGCGCAGGCGTCATGGTTGAAGAAGGCATCATGGATCGGTTCGATATCTCTCAGGTCTATGGCATCCATAACACTCCGGGTCGGCCTGAAGGTCTGTTCGAGACCACGCCGGGGCCGCTGATGGCAGCTGTGGATACGTTCGAGATCCATATTCAAGGTGTTGGCGGCCACGGAGCCATGCCACATGAAACGAAAGACCCGGTGATGGCGGCTTGCGGGATGGCGCAGGCAATTCAGACAATTGTCAGTCGAAATCACTATGCACTTGACGATCTGGTGGTATCGGTGACGCAGATCCACACCGGAACGGTGAACAATGTCATTCCCGACACCGCTTATTTGAACGGCACTGTCCGCACCTTTGATCCTGTAGTGCAGAAAATGGTCAAAGAACGGATGGCGCAGATTGTGGCGGGGCAGGCGGCCTCGTACGGTGTTGAGGCCAAACTGGAGTATCAAGAGGGTTATCCTGCCACCATCAATGATGCCGAAAAGGCCGCGTTTGCGGCCGAAGTGGCGCGGGATGTGTCAGGTGCGGAACGTGTGAAGGATAATGCTGGGCGTGAGATGGGGGCAGAGGATTTTTCCTACATGCTGCAGGCCCGACCCGGTGCTTATCTGTTCATGGGTCAAGGAGAGGGTGCCGGGCTGCACCATCCGAAATACAACTTCAATGATGACGTCGCGCCGGTCGGAGCGTCCTTCTTTGCGCGGATCGTCGAAAAGGCACAGCCGTTGGGCTGATAGGGAAAAGACATGGCACTGGAAGATGCAAAGAACCAGGTGGATGAGGCGTTCACCAACCCCGATCTCAAGGGGCTGTCCTATGAGAACACCTTTGGCGGCGCGACCTCATTCCTGCGGCGGCTCTATACCAAAGACCTGACCGGAGCGGATATCGCGGTAACCGGCGTGCCTTTCGATCAGGCGGTGACAAACCGCCCCGGAACCCGGCTTGGCCCTCGTGCGATCCGCGAGGCCAGTTCGTTGCAATCGCCTGATGCGCCTTATGGCTGGCCTTTTGATGCTCTGAGTGAGCTGGCCATCGTGGATTATGGCGACATGGCCTATGACTATGCCAATATCCCGGCTTTTCCCGACACGCTGACCGACCACATCCGTACCATTCTGAAGGCCGATGTCGCTTCGGTCACGCTGGGCGGGGATCATTATATCAGCTTCCCGATCCTCAAAGCTTATGCCGAGAAATATGGGCCGATGTCGCTGCTGCAATTCGATGCGCATACGGACACCTGGGCCGATGATGATATGTCCCGCGTGGATCACGGGACGATGTTCTACAAGGCCGTGAAATCGGGGATCGTGGACCCGAAACATTCGGTTCAGGTGGGGATACGCACCACAAATGAGGACACGCTAGGCGTCAACATCATCGATGCGCGCGAAGTTTACGAATCCGGTCCCGCCGCTGTGGCGCAGAAGATCAAAGGGATATTGGGCGACAGACCCGTTTATCTGAGCTTTGACATAGACGGTCTGGACCCGGCTTTTGCCCCGGGCACCGGGACACCGGTCTGGGGTGGGCTGAGCTCCATTCAAGCACAAATCATCCTGCGGGACATTGCCGGGATCAACATCAAAGGTGGCGATGTGGTCGAGGTCTCTCCGCCATACGATACCTCCGGTGCAACGGCGATTGCGGGGGCCCATGTGGCGACGCAGATCATTTGCCTGTTGGGGTGGAACAAGCTGGTGAAGCCTTAACCTTTGGTTAGGCATAATACCGGTATCTGCTTGGTGAGGCACCGGATCGGAGACAGTACATGACCGAATATAACCAACCCATTGGAGGCAATGATCTGGCGCGGTTTTCGGGGCCGAATACATTCATGCGCCTGCCGCAGGCGTCGTCGCTTGAAGGGCTGGATGTGGCGATCCTGGGCGTTCCGATGGATATCGGTACGTCCTGGCGTTCGGGAACGCGATTCGGGCCCAAGCAGATCCGTAGCGAAAGTGCGATGATCCGACCTTATAACATGGCCAATGGGGCGGCCCCGTTTGAGCATTTGCAAATCGCAGATATCGGGGATCTGGCGATCAACACCTTCTCTCTGGCGGACAGCCTGAAGATCATCAAGGACAGCTATGACGGCATTCTGGCGCAGGACGTGACCCCGGTGGCGATGGGAGGGGATCATTCGATCACCCTGCCGATCCTGCGGGCAATGGCGGCCAAACACGGGCCGGTCGCTCTGGTGCATGTGGACGCTCATGCTGATGTCAATGACGAGATGTTTGGCGAGAAGGAAACCCATGGCACTGTCTTCCGCCGCGCCTATGAGGAAGGGCTGATCGTTCCTGACACGACCTTCCAGATCGGCATTCGCGGATCAGGCTATGCCGCCAGCGACTTTACCGAGGCGCAGGGCTGGGGCTTTCGCCAGTACCCGGCGTGGGAGCTGTGGCAACAGAACCTGACCGAAATCGGCTCACTTATCCGCAAGACGGTCGAGGATCATCCGGTTTATATCACCTACGATATCGACAGCCTCGACCCGGCTTATGCGCCCGGCACCGGCACGCCCGAGATCGCGGGTCTGACAACGCCACAGGCGCTGCAACTGATCCATGCGCTGGCGGGCATGAACGTGGTTGGCTGCGATCTGGTCGAGGTCTCTCCGCCCTATGATCCGTCGGGCAATACGGCGCTGACGGCAGCAAATCTGCTGTTCGAGATGCTGTGCATTCTGCCGGGCGTGACGCCACGATAGGGGTGTTGGTCGCCCTCGGACCGGGTAGGCTTTGCGCAAAGGGATCGAAGGGCAGATGAAAATGGTGCTTTGGCTGTTGATTTCGGTGGGCATTGCGATGGGTGCATATGTTCGCCTTGCGCCGTCTGACCCAACGCGCTGGCATGTTGCCCCCGAAGGATTGGATCGAGATTTTAGGAACGGCGTAGTGCGGGTCGTTGAGGCAGCCCCGGAAGCGATGGAGCAACTCGATCATATCGCCCGCTCGACGCCGCGCACGACCGTGCTGGCAGGTTCGATCGAAGAGGGAATGATAACTTATGTCATCCGTTCCAAGGTATTCGGGTTTCCCGACTACACCACCGTTCAGCATGACGGGGATAAGCTGCGCATCTATGCGCGCTCAAGATTTGGTCGGAAAGATTTCGGCGTCAATCGACAGCGGGTCACCCACTGGGTTGCTTTGCTGCAACCCTGACGACAAACACCCCTCCTGCACCTCACGCCACATGGGCACGTTCAACGACATCTGGCATTGGGCCATGAACATGCGGCCGTCGACCTGCAGGCAGATCATCTCTCCCAATTCGACGCGGGTGCCTGATTTGTCGGTGCAATAGCAGTCCTGCACCTTGCCCCCGGGGCCAATAACGTCGGCCATACCAGGAGTTGCAACAAGTGTCAGGGCCAGGATCAGTTGTTTCATGCGCTAAGCCTAGCACAAGGCAAGGCCTTGACCAAAGCCCCCGGATGATAGACACCGCGCGGATGATCCCCGAAGAACGCCTAGAACAGATCACCCAGCGATTCCAATATCTCGAAGCGGCCATGGCTGATGGCGCATCGGGCGGAGATATTGCGGCCTTGGCTAAAGAATACTCGGACCTCAAGCCGGTGGTTGATCAGATCATGGCATGGCGTTTGTTGGTCTCCGATTTGGCCGAGGCCGAAGCGATGCTGGCCGACCCAGACATGAAAGAGCTGGCCGAGGAGGAAATTCCCGAACTGCAGGCGCGAATCCCCGAGGCCGAACATGCCTTGCAGCTGGCATTATTGCCCAAAGACGCGGCGGATGCGCGCCCGGCGATGCTGGAGATACGGCCCGGTACAGGTGGCGATGAGGCGGCTCTGTTCGCCGGAGACCTGCTGCGGATGTACCAGCGATACTCCGAGGCGCGTGGCTGGCAGTTTGAAATCATCGAGGAACAGGCCTCGGATCTCGGCGGGATCAAAGAAGTAGTGGCTCATATCAAGGGCGACAACGTCTTTGCGCGGATGAAATATGAATCTGGCGTGCATCGGGTACAGCGTGTGCCCGAAACCGAAAGCGGCGGGCGTATTCACACTTCGGCAGCGACCGTCGCGGTTTTGCCTGAGGCTGAGGATGTAGACATCCAGATCGACGCGAATGACATCCGCATCGACACGATGCGCAGTTCCGGCGCGGGTGGGCAGCACGTTAATACGACGGATTCGGCGGTGAGGATCACGCATCTGCCCAGCGGTATCGTGGTGACCAGCTCCGAGAAATCGCAACATCGCAACCGTGAGATTGCGATGCAGGTGCTGAAAACGCGCCTTTACGATCTGGAGCGGCAGCGGATCGACAGTGAGCGGTCAGCGGATCGCGCCAGCCAAGTGGGCTCGGGTGACCGGTCGGAACGGATCAGGACTTATAATTTCCCACAGGGTCGTATGACGGATCACCGCATCAACCTGACGCTCTATAAGCTGGATCAGGTGATGCAGGGCGATCTGGATGAGGTGATTGATGCGCTAACCGCAGATGATCAGGCCCGGCTGCTGGCCGAGATGGCGCAATGATTGCGGCACTGACAGCTGCGCAGGCCATGGTAGCGGCCACCGCGCGTTTGCGCGCGGCAGGGGTGCCCGATCCGGCGCGGGATGCGCGGGTGCTGCTGGCCCATGCGGCACGGATCGAGGCCAGCCGTGTGACGCTGATCGCACCCGAGGAACTGCCCGTTGATATCGCAGAGCGCTATGACCAGTTGATTTCTCTTCGTGCCATCCGGGTGCCGGTGTCGCACCTTCTGGGCGAGCGCGAATTCTATGGTCGTCGGTTCCGGGTCAGCCGCGATGTACTTGACCCTCGTCCCGAAACCGAAGCTTTGATCGAAGCAGCTCTAAGTGAACCGTTCGATCATGTTCTGGACCTGGGTTTGGGCTCGGGCTGTATCTTGATTACCTTGCTAGCTGAACGGTCGAGCGCCTCGGGCGTCGGGGTGGATTTGAGCGAAGCGGCCTGCCTGCAGGCCAGCGCCAATGCTGTTCAGCATCAAGTTCAGGCGCGTTTGGAGATTCGGCGGTCGGATTGGTTTGAAAACATTCAGGGGCAATTTGACCTGATTGTTTCGAATCCGCCTTATATTTCGGCGGAAGAAATGAATGATCTTTCGCCGGAAGTACGTGAACATGAGCCGCGCATGGCTTTGACGGATGAGGGCGACGGATTGGATGCGTACCGTCGTATAGCGGCCTCGGCCCCAGATTATCTGATGCCTGGCGGGCGTATTTTGGTAGAAATCGGTCCAACACAAGGCGCTTATGTATCAGCGTTATTTGATGCCGCTGGACTGACGCGCACGCAGGTGATTCCTGACCTGGACGGGCGTGACCGGGTTGTAGGGGCAAGAATGCCACCATCCAGGGGAATCTGAAGCTGAAAAATGCCGATTGATGTAAAAAAGCTGCGACAATTGTGAGAATCCTCTTGTCTGAGCGCTCTGGACATGTTTACTCAGGATTAGTCGGCGAGGTTGACGCTGTTTCAGCGCACCCCTGACGCCAAGCCCAAAAAGTCGATAGCGCGTAACGGCACAAAGCCACTGAGCAGCGTTAGATACGGGTTGATCGACAGTGAATTGATAAGGCTGACGTAAAGTAAGATGAGATCTTCCAAATCCCGCTCGCGGGCCAAGAACAACCGCAATCGTCCTTCTGGCGGCAACGTCGTAAACCGGGTTTTCGACAGCTCGGGTCCTGAGGGCAAAGTGCGTGGCACACCGCAGCAGATCATTGACAAATACAACCAACTGGCGCGCGACGCACAGCTGTCGAATGACCGTGTGGCGGCCGAGAACTTTCAGCAACACGCCGAGCATTACCTGCGCATGCTGAGCGAGGCGCAGCGCGAGATCGAAGCGCGCCGCGAAGAGCAAGAGCGCCAGAACCGCGAACGGCAAGCTGAACGTGACCGTGAGCGCGCCGAACGTAAGGAGCGCGAAGCGGCTCGTCAGGCGGACCCTGCCGAAGCTCCACAACCTGATGTGATGGATTTCGCCTCGGCCGAACCGACACCTGAAAGTGGGTTGGTCGAGACACCCGAAAGCAAAGGTGCCGAAGCTCCGGCTCAGGAGAAGAAGGAAAAGCCGGCGCGTAAACCGCGGGCGCGCAAGCCCAAAGCACCGCCTGCAGCTGAGGATACGCCCGCCGATACAGGCGACGCACCAGAAGCGGCCGAATAAGATCGGCTCACGCCGACAAAAGCCCCGAGGTTTTTACCTGGGGCTTTTTATTGCGATCAGGGTTTCTGAATTTCGCGAGCCAAGGCACAGAAAGCTTCCAGCGGAATCTGCTCGGCGCGTTCAGTGGGTTTGATACCAGCGGCAAGCAGGCGGTCTTCGATATCCGGGGCCGTACCTTTGAGCGAGGCACGCAGCATCTTGCGACGTTGATTGAAGGCCGCCGCGACCACGCGGGACAGGGTGCGGGCGTCCGCTGGATACCGGGGCTCGGGCAACGCTGTCAGGTGAACCACCGCACTGGAGACCTTCGGTGGAGGTGTGAACGCTCCGGGCGGCAGGGACATCGCGATGCGCGCTTCGGCCCGCCATTGGGCGAGGATGGCAAGGCGGCCATAGGCCTTGCTGCCGGGTTGGGCTACGATCCGCTCGGCCACTTCGCGCTGGAACATAAGGGTCAGGCTTTGCCAGAAAGGTGGCCAATCGGGCGGGGTGAGCCAGCGGACCAGAAGCTCGGTCCCGACATTATAAGGCAGGTTCGCGGCCACGCGAATTGGAGGCGTCAGATGGGCCAATGGATCGATTTCCAGCGCATCACCGTTGATGACCTCGAGCCTGCCGGGATAAGCGGCGGCAATATCGTTCAAGGCTGCGATGCAGCGAGTGTCTTTTTCAACGGCGACGACTTTGCGGGCCCCCTCAGACAGCAGGCCACGGGTCAAACCACCAGGTCCCGGCCCGATCTCAAGGACATCGCATTCGTCCAGGTCTCCGGCCTGCCGCGCGATCTTTGCCGTCAGGTTGAGGTCGAGCAGAAAGTTCTGACCCAGCGATTTGCGGGCCGAGAGCTGATGGGTGGCGATAACCTCGCGCAGCGGGGGGAGGGAGTCGATGGCGCTCATGGCTTTATCGTTGTTCGGATTGGATTTGGTGCGCCAGATATTTTTTGCCTCCGGCGGGGATATTTTTGGCCAGATGAAGCATTAGCGAGATTGCGCCATCTTCTGGGCCAGTCTGAGCGCCTCGATCAGGCTGGTTGGGTTTGCGATGCCTTGGCCTGCAATGTCCAAGGCCGTGCCGTGATCTGGCGAGGTTCTGACGAAGGGCAGGCCCAGCGTCACGTTTACACCTCGGTCAAAATCCAGCGTTTTGATCGGGATCAGCGCCTGGTCGTGATACATTGCAATCGCCGCGTCGTAGCGCGCACGTGCCGCGGCGTGGAACATGGTATCTGCGGGGTGCGGGCCGGTCACCGAATAATCACTGGAGGAGAGATCGGCGATCAGCGGCGCGATCCAGTCGAGCTCCTCAGTCCCCATCTTTCCCTCTTCGCCCGCGTGGGGATTCAATCCAGCCACGGCGATTCTGGGATTGGGGATGCCAAACTGGTCGCGCAAACCCCGTGCGGTGATCTCGATCGTTTCACGCAAAACTGCCGGAGTGAGCGCGCTTGTGACTTGCGATAGCGGAATATGGATGGTGGCTGGTACCACCCGCAATTGATCGCTCGCGAGCATCATCACGGCGCGCGACTGTCCCGCCAGTGAGGCTAGGAATTCGGTATGTCCCGGAAATGCAAATCCAGCCCCATCGATCAGTGCCTTCTTGTGGATCGGTGCTGTACAAAGCGCCGATGCTGCACCGGATTGGACCAACTCGACACCCCGTTCAATAGCATCAACGACAGCGGGCGCATTTTTGGCTTCGGGATGTCCGGGTGTATTAATAGACGAAAACTCGACATGCAGAACGGGCAGGGCAGTGGCGCTTGCTGCACGGGCTTCTGCTGGGTCGGATATCCGAGTGATCGGAGTGCCTGCCGGGAGGTGCGAGGCATCGCCGATATAGAAGAACGGGCATTCATCGCGCAATGATTGCCAGGCTTTGGCCGCGATCTCGGGGCCTATTCCTGCAGGTTCGCCGCAGCTGAGTGCGATAGGTGGTGTCATTGCTCGATAATGACGGCTTCGGCTCGGAGCTGTTCCAGCAGGCTGTCTGCAAGAGCCTGTAAGCGTTGTTGTGTCAGCGCGTTGGCTACGTCCACTCGGGTCGTTTCTTCACCCAGATCGCGGGTTCTGTTGCACAGCATCAGGAACATCAGCGTCTGACCGTTGTTTCGTGTCAGTGCAGTTGAAACCTCATTTGGGTCAAGTTTGGCCAGTTCCAATGCAACATCGCGTGGTATCTCAGACGGTTTAGCGGTGTTACGATCAAGAATATCCGGCGACTGACCCTTGGCCAATCCATAGAGATCATCGCAGGTGTCGATCTCTTCCTTGAGTTTGGTGGCTTTTGCGAGCGTATCTGTATTGCGGCCACCTGGGAGGTAATAGATGGCGTAGTCGATTTCGGAATATCGCGGCGCGCTGCCCGCTGTTTCACGGATACCCCTCATCTGGAATAGCGCCACAGCGTTTGGCAGCGCAAGCGGATCGGTAATCTCACCGTTTTTCAGGCCCAGGATGACCGGCTGCAGAGCGGGTGGCAGATTTGTAATCGAAAGCCATTCGAGCCGCCCACCATTTTCACGTGTAGCCGCTGCTGAGTACTGTGTTGCGGCGGCCGAAAAGCTCTCCTGATCGGGGAGCAATGCAATTTCGTCGGCCAGAGCCTCGGCTTGAGCCAGTGTTTGTGGGGTTATTGGAATGATGATTTCTGACAATAAAACCTGCAAGCCGCCGCCGCCGCCCTGTCCCAGTGCGCGATTGATTTCATCCTCGCTCGGCCGGGCCTGCGACAAAAAGCGAGTGGCGACATAATCCCGCCAGGATAATTGATCGGCCACGAAATCCCGTACGGTTTCCGTGGAAACACCCTCTTCGTTCAGTAGTCTTAGAAACTCGTCCGTGCTTAGGTTGCCGCGTGAGGCGAATTCATCAATTCCAGATTGAACATCTTCCGGCGTCGCCTGAATCCCGGCATCACGCATAGCCTGTTTACGCAGCCTGTCATCGATCAATGCATTGCGGACTTCTGTGTCGGAACTGCCGGGGATACCCAAAAGATCCAGAAACTGTTGGCGCTGTTGCAGTTCATACCAAGTGACAATGTCTTGATTGACCCGGATTGCAGGAGAGAAAAGGCTTTGACTCTGGGCCGGGGGTGTCGCCAGGGCAACAAACGCGGCGGCCAATACCGGCAGGACCGAATTACGATAGCCCGCGCGAAGAGATTTTGTGAAACCTGAGATCAACTGCATCTTCTCTTAAACTTTTGTCCATTGCCTTCGACGGAGTACCCTGTCAGGGCTACGGTAAAGCCGAATTCCGTCGAAGGCTCAATACTTGATGTGGAGGTAAAGCGTCTGTTGACGTTCACATTCACCTGCACGCACTCATTCTGGTAGGTCAAACCAAATCCCAGGCGGAGTGGCTCAGATTCGCTGAAATCATAGCGCGCGCTGGCGCGGGTCAGCCAGTTCTGGTCCACACGATAGCGCCCTGAAGCACGCAGTTCTGAAATTTTATCGTTGTTGAGCTCAGCAGGGTCTGGCTCGAGCCAGATATAACCGGCAGCTAATGCAGTATCCCCTTTTATCCAAGCTGCGCGCAACTCGGCCTTGGTAAAGCTGAAATCACTGTTAAGCAGTCCACGTGCTGCCAATGTCAGTCCATTGCCATTGTCAAGTTGACCGGCCAGCAGAATGTCCGATTTCGTCCCCTGCAACCCTGAAGTCAATGTGAAATCCGGATCTGCGTCGGACCGAAAAACTTGCCCGATTGTTGCGAGTGCCCGCCAACCATCAGCGTTGTAGCGGGACCAATTCAAGCCAATCACCGCGGTTGTGCCATCTTCGCGCCGGTCCGGTGCAGGAAATCGCGAAAGCGCGAGCAGATTGCCCTGATCGAATTCTTGAAATGTGCTTTCGTCGTTAGGCACATCGTTATCCGAAACATGTGTCCAACCGATTTGTGCAATAGGTTCCAGAATTTGCGTTGCGCCAGATTGCTCGCGCCGCAACATTGGGTAGCGCAAAGTAAAGGCCGCGCGCGGCGTCGAGCGCGTCACATTGTTCGGATAACTGCTGTCATTTCTGATGTTGAACGTGTCAATAGCTGCGCCTAGTTGGGCCTCTGCACGTAGCCCGTTTGTGAGGGTCCAATTGCGCAGCCATTCAGCGTCAAAAGTTGCGCGGGCGACATCGCGCCCAACAATATCTTCATCACTGGTGCGTGTGTGAGTGTGTCCAAGAAAGGCCAGCTGAACTTCACCCCCGAGCGCCTTTGGGAACAAACGTTTTCGATAGTTGAGATCGAAGACGCGAGAGGGGATCTCTTCCTCATTTTCGCTATCCCGCAGGCTTTTGTAGTGGATGAAGCCGGTTTTGAACGCAGTGTCGCGTTTTATCCTTTCAAGGGCGATCTCGCTGCGCAGGCGATCAAAATCGGGCAGGCCATAGTCGGCCAGATACGAGTCGTCCGAGGTTGTTTTGATGTCAAACGTCAGTCGATAGCTGTTTCCCAGGCTGAAACGACCATCTGCAAAGAGGTATCCGCGATCTTTGCCAGGTCGAAGATCGTCTCGCGTATAGGCGCCTCTTAATCGGATGCGACCGGATTTGAACGCCTGTCTGTACCGGAATCCGAGGGTGCGGGTTTTGGATGACAGATAGGGCGTCAGCGTCAGGTCTTTGTGATCCCCGATCTTGAAGAAATAAGGGACCTGTACGCCAGTATCCAACTGTGAGGTTGTGCGGATTGATGGCACCAAGAAACCTGTCGCGCGTTCGAGAGTTGGATCGGGCAGGCGCAGGGTGGGGAAATAAAAGACAGGTACATCCAGAATGCGGAACTGGGCGCCTTCAAAATACAGCTGCCTTTCGAGCTGATCATGCGTGACTTTGCGTGCGCGAATTTGCCAGATCGGAGGGGTGCCGTTTGCGCAGACATGACACGAGGTTGCCGCCACTTTGCTGAACTGTGTGTATCGCCCCACCGCCCGGGTAGCTTGGACCGAAGCGATCTGAACCTGCTGCTCAAATACCATACGCGCGCCCATCAACAGGCCATTCTGGATGCCGCTATCCAATTGTGCAGAATCGGCCAGCAATGTACTGTCCCCACCTTGATCGATCCGGATCGGGCCGACCAGAGTCAGCTCACCTGTTTCACGATCATAGGTGACGCTTTGGGCTGTTAGTTTCACGTCGCCCTGAAAAGCTTCGACATTTCCTTCGGCGACCAGTTTGCGGTCCGGGGTGATGAAAATCTCATCGGCCACAAGTAGGGCTGGTTGATTTTGCTCAGCCGTACCGGTGTCGTTGGTGGCGCCTGGCACTTCCGACTGTGCCATAGCAACAGCAGGCAGGGACAGGATCAATGCGGTCGAAAGTAGTAAGGAGAGGATAGGGCGCATCAGCCGTCCTCCGCATGAAGCAAAAGACCCAGTGACAAAAGGATACCCGCAAAAGGTGGAGCCCAGGCCGCAACAAGGATCGGCAATTGTCCATTCTCGCCAAGAATTTGCGCAAAGTTTCGAATGAAATAAATGCCGAACCCCAGCAAAACGGCAGTTAGTACGGCAACACCCGTGCCACCAAACCGGACATGGCGCATTGTAAAGGCCGCACCGATCAGAACCATTGAGACCAGAAACAGCGGACGGGCGAGCTGTACCTGCAACCAGACTTCATATTGTTTGGTGGAAAATCCGGCCTCTTCCAGATCGCGGATCAATTGCGGCAAGTCGTAGACGGATACTGAATCCTGCTGCCCCAAAGTGTCCAGAATCCGTTCTCGTGTCAGCGTTGTCGGGAGGTTCAGTACCTCGTGCGTGCTGGAATTTGCTTCGGGGTTAAGGTCATCCTGAATAGGCCAGATCTTGGCCTGATGCAGGGTCCAGAACCCATCCTCAAGATCGGCCTGTTGGGCTGAAATTTGTTGGTTCGGTTTACCGTCGGGTGCGAATGTGGTGATGGTTACGTCTTTCAAGGCGAACCTATCTCCGTTGACCGTGCCGGTTGCGTGGATCACCGACTGGCCATTGGCTGAACCCTGGCGCAGCCAAAGCCCTTCGCGGCTGATCGAAAGGGCTGAGCTGCCCTGGTTGCGATAACTATCCGACAGACGTTGAAGCTCCTCGGACGTTGCGGCCGCAATCGGGTTCAGCATAGCCACAGCAAGTGCACCTATTGTCAACGCCAGCAATACCGGGGCCAGGAGCGCACGAATGCCGGATCGGCCGATGGCGCGGGTTACGACCAATTCTGAACTGCGGGCAAGGCCAACAAACAACGCGATTGTGGCAAGGATCATGAGCAACGGCAGCATCTCGCTGATCGCTGCAGGCGTGTTTAGCAGCGTCAACTGCAGCAACTGCCCAAAGCTCAGACCTAAGCCGTCAAACCGGCGCACCTGCTCGATCAGATCGATCAGGATCATCAGAGTCAGAAAAATACCGCCGATCACAAGAAAACTCTGAATAAAGCGGCGGGCAAAATAGCGGTCGAGGATCACGTGGTCATCCCCGTCAGACCCCGGCATTCAAGAATCACGATCGGGCATTGAATCATGCGCGACGGCCTGTAACTGCCGATTGGTGTCACGTTCTCTCCCCCGAGCCTGCCGTTATTTTCGCGCGACCATAATGCAATTGGTCGGCGGGGAAAACTGCTATCTGGTCAATGGTGGCTGCGCGGGCTAGGTCTTATGCAACGCATATTTCAGGAGAATGATATGAGCAGTCTCATGCCCGTCCGTTTCACCCCTTTTGACCTTGATGCGATGGCGCAGGCCGAAGGGCGCGTGGCCATTCTCATTCCCGCCGATGGCAAGATGAGCCCTGCCGCGCGACGGGCCAATCGGTTGACCAAAGGTGGAATTGCACGGCTGGTAGAAAGCGAGCGTTTCAGCAAAGTGAAATCGGGTGATGTAATCTCGCTCGCATGGCCGGCAGGAATGGAGGCCGAGGCGCTGGATATTTTGGTCCTGCCGCGCCGACCCGATTTCGACGAAGCACGAAAGGCCGGGGCTAATCTGGCAAAGCTGTCTGCTGGTAAATCCGTGCTGGTCATGGCCGCCAACCACGCGCGAATCGAAGAGTTGGCTTTGGGCATGGTTCTGAGGGCCTACGATTTTGATGTCCACAAAACCAAGGAATCTGATCTGTTGGGCGAGATTGTCATCGGTCATTCAAAGCCCGAGGAGGCCGAGGCCACATTTGCGCCGCTCTATGCCGTCGCGGATGGGGTGCGCATGACACGGGATCTGACAAATGAACCCGCAAATGTGCTGACGACAACCGAATTCGCGGACAGGTTGGTCGAGATGGAATCGCTGGGCCTGAAGGTCGAGGTTCTGGAAGAAGACAAGTTGGCCGAACTGGGCATGCGCACGCTGCTGAGCGTCGGGCAGGGCTCAGTCAGTCCCTCGAAAGTTGTGGTGATGCAGTGGGATGGTGGTGACAAGGATGACGCGCCGCTGGCCTTGGTCGGCAAGGGTGTTGTGTTCGATACCGGGGGTATCTCGCTGAAGCCCGCGGGTGGCATGGAAGACATGACCATGGACATGGGCGGCGCGGGTGTTGTTGCCGGAACCATGCGTGCGCTGGCCAAGCGCAAGGCCAAGGCCAATGTCGTTGGGCTGGTCGGGTTGGTCGAGAACATGCCGTCGGGCAATGCTTCACGCCCCGGTGATGTCGTCAAATCGATGAAAGGCGACACTGTTGAGATCATCAACACCGACGCAGAGGGTCGTTTGGTTCTGTGCGACGTCATGTGGTACGCACAGGATCGGTTCCAGCCGGTGGGCATGATCGATCTGGCCACTTTGACGGGGGCAGTGATCATCGGACTTGGGCATGAGAATGCCGGTGTGTTTTCGAACAATGACACGTTCTGTGATGCCTTCCTGAAATCCGCCAGGGCCGAGGATGAAGGCGCATGGCGGCTGCCATTGGGCGAAGGTTATGACAAGCAGCTAAAATCACGCATTGCGGATATGAAGAACGTAGGGGGACGGCCAGCCGGTTCGATCACCGCGGCGCAGTTCCTGCAGCGCTTTGTCAAGGAAGAGACACCTTGGATTCACCTCGATATCGCTGGTGTGGCCTCGGTGTCCTCCGAGACGTCTTATGCGCCCAAAGGGGCCACCGGCTGGGGCGTCCGTGCGCTAAGCCGCTTCGTACAGGACAATTTCGAGACCACGGGCGAATAGATCTGTGGGCGCGGTCTATTTCTACCACCTGACTCGTCAGCCGTTGGAGCACACCCTGCCTGTGCTGTTGGACAAGGCGCGGCAGGCCGGGTGGCGGATTGCCGTTCGGGGGACTGACCCAGCGCGGATGGACTGGCTGGATGAAAAACTGTGGCTGGGTCCCGAAGAGGGGTTCCTGCCACATGGCCGTGAAGGTGGCCCGCATGACGCGGCGCAGCCGATTTTGCTGACGACCGGACCAGAGGCCGCCAATGGGGCGACTTGCGTGATGGCCGTCGATGGGGCGCCGATTGAGGCGGACGAGGTTTCGGCGTTGGAGCGTGTCTGTATTCTGTTTGACGGCAACGACCCGGAGGCGGTGCAACATGCGCGTGGGCAATGGAAATCCCTGATCGGCTCAGGATGCACGGCTCAATATTGGTCCGAGGAATCCGGACGATGGGAGAAGAAGGCCGAGGCTTGATCGGCAGCATTAATTTTTTTGGGAGATTTTAAATGGATATGAAGCCTTTGGGGCGTACCGGGATCATGGTGTCGGATTTATGTCTGGGCACAATGACCTTTGGTACACAAACATCGGAAGCCGAGGCGCACCGCCAGATGGATACGGCGCTTGCGGGTGGAATCAACTTTGTCGACGCCGCCGAGATGTATCCGGTGAATCCAATTTCCAAGGAAACAATCGGGCGTACCGAAGAGATTCTGGGCAACTGGAATGCCGCCAATCCCTCGCGGCGTGGGGACTATGTGCTGGCCACGAAGCATTCCGGTGAGGGGTTCGTGCATGCGCGCAATGGGGCTCCGATCTCGAAAGAAACCATTCCTGAGGCGATTGAAGGATCATTACGTCGATTGCAGACGGATGTCATCGACCTCTATCAGTTCCATTGGCCAAATCGCGGCAGCTACATGTTCCGGCAGAACTGGGACTATGCGCCCTTGGGGCACAACCGGAATGAGATCGTGGATGAGATGCGCGAGAGTCTGGTGGCGCTGCAAGCACAGGTGGATAAAGGAAATATCCGCGCCTTTGGTCTGTCGAACGAGAGCGCATGGGGCACCGCGCAGTGGTTGCGGGCATCGGATGAGGTCGGCGGACCTCGGGTCGCGTCGATCCAGAACGAGTATTCGCTGCTCTGCCGGTTGTTCGATACGGATCTGGCTGAATTGTGTCTGCTCGAAGATGTCGGGTTGCTGTCGTTCTCACCCTTGGCGGCGGGTTTTCTCACGGGGAAATATCAAGGTGGTGCTATTCCAGAAGGATCACGCATGGCGTTAGTCCCGAATATGGGTGGGCGCAAAACGGATCGCGTGTATGATGCTGTGGCTGCTTATCTGGATATCGCGCAGCGACACGGGTTGGATCCGGTGCACATGTCCCTGGCGTGGTGTTGCAGCCGGCCGTTTATGGGATCGACCATTTTTGGCGCGACGACGGTGGCGCAGTTGGAGCATGTTCTGGTGGGCAAGGATCTGAAGCTTTCGCCCGAAGTGATGGCCGAGATCAGTGCGGCGCACCGGGCGTTTCCGATGCCATATTGAAGGGATGGGGGCTCTGCCCCCGTCGCCTTTGGCGACTCCCCCGAGGTATTTTTGACCAGATGAAGCTGGATCGCCTCAGTGATGGGTGGGTTGTGTGCGGTCTTGCCTGAGGTCGCGGGCCGATAGGCCATGCGCGGTGCGGAAGGCCCGGGCGAAGCTGGATTGTGACGCGAAGCCTGTGGCGAGTGCCACGTCCATCAGCGGCAGGTCGGTATCGGCTACGAGACGGCGGGCCTCGGCCAATCTGAGCTGCAGGTAGTGGTCTTGCGGTGTGGTATTCAGGCGTAGCCGGAATTGCTGCTGTAGGGTGCGGGCGCTGGTGCCGAGAGCGTCAGCGATGTCAGCCAGCGGAAGAGGTTCGTCCAAAGACGATTCCATCAGCGAGTTTGCCTTGGCGGTCAGGGCAGTATGGCGATGCGGTGCGCCGGTACGGCTTTGCGGTTTTGAGGGTTCGGATGTGCCTTCGTAGAGGAACAGTCCGGAGACCCGGGCAGCAAATCCTGCACCGTGGCGGGCGGCGATGATGTGCAGCATCATATCGATCGCTGGGACAGCACCGCCCGAGGTCAGGCGGTTTTCAGACACGGTGAACCGGTCGGGTCGCACATCGACATTTGGGAAGCGGCCAGAAAAATTCTCCAAGTCCTCCCAATGCGTCGTCGCAGCGTGACCATCCAGCAGTCCAGCCTCGGCCAGCAACCAGGGGCCGCCATCTATCCCGGCCATTGTGGCGCCAGAGGCGGCGATCCGGCGGAGACCGGCAAGCAAGCTGGGCGTTGCGTGACGCGCGAGTTGGAAGCCCGCAACGACAATCATCAGGTCGCAGCCTTGCAGGCGTGCCAAAGGGATGCCTTGTACATTCAGAGCGCTCGTTAACATGGCGGGCTCAGCAGTGGCGGTGACGTAGTCCCAGTCAAAAGCGGGTCGGTCTGCCAATCGGTTGGCCGCGCGCATCGGGTCGACCGCAGCAGCAAAGCTGAGCGTGTTGCATTCGTCCAGCACCAGCACCGCCGTTTTCAGGGCGCGATGTTCAGGTTGGAGTATGTTTTTTGCGGATTTCATCAAGTCTGATTCGCATTCTGCCAAGTGGTTTGTCCAAGGCTGCGCCAGAGTTGGCGTTGACGCAAATCGGAATCCGGGGAGAAGCCTGGGGAAAACCTTAGGTAAAACCGGGTATAAGCTGGGGAAAACGCCATGCCTTTGGAAATGAACCGCGAAGTCTTTATCACCTGTGCCGTGACTGGGTCGGGCGGAACACAGGATCGCAGCCCTCATGTCCCGCGCTCACCCAAGCAAATCGCCGACAGCGCGATTGCTGCAGCCAAGGCCGGTGCGGCGGTGGTGCACTGCCATGTGCGCGACCCTGAGACGGGTGCACCGTCGCGCGATCTGGCGCTGTATCGTGAGGTGACGGACCGTATACGTGATGCTGAGGTTGATGCAGTGCTGAACCTGACGGCTGGCATGGGCGGAGACATGGTGTTCGGCGGGATCGAAAATCCGCTGCCATTGGCGGAGGCCGGAACCGATCTGGTTGGTGCTACCGAGCGTGTGGCACACGTGGCCGAGTGCTTGCCGGAAATCTGCACCTTGGATTGTGGCACGATGAACTTTGCCGAAGCCGACTATGTGATGACCAATACCCCCGGCGCTTTGCGCGCGATGGGGCAAATGATGACCGATCTGGGTGTGAAGCCCGAGATCGAGGCCTTTGATACCGGTCATCTGTGGTTTGCCAAACAACTGGTGAAAGAGGGTGTTCTGGAACCGAATGCGCTGGTGCAACTGTGCATGGGTGTGCCCTGGGGCGCGCCGGATGATCTGAACACCTTCATGGCGATGGTAAACAACGTGCCAGAAGACTGGACGTTCAGTGCGTTTTCATTGGGTCGAAATGAGATGGCCTACGTGGCGGCATCGGTTCTGGCGGGTGGCAATGTGCGTGTCGGGTTGGAGGACAATCTGTGGCTCGAGAAGGGTGTATTGGCCGAGAACTGGCAGTTGGTCGAGCGTGCGGTCAGCATCATTGAAAGCATGGGTGCGCGCGTGATCGGGCCGCAGGAAGTGCGTGAGAAACTGGGGCTGGTCAAGCGGGCACCGGCAGGAGTGGCGGGCTGAAGCCCGCCCTACGTGTAAGGTCAAGCGATATGAAAAAGATTGCTGCAATCATTGGTGGCGGTGTGATCGGCGGCGGATGGGCTGCGCGGTTTCTCCTGAATGGCTGGGATGTTCGGGTGTTTGATCCGGATCCGGAGGCGGAACGCAAGATTGGCGAAGTGCTGGATAATGCACGCCGCTCCCTGCCGGGCCTGAGCGATGTGCCCCTGCCGCCGGAGGGGGCGCTGAGTTTTCATGATGAGATTGGTGACGCCGTAGACGGCGCCATATGGATTCAGGAAAGCGTGCCGGAGCGGCGCGACGTGAAACTGAAGGTCTACAAAGGCCTGCAGGAGGCATGTGACCCCGGTGCCATCATTGGGTCTTCGACCAGCGGGTTCAAACCGTCTGAGCTGCAGGAAGGTGCGTCGCGGCCCGAGCAGATCGTGGTCACGCATCCATTCAACCCGGTTTATCTGTTGCCGTTGATCGAACTTGTGCCGACAGACAAAAATACGCCTGAGATGGTCGCGAAGGCGAAGGAACTGCTGACCTCGGTCGGGTTCTTTCCGTTGCATGTCAAAAAAGAGATCGACGCGCATATCGCGGACCGTTTCCTTGAGGCCGTCTGGCGCGAGGCGCTGTGGCTGGTCAAGGACGGTATCGCAACAACCGAGGAGATCGACGAAGCCATCCGCATGGGGTTTGGCATCCGCTGGGCGCAGATGGGGCTGTTCGAAACCTATCGCGTGGCCGGGGGCGAAGCCGGGATGCGGCATTTCATGGCGCAGTTTGGTCCGGCGCTGAAATGGCCCTGGACCAAGCTGATGGACGTGCCCGAGTTCACCGATGAACTGGTTGATATGATCGCAGATCAGTCGGATGCACAATCGGGCATGCACTCAATTAGGGAGTTGGAGCGCATTCGCGACAACAACCTTGTGGGCATGATGCGGGCGCTGAAGGCGCAGAACTACGGGGCCGGGGCGGTGTTGAACCAACATGACGCGGCGCTGAAACCGGGAGCCTTGCCGACCCTGGATCAGGCGGATCTGAGCCAACCCATTCTGACGCTATCGCGCGCCGTGCCGCTGGATTGGACGGATTACAACGGCCATATGAACGAGGCCAAATACCTTGAAGCTTTTGCAGCCGCCACGGATCGGTTCATGGAGATAATCGGCTGCGACATGGAGTATATCTCCACTGGCGGCAGCTATTTCACCGCCGAGAACCACATCCGATATATGCAAGAGACCCATGCCGGTTCACGGATCGAGTGCCGTACGCAGATGCTGTTGGGGCAGGGCAAGAAGCTGCATGTCTTCCACAGCATGTACGAAGGTGAGACGTTGTTGGCCACTGGCGAAAGCTTTTTGTTGCATGTCAGCCTTGAAACCCGCCGCCCCAGTCCGCCATCACCCGAAATCGAGGCTGCAATGGCGCGGATTGCTGAGGCGCAGGCCGGATTGCCTTATCCGGAAGGTGCGGGCGCTGCGATCCGCAAACCTGCATGACCAGCCGGGTTCTGATTACTGCCGGCGCCTCGGGTGTCGGTCGCGCAATGGCGGAGGCGTTTGATGCTGTCGGGGCGCAAGTCTGGGTGGCGGATATTGACGCAGATGCGCTGGCAGAATGTCCATCAGACTGGAAGCAAAGTCTATTGGACGTTTCGGATGAAATCGCTGTTTCATCTACATTCAAAGAAGTTGAGGCCGCGTGGGGTGGGCTCGACGTGCTGTGCGCGAATGCAGGGGTCGCCGGGCCGACCGCTGCGGTTGAGGATGTGCCTCTAACTGATTGGCGTTCTTGTCTTTCAGTAAATCTGGAAGGGGCGTTTTTGTGTTCCAAATATGCTGCTCCAATAATGAAGCGGCAAAGGAGTGGTGCGATCCTGATCACGTCTTCGACTGCAGGCCAATACGGCTATCCCAACCGCGCGCCTTATGCGGCGGCGAAATGGGGCATGGTGGGCTTGGGCAAAACGCTGGCGATGGAACTGGGGCCGCACGGAATCCGATGCAATGTAATCTGCCCCGGTTCAGTAGAAGGACCACGCATGGAGGGCGTGCTGCAACGCGAAGCCGTTGCAAAGGGCATGACCCGGGATCAGGTTTACAACGGTTACGCCTCAGGCACGTCCATGGGCCGCTTCGTCGAGGGGCGGGACATTGCAAACATGGCTGTATTTTTGGCGTCAGATGCGGCGCGGCTGGTGTCGGGTCAGGTGATCGCGGTGGATGGTCATACAGTCAATCCTGACCCGAAACTGTAGATCAGCCCTGATTGGGGCCGCGGATCTGGCGGATGGCGCTGCGGACGGCTTTCCAGTCCTGCGCCTCCTGCTGGTTTCCGGCGGCTTGGCTTTCGCGCATTTTCTGCGCAGCTTCGGCCTCGGCCCGATCTCCATGAGCCGTGTAAAGGGCACGTGCGTATTCTGCGGTTTTGAGTGCGTCCATTCCCGTCATCCTCCATCTCAGATCGGAATGTCTATGGGTTCGCGCCAAGTGACTATACAACAGGATATCGCTCAGGTCATGTCTGTGTAATTTCGGCACGCAATTGCTGCAAATGCGTTGGGAAATCACGGGCGGTCATCTCCGCCTCGCGCACAAGCCGATCGAAATGAAGAGTGAACACCTCAATCCGGTCGCGGTCGCGGAAGGCCATATAGTGGCTTCCAGCATAGAATACACATAGAAGCGGACCGAATATCGTAACCGGGGCAGAGTAAAGCCGTTTGGCATTAAATAGATAAATGCGAAGGCGGGGGTAGAGCTGTTTGCATAAGCTTAGCAGATGGTCGATCTGATCCAGCCGGACCTGCAGGGGCAGCCCCTCATAGTATCCGGTGGCGTGAGCAAAGCTGTGGAGCTCATAAAGCGGCATCGCAATTTCATAATCGGACTGTGCGCTACGCATCCAGGCCAGCCGGTCCGCCGAAGCGCCAATGGCTTGATCCGCAGTACGGCCCAAATGCGGAGCGTATTCCCATTCCAAAACTGCACGGGTCTTGAGCATGTCGGGCAGGGTGGCGGGAACATAACGTATTTTGTAGCCGGCGGCCTCTTGGTGCCATTCAAAGATTCGCTCATCTACAAGCGCTCGCGCGGCTTCAGTCAGCGTAAGGGAGCTGGCCAGCAATTCCGCCGCGCTTTCAGGTCGGTTGGAGAGGCCTAGCAACCAGTCGGCGGATACCCCGAGCGCCGAGGCGCAGCTGCCAACCACATGCGCATTAGGCAGGCGTGCGCCTGCTCCGGTCAGCAATTGTGAGACAGTTGATCGGTCAACACCGATGCTACGTGCCAGCGCACTCTGACTTACGTCGCGATCTTGCATCGCCCTGGCCAGGCGTTGCCGGAACTGCGAGGCACGATCCCGTTTGTCGATTTTTTCAATCATATGGTCATTTATATCACCTATGTTGTGAATTGTTAATCATATTCAGAATTCCCGACCTTTGGATGTGTCTGTAACGCTGGTGTTACAAAAACAAGAATGGGGTCTGGAATGGAAACGCGACGCAGGTCGGTCGTGAAAGCGCTGGTGTGGAATGCGATGGGACTGGCGATGATGACGCTGGTTGGTTTGATCGCTACAGGCTCGGCAGCGCTTGGGGGAATGGTTGCTCTGGTCAACACGGCCATTGGTCTGACGATGTACGTGATTTACGAACGCGTATGGGCCGGGATTTCGTGGGGCCGCAATGGCTGATCCCACCACACCCAAATCGCCTGAGTGGGCGACATTTGCCCTGATCCTCGCGTGTTACTCCGTTTGGCTTGGCGTGATCTTCTGGCTGGCTGGCGTGTCCCTTTGGCTGGCAATCCCAGTCATGGGGCTGGTCGCCGCTTTGCATTCCTCGCTGACCCATGAGGCGCTGCACGGGCATCCCTTTCGCCAGAAATGGCTAAATGAGGCGCTGATGGCACTGCCGCTGACCTTGTTCATTCCATACAATCGGTTTCGGGACCTGCATCTGGCGCATCACTGTGATGCGAACCTGACCGATCCTTACGATGACCCTGAGACCAACTATCTTGACCCGCAGGTCTGGGCGTCTCTGGCCGGTTGGCAGAGGCGGATGTATCAGGTGAACAATACTCTGCTTGGGCGGATGGTTCTGGGGCCTGCAATTGGGCAGATTGCGTTCCAGAGGGATGAAATACGAGGTGCATTGCGCGGGGATCGGGAGATTCTGTTGGCATGGGCGCTACATTTGCCCGGCGTTGTTGCGGTGCTTTGGATCGCTGCACTTTCGCAAATGCCGATTTGGGCCTTTGCCTTATCTGCATATATCGGGCTGGGTCTGGTCAAGATCCGCACATTCCTGGAGCATCGCGCCCATGAGAAATCCCGTGCCCGGACTGTGATTGTTGAAGACCGTGGCATCCTTGCATTTCTGTTTCTTAACAACAACCTGCACGTCGTTCATCATATGAATCCAGCCGCGCCGTGGTACCGTTTGCCGACACTCTACCGTGCAGGAAAAGAGCGCTATCTGGCTTGTAACGAGGCCTATGTATACCGTTCATATGCGCAGATATTTCGGGAATATTTCTGGCGCGCCAAGGATCCGGTGGCGCATCCGCTCTGGCCAAAGCCTTGATTTAACGACAGAAGGGAAACCATGAGTTTATGGATTCCCGTCACCATCGCAGCCGCATCGTTCCAGACGGTGCGGTTCATGCTGCAGAAATCGCTGAGCAGTGCGAAACTTACGGCTGCCGGGGCGACATTTGCACGATTTGCCTATTCGATGCCGTTGGCCTTGCTGGGGCTTATTATAGCTTTGGGCGCGACAGGGTACGAATTACCAGCGTTGACGGCGAAGTTCTGGATCTTTGCGGTAATCGGCGGGACCTCGCAGATATTGGCCACGATCTGCGTTGTGGCGCTGTTCAAGCAGCGTAACTTTGCAGTTGGGATTACGTTCAAGAAAACCGAGGTTATTCAAACCGCTATCGTTGGGTTCCTCATCCTCGGCGATCAGGTGTCAACCGGGGCGCTTGGAGCAATTCTGCTTGGATTGTTGGCCGTTCTGCTGCTGTCAAAAACACCCGGAGGCACCGGGGCTTGGTGGCAACATCTAACAAACAAAGCCTCGCGCCTTGGTCTGGGGTCAGGCGTATTGTTCGCCTTTTCCTCGGTCAGCTATCGCGGTGCCTCACTGCAACTGGGCGATATCGATGCGTGGTTCCGGGCACTGGTGACGCTGGCTGCGGTGGTCACGTTCCAGTTCCTCAGCATGTGGCTTTGGCTGTTGTGGCGAGACCGGGCCGAGTTGCGCGCAGTGTGGGAAACCCGTCAGACCGGGATCTTCGTAGGTCTGACCAGCATATGCGGTTCGTTCTGCTGGTTCTTTGCATTCACACTACAGAACGCGGCCTATGTGAAGGCGCTGGGTCAGATCGAACTGATCCTAAGCCTGTTCGCATCTCTGCTATTTTTCCGCGAAACCATTACCCGGCGAGAGGTCGCCGGGATGGCGTTATTGGGCCTGTCGATATTGGCGCTTGTACTCGCGATCTAACCGGCGCGACGCTCGTCAAAGCTGAGGGCGATAAAGCTGGGAAGGTGATCCCCCATGCCCACAACTGCTGGCCCGCCATCGTCGCGGCGCCCACGGCCACGACTTTTGGGCTCACGATCTTTCCGGCTTTCGCTTTTCTTGCTGTCTGCGGCCTTGGCCTTTTTCTCAGGCTTTGGCGCTTCGGGCTTGGGCTCGTCTGCCTTGACCGGATTGTCGATGCGCGGAATGTCCTTCTGGATCAGGCTCTCGATCGCGGCCAGCGCCTTTTCATCGCGGCCCGAACAGATCGTGATCGCTTTGCCTTCACGTCCAGCCCGACCAGTACGACCGATACGGTGGACATAATCCTCGGCATGGCCGGGAACGTCGAAGTTGAACACATGGCTGACCGAGGGGATATCCAGACCCCGCGCCGCGACGTCTGACGCAACAAGCAACCGCAAGGATCCATCGCGGAACCCGTCCAGCGTTTTCATCCGCTGAGACTGGTCTAAATCGCCATGAATTGCGGCAGCGTTATAGCCGTATTTCTTCAGCGATTTGGCGCAAATATCTACATCGGTCTTGCGGTTGCAGAAGATGATCGCGTTGGTGCATTTGTCGCCCTCGGCATCGATCAGAGCGCGCAGGGTTTTGCGTTTCTGGCTGGCTTCGCGATCACGACGGCCGCCTTTGAACATCACCACACCCTGTTCGATAGTTTCCGAAGCTGTGGCCTGTCGGGCAACCTCGACACGGGCGGGGGCCGACAGGAAGGTGTCAGTGATCCGTTCGATCTCGGGAGCCATGGTAGCTGAAAAGAACAGGGTCTGGCGGGTAAATGGCGTCAGCGAGAAGATGCGCTCGATATCCGGGATAAAGCCCATGTCGAGCATCCGGTCGGCCTCATCCACAACCATGATCTGCACGCCGGTCAGCAACAGTTTGCCACGCTCGAAATGATCCAGCAGACGGCCCGGAGTGGCGATCAACACGTCAACACCGCGATCGATCAGGGCATCTTGTTCCTTGAACGAAACGCCACCGATCAGCAGCGCTTTGGTCAGCTTAAGGTGCTTGGCGTAGGTGTCGAAATTTTCGGCCACCTGTGCCGCCAGTTCCCGAGTCGGGCACAGCACTAGCGAGCGAGGCATACGTGCGCGGGCACGCCCACGGGCCAACAGAGTGATCATCGGCAGGGTAAAGCTGGCGGTTTTTCCGGTGCCGGTCTGAGCGATTCCCAGAACATCGCGCCCTTCCAGTGCGGCTGGAATTGCGCCTTCCTGGATCGGGGTCGGAGTTTCGTATCCAGCTTCCTCAATGGCTTTGAGGACCTTCGGGTTCAGGTTCAGTTCGTTAAACTTTGTCATGTATGTCCGGTTCATGCGGACACTAGACCTGGCCCGCGCGTCAGAAAATGCCGGGCCCGGATGGCCATGCGCCCCATGCGCGTTTCGGCTGTGGCGCGGGCATAACAAAAACGTGGGGCAGGGTCAAATGAAGTCGGCTTAACCTGTTCCATATCCGCCGACAACAGGGATTTCCGCAACAATTCAGATGCTTCCGGGAAAGTGTTTCGCGACTTTCCGGTCCAGGTCCAGCGGGCGATGGCGCATCATGTCATTATCTTCAAGCCGTTCTAGAACCTCAGGGTCAGCGGCACTGATTTCATCATAGAATTCCTTAAGACCATCTAGCCCGTATTCGGCTTCCAGAAGTGTGAACAATTCGAACCTGTCTAGCGCGCCGATCTTTCGCGGGCGATCCGGGCTGGCCTGGTACGAGCCGCGTTCAAGGCGGAAGCGGTAATGCGCCAGCCAATGCTCCCAATCCGGGGCGTGGCGGTGGCAGAGATCGATCTGCGGCAGTTCGATTTTGACGGGTAGAAATTCGCCGTGCTGATAAAGATTGTGGATGCGGTCGCTCAGTTTTTTCAGGCCACGGCGCACGAATAGTTTGCCCTGAATGTGGCTCATGAAACCGGCCAGAACATAAGCGCCGAATTTGGGGTAGAGCGACTCGACCAGCGCCTGTCTGTTCTTTCCTTCGGGAATGAAGGCTTTGTAGAGGTCCTCGCCCCCCGCTAAAGCCTCTATCGGGCGGACGCGGACGGCGGGGGTGTCATCCGGAATTTGGCTCAGCAGATCTGGGATCGGGGACATCGGCCAAAGGAACTCGTCGACGTCGATATGCGCGACCCAGTCCAGATCGGTCCGATTATAGATCAAATTGGCATTCGACGATTGCCGGACCTGATGTTTGTCCGGCCTCTCACGACCGCGACGCTTCCAGAACGCCGCATCGCAAGTGCGCACCCGGATCCGGGGGTGTTCGCGCAGGGCCGTGATGTCGCCTTGGACCGGCGCATCCAGAAAGATGTGAAGCCGGTCCGCGCCGATATCGAGGTGGTGGGCGGCAAAGCGCAGAATATCTTCACGCGGGGCGCGGATCGTGGACACAATCCCCCATGTGGTCTTATCTGGATTGGCCGCGGAATCCGTCAGGTCATCATTTCCTTCGTCGCGGTCAGGTTCAGCGCTGGATAGTCACGAACCACTCGGTCAATATCCCATTGCAGACGCGTCAGATAGACGATGTCGCCGTCATGGTCATGCGCGATGTGCTGTTTGTTGGCGTTGACGAATTTATCGACCTCGGCCTTGTCACCGCTGACCCAGCGGGCCGAGGTGAATTGAGACGCCTCAAACCGCACAGGGAGACCGTATTCCATCTCGATCCTACTGGCGAGCACTTCGAATTGCAGCGCACCGACAACCCCGACGATAAAGCCTGAGCCGATCGAGGGTTTAAAGACCTTGGCCGCGCCTTCCTCGGCAAACTGCATCAGGGCTTTTTCCAGATGCTTGGCTTTCATTGGATCGCCCGCGCGCACCGTTTGCAGCAATTCCGGTGCGAAGGAGGGGATGCCGGTTACTCGGATTGCCTCACCCTCGGTCAGCGTGTCACCGATGCGCAGTTGGCCGTGGTTAGGGATGCCAATGATGTCTCCGGCCCAGGCTTCTTCGGCCAGTTCCCGGTCGGACGCGAGGAACAGGACGGGGTTCGAGATCGCCATCGGCTTTTTCGACCGTACATGAGTCAACTTCATGCCACGTTTGAAATGACCGCTTGCCATGCGGACAAAGGCCACCCGGTCGCGGTGCTTGGGGTCCATATTGGCTTGAACTTTAAACACGAACCCGGCCACTTTCTTCTCATCGGGTGCGATCTGACGTGGTTCTGCCGACTGAACCTGAGGCTGCGGGCCATAGGCGCCGATTCCCTCCATCAACTCTTTCACACCAAATGAGTTGATCGCCGAGCCGAACCAGATCGGGGTCATGTGCCCTTCCAACACCGCCTGCGGGTCGAGTCTAGGCAGCAATTCGCGCGCCATCTCGACCTCTTCCAGCAGTTTGTCCAGCAGTTCAGCCGGCACATGCTCGGCCAGCTTGGGGTCATCCAGCCCGTTGATCTGGATGCTTTCGGCCACCTTGTTGCGATCGGCGCGGTCCATCAGCTCGAGCCGGTCACGCAGCATGTCGTAGCAACCAATAAAATCGCGACCCACACCAATCGGCCACGCGGCAGGCGTGACGTCGATGGCCAGCATCTCCTGAATTTCGTCGATGATCTCGAACGTATCGCGGCTTTCGCGGTCCATCTTGTTACAGAAGGTCAGGATCGGCAGATCGCGCAGGCGGCAGACTTCGAACAACTTCTGCGTCTGGCTTTCCACACCTTTCGCACCGTCAATGACCATGACGGCGGCGTCTACGGCGGTCAGCGTGCGATAGGTATCTTCCGAGAAATCCGAGTGGCCGGGGGTGTCCACCAGATTGAACCGGAAATTCCCGTAGTCGAAGGACATCGCCGAGGCCGAGACCGAGATACCGCGATCTTTCTCCATCTGCATAAAGTCCGACCGCGTGCGCCGTGCCTCACCCTTGGCGCGCACCTGACCGGCCATTTGAATGGCACCCCCGTAAAGCAGGAACTTTTCCGTCAGCGTTGTTTTGCCCGCATCCGGGTGCGAGATGATGGCGAATGTCCGGCGACGGGCAATCTCGGGCGGCAGGGTGGGTTGGTTCGAGGTATCAAGCATAAACGCGCGTATAGGCGGGGAATCCTGCCGAGGCAAGACAAAGGGGTGGTTCGAATCATGGGGGTATGGCAATAAGAACATATAGTGAACAAAATATGGAGTGGACCAATGAATTTGAAAGAAATCGCAGACGAATTGGTTGCGGGTTGCCGAGAAAACCGAGCCAAGGAGAACCTCGAGAAGCTTTATGCCTCGGATGCTGTTTCTGTTGAGGGACAGGATTTTGCGGGCATGGGGCGCGAGACGCACGGATTGGAAGCCATTCGTGGCAAGCACGAATGGTGGGAAGGCGCTCATGAAGTATCGGGCGCGTCCGTCAGTGGCCCGTACCCGCATGGTGACGACCGCTTTGCCGTGATCTTTGAAGTGCAGGGCAAGGTGAAAGAAACCGGTGAAAGCTTTGATATGCGTGAGGTCGGTGTTTATCACGTCGCCGATGGCAAGATCGTGCGTGAAGAGTTCTTTTATTAATCCGCAAGATCCCATTCTGGCCTTCTTTGCCGGGCCGATGTTAGATGTGTGCCGAAGATAGGGAGGGTCAGAATGGACTTGGGAATTCGCGGAAAACGCGCGCTGGTTTGTGCCAGCAGCAAAGGCTTGGGATTGGGCTGTGCCGAGGCGCTGGCCGAAGCCGGCGTCGATCTTGTGATGAACGCGCGCGGAGCCGAAACGTTGGAGGCCGAAGCCACGCGTTTGCGATCATCATATGGCATTGCCGTGCAGACAGTGGCATGTGATGTTACCACACCAGAGGGTCAGGCCGAGGTGATAAGTGCTGCGCAGGGTGCTGATATCCTTGTCACAAACGCGGGCGGCCCTCCGCCCGGCATGTGGTCGGACTGGGAGCGTGATGATTTCATCAAAGCACTGGATGCCAATATGCTGACACCCATAGCTTTCATGAAGGCTCTGCTGCCGGGCATGATGGATAAGGGCTGGGGTCGCGTGGTGAATATCACCTCGCAGTCGGTACGCGCGCCGATTGCGGTGCTGGGCCTGTCGAATGCGGCGCGAACTGGATTAACCGGCTATGTTGCGGGCACATCGCGCCAGGTGGCGCCACATGGCGTGACGATTAATAATCTGCTGCCAGGTATCCACGCCACCGACCGCGCGAACGCGCTGGATGGCGGGGTGTCAGAGCAGAAAGGTATTACGATGGCCGAGGCACGGGCTGAACGCGCTGCAACCATCCCAGCGAGACGCTATGGCACGAGGGAAGAGTTTGGGGCGACCTGCGCGTTTCTATGCTCGCAACACGCCGGGTTCATTGTCGGGCAGAACATTTTGCTGGACGGTGGTGGCACCAATCTGACGATGTAGGTATGGCACAGAACTTTTCTCTGAAAGATCAGCTGTTCAACGCGGAAAAGGTAAGCTTTCTTGCGGGCTTGTTCGCCAAGGCTGATTCCGATTTCAAGGAAGAAGCATTCGCGGCGAAAGTGATGTCGCGTTTGCCCGAGCTTGAACTGAAAGAGCGTATGGCGTGGATTGCAGAGTGTCTGCAAGAATCGGTGCCCGGCGATTTACCGGCAGTGGCACCGGTCATTCTGCGGGCGCTGCCGCCTCCTCTGGACCCCGCCAAAAGTGATGACGACTTCGGAGACTTTATCTTTGCGCCCTTGGGTGATTGGGTTTGTGCAATCGGCCTGGATCATCCCGCTTTGGCGCTGGATGTATTCGAAGAGCTGACCCAGAGATTTTCGATGGAATGGGCGATCCGCCCGTTCCTCAATCACCACTCCGAACTGGTCATGGCGCGGATGCAGGCTTGGTGCACGCATCCCAGCTATCACGTGCGTCGTCTGGTCAGTGAGGGCACGCGACCGCGTTTACCGTGGGGGCAGGCCGTTGGCTTGGCAATGTCAGACCCATTGCCGTTATTGGACCGGTTGCACGGGGATCGGACGCGCTATGTGACGCGCTCGGTCGCCAATCATCTGAATGATATCACCAAGAAAGACCCCGATCTGGTGCTGGAACGTCTGTGTAGCTGGGGCGAGACAGGGCGGCAGGACAAGGACGAACTGAACTGGATGACATCTCATGCATTACGAGGCCTTGTGAAAACTGGGCATCCCAAGGCGATGAAAGTGCTTGGATACGATCCCGATGCAGATATTGCGGTTGAGATTCAGGTAAATGGTCCGGCCCGGATTGGTGATGCGCTGGAGTTTGAAACCCGCCTGAGCGGCGCAGAAGATCAGCCAGTCTTGGTCGACTATATCGTTCATTTCCAACGGCCTGGCGGAAAGATCTCACCCAAGGTTCACAAGTTGAAACAGGCCGAGCTTACAGGTGGTCGGTTGACACTTAGAAAGCGGCACAAGCTGAAGGGCAATGCAACAACGTTCAAGTTGGTTCCTGGGCCGCATCGGTTGGAGATTCAAGTGAACGGCCGCGTGCACGCAGGCGTGGATTTCGACCTGCTCGCCTGAGCCCTGTCACGGTTTCGTCAGATCGGGCGCTGGTGGATTGCGTGGTGTGGATTGCTGCACTAGCTGCAAAAGACCAGTGACAAAAGGATTGCTCCGATGAAGCACGAGGCTGTGCAGAACTACTATGGTGAGGTGTTGCACGGCAGCGCGGATTTGCAAACAAATGCCTGCTGTACTCCGGATGATATGCCGGATCACTTCAAGAAAATTCTGTCGCAAATTCATGATGATGTGCTGACACGTTACTATGGATGCGGGCTGATTGCTCCGTTGGATCTGGAGGGAATGCGTATCCTGGATCTGGGCTGTGGTGCGGGGCGCGATGTGTATGCTTTATCCGCGATGGTCGGTGAAAAGGGCCGTGTTGTCGGCGTTGACATGACGCCTGAGCAGCTCGACGTGGCGCGTGCGCATCAGGACCATCACACGCAGGCATTCGGACATTCGGCCAGCAATGTCGAGTTTCACCAAGGCTATATCGAAAAGCTGGATGAGCTGGACCTCGAACCGGGATCGTTCGATATCATCGTCTCAAACTGCGTGATCAATCTGGCGACCGACAAGGCCGCTGTGCTGCGCGGTGCGCATCGGCTGCTGAAAGAGGGTGGCGAGATGTATTTCTCGGACGTCTATGCCGACCGCCGGGTGCCCAAGGCGATGGCCGAGGATGAGATCCTGTATGGCGAATGCCTGTCGGGCGCGCTCTATTGGAATGACTTCCTGTCGATGTCACGTGCTGTCGGGTTCGGCGATCCCCGCCGGGTCACGCATCGGCCTTTGACCATCGAGAACCCAATTCTGGAAGAACGGGTCGCACCGCTGAGCTTTATTTCGGCCACCTACCGTCTGTTCAAGCTGCCGGAGTTGGAACCTGCATGCGAGGATTACGGTCAGGCTGTGATCTACAAGGGCACAGTGCCGCATGCGCCGCATGAATTTGTGCTGGATGATCACCACACGATTGAAACTGGCAAAGTGTTCCCGGTCTGTGGCAATACATGGATGATGTTGCAAGACACTCGTTTTACACGACATTTCGAATTCATCGGCGATTTCTCAACCCACTATGGGATCTTCGAAGGATGCGGCGGTGATAGCCCGTTTGTTGTACAGGGCGAAGCTGCGTCAACTGGGTGTTGCTGATCCCTTGCGCCTGATGGGCGGGGTTGCTATCCCCGCCTAAGCCCGATGGAATTGATCGGGAAAGGCAACGGGGTCCATCGGTGACAGTGACGACAACTCCTCCTCGATTGGAAATCCGCAATCTGGTTGCGCGCTTTGCTGGGCGGACGGTTGTGGATGATGTGTCCTTGACCGTTCAGGCAGGGCAGGTGACCTGTCTGCTGGGACCGTCAGGTTGTGGCAAGTCAACCACCTTGCGCATGATCGCTGGCGTCGAGATGCAGACCTCGGGCGAGATTTATGTCGATGGCAAATTGATTTGCGACACTGTGTTTCGAGTGCCCCCTGAGCGGCGCGAGATTGGGCTGATGTTTCAGGATTTTGCCCTGTTTCCGCACCTCAGCGTGGCAGACAACGTCGCGTTTGGCCTAAAGGGCAGCAAAGAACAGAAACGCGCACGGGTCGAAGAGTTGCTGACCAAAGTCGATTTGATGCGGTTTATTGATGGATTTCCGCATCAGTTGTCGGGAGGGGAGCAACAGCGTGTGGCTCTGGCGCGGGCGCTTGCACCACGTCCACGGATCATGCTGATGGATGAGCCGTTCTCGGGCCTCGATAATCGCCTACGAGACGGTATTCGAGATGAGACGCTGGCAGTCCTTAAGGAAGAGGATGCTGCCGTTCTGTTGGTCACGCATGAGCCAGACGAGGCGATGCGGATGGCCGATGAGATCGCGCTGATGCGGCGCGGTAAGATTGTGCAGCAAGGGGCGCCGTACAATGTCTATACCCGTCCTGCAGACAAGGCTGCAGTTGCATTCTTTAGTGATGTCAATGTGTTGAAGTCCCAAGTTAATGGTGCTTTGGCGCATACTCCGTTTGGCCGTTTTCTCGCGCCAGGTGTGCCGGACGCAACCGATGTTGAAATCGTGTTCCGGCCCCAGCATGTCAAACTGGATTTCGACCGCAATGGCAAAGGACCTGCGCCGACACCTACAGACGGTGTTGCAGCCCGAGGCGTGGTTGAGCGTGCTCGATTTCTGGGAAATGAAAGCCTTGTCGAGTTTCGCATGGACTACGATGGCTCGATCCTGAAGGCCACGGTTCCGAACGTGTTTGTGCCCAAAGAGGGCCGGGTCATGTGGCTGACAATTCGCCGCGACCGGTGTTTTGTGTTCCCGGCCTGACGCTCAGACCCTGCATTTTCACCCAAGTGGTGCGTGAAAGCCTCAGATTGCGTATGCGCATTGCTTGTCGCAGCGCAGAGGCGGGTCTATCAAGGGCAAAACGAGGGGTGGACCGGGCATGCGAATTCTTCTGACCAATGATGACGGCATCAACGCGCCGGGACTGATCGTGCTGGAAGCGATTGCAGCTGAACTGGCTGGCCCCGAAGGCGAGGTTTGGGTGGTCGCACCTGCATTTGAGCAATCAGGCGTCGGTCATTGCATCAGCTATACCCACCCGATGATGGTGGCCAAACTGGGTGAGCGTCGCTTTGCCGCCGAAGGGTCTCCCGCGGATTGCGTTTTGGCCGGCCTGCACGACGTGATGAAAGACGCTCCGCCCGATCTGGTGTTGTCCGGGGTGAACCGGGGCAATAACTCGGCTGAAAACACCTTGTATTCCGGTACGATCGGTGGGGCGATGGAGGCGGCCCTGCAGGGTCTGCCCGCGATTGCCTTGTCACAGTATTTTGGCCCGCGCAATTTGGGGCTGGAAGATCCGTTTGAGGCAGCAGCCCGTTACGGAGCGGGGCTTGTTCGGCGCATTTTGGATGCCACCCCGCCAGAATCGGGTGATTATCGACTGTTCTACAACGTAAATTTTCCACCGGTCCCCGCTGATGAAGTGCTGGGTGCCCGGGTAGCACCGCAGGGATTCCGCCGGGATACGCATTTCTCGGTCGAACCCCACAGCTCGCCGTCGGGGCGGCGGTTCCTGTGGATCAAGGGCGGATATCAGCACAACCCGACTGCTCCGGGTACGGATGCCGCCGTTAACCTTGAAGGGTATATCTCAGTGACACCGATGCGAGCCGATCTGACCGCCCACGACACGCTAGAGGCGTTGAAGGTCATCGAATGACAGGACCAAGCGCTGAAACCATCATGCAGTTCCTATTTGCGCTGCGTTCGCGCGGGGTCACTGATGCGCGCGTTCTGGCCGCAATGGAGCAGATCGACAGGGGCCAGTTTGTGAGGGGTCTGTTTGCTCAGCGGGCTTATGAGGACACACCGTTGCCGATTCCCTGTGGTCAGACCATAAGCCAACCGTCGGTTGTGGGTCTGATGACGCAGGCTTTGCAAGTGCGCCCGCGGGACACGGTTCTAGAGGTGGGCACCGGATCGGGTTATCAGGCGGCGATTCTGTCCAAACTGGCGCGCCGGGTTTATACTGTCGAACGCCATAAACGGCTGGTGCGTGAAACCGGTGAGCTATTTCGTGAGTTGGGGCTGACAAATGTGACGGCGATGCTGTCGGATGGTTCTTTTGGATTGTCCGAACAGGCACCGTTCGACCGTATCATTGTAACCGCTGCCGCCGAAGATCCTCCGGGGCCACTCTTGGCGCAGTTGAAAATCGGCGGTATCATGGTGTTACCCGTGGGCCAGTCGGATGCGGTGCAGACCCTGATCCGGGTCACGCGCACCGAGACCGGTCTGGATTACGACGAATTGTTGCCGGTCCGTTTTGTGCCTCTGCTTGAGGGGCTGGGAAAAGACGGTGCGTAAAGGTATATTAAAAGGCGCCGGAACCCCGGAGAACAGGGGCAGGCGTTGAGGACAAAAAAATGAGAGCAGTTTCCAATTCAGCAATGCGCCGTTGTGTAACGGGCGTGGCCGCGCTGGCAATTCTGGCCGGGTGCGAAGGACCGTTCGACTATGACTTGCGCGGGAATGTTGGCGGGTTTTCTACGACCGATGCCGCTCTGGCAGCCACCGCCAGCCGACCGTCGCCGGATGCACGGGGAGTGATAACCTATCCAAACTATCAAGTGGCAGTGGCCCGCAGGGGGGATACGGTTGGTGATGTCGCTGCCCGTATCGGCATGCCAGTGGCCGAACTGGCGCGATTTAATGGTTTGCAGCCGAATGACTCTCTACGGGACGGCGAAGTGCTTGCACTGCCGCGTTCAGTCGGTGCTTCGAGTGGTGTTGATATTGCAACCATAGCTGGGACTGCGATTGATGACGCACCCGATACCGGTTCGGTTCAGACATCCACCCTGCAACCTGCGCAACCCGCCGCGACCCCTGCGCCTGCTGCATCCGGGCCAGAGCCCATTCGGCATAAGGTAAAACGCGGCGAAACCGCCTATACGATTTCGCGTCTCTATCAGGTGTCGGTAGAATCGCTTGCTGAATGGAACGGGTTAGGATCGGATTTCACCGTGCGTGAGGACCAGTATCTGCTGATCCCCGTCAAGGATCAGGCAGCGCCGCGCGCTGCCGCACCAGCAGCAACCGCGACGGCTGTGACACAGCCGGGAGAGGGCTCTCCGACGCCAACACCGCCAAGCGCGACACAGCCATTGCCGGATGAGAAGGTTGCCGCTGCAACACCTGCACCAGATGTAACTGCCGAAGCCCCTACGAATTCAGGCAGTTCAGCATTGGCAGCGCCTGTGAACGGGAGGATCATTCGCACTTATGCCAAAGGCAAGAACGAAGGGATCGACATTGCGGCGTCTCCAGGTGCTTCTGTAACGGCGGCCGAGGCGGGCACAGTTGCAGCGATCACGGAAGACGCCGATCAGGTTCCGATCATTGTGGTCAAGCACAACAATGATTTACTGACCGTCTACGCCAATGTCGACAATATCACTGTGAAGAAGGGTGACAGGGTGCGACGGGGTCAGAAAATCGCCGCGCTGCGTGGTGGCGACAATGCCTATGTGCATTTTGAGGTGCGTCAGGGGTTCGAGTCGGTTGATCCTGAGCCCTATCTGAAGTGACCTGAATGGCCCGTTCCGGGCCATGCCTCCGGCGGGGATATTTGTGGCCAGATGAAGGGCGGTTCACCCATAGGGGTCATAGTCGCTAAGCCGTTTTCCGGGTTCGTCTGAAAAGAGTTCTGGCAAGGGTGTGATGGCCTCGATCAGGTCGATGCGGAAAACGCGGAAGCCATTGCGAAGTTCGCACCATGCGGTGAGGGTCCAGACGCGGCCCCAGTATTCCATGTGCAACGGGCGGATGGTGCGGTCGGTCAGGATCCCGTCAATGCGGCGGTAACTCAGTTGTAATTTCTGGCGCGATTTGATCGCGGCGCGGATCGGGGCCATGTGGGCCAATCCGCGCGCAGCATCGGCAAACGGGTAGACGGCGAATTTCCAGGTGTCGGCCTCTGCCACGACTTGAGTGGGCAGTACGGCGTCAATCTTGTCGGCCAGAGATTCAGCGGCGGACTTGAGATCGGGATCGGCGGCTTCAGCCACGATGGCCATGCCGAGGTTCAGAGCCTCAAGCTCGGCAGGTGTCAGGTTCAGCGGGGGTAGGGTGATCTGTTCCCGCACCATGTAACCCACGCCGCGTTCACCTTCGACCGGCACGCCCGACGCCACCAGCGTATCCATATCGCGATAGATCGTGCGGACCGACACCTCGAGCCGGTCCGCGATGTCCTGAGCGCGGTGCAGTTTACCGTCGCGCAGGATCTGAATGATGTCGAACAGGCGGTCAGTGCGACGCATGACACGCCGTCTGAGCCGCGTTTACGCGGTCATATTCCATAGCACGGTCTCGTGGCGCATCTGAGCGCTTTCGGGATTGATTGCCGCCATCAGAGCGGGTGCAAAATCTTGTTGCATGAAAGCAGCCGCAGCATCTTTGGCGGATTTCATATCTGCCCAGACAACATAATCCGTCCAGCGTCCATCTTCGCCCTGACTCAGTTGACGATGGGCAAAGCCGGGGGCGGCGCGGACAAATGCTTCGGATGCTTGGCTCAGTTTCACGAACTGTTCGGGTTTTGTGCCCTCGGCAAGTGTGAAAGTGACGATTTCTGCGACATGGGTCATGTGGTTCTCCGTTGACCAGGTTTCGATATCGTCCTTCTAGGCCACTACAACTGACATAAACCTGTCAGTTGGGAAATGCCAGCCCGCAAAAATTGTGCGATCCGTTCAAATTCGCGCGCGGAATTGATCTGGCGCACTTTTGCAATGGCCCGTACGGGCGTAGACACAGGGCCAGATCGTATTCCCGGCGCGATGCGCCGACGTAGAAGGAGACAAGACATGCTCAACAATATTGGCCTTCCGGGTATCCTGCTCATTGCTGTTGTGGTTCTCGTCCTATTTGGACGTGGCAAGATCAGCTCGTTGATGGGTGAAGTGGGTAAAGGCATCACCTCGTTCAAGAAAGGCATCAAGGAAGGTTCGGAAGAGCTGGAACAGGACGCCTCCGAGCTGGCTAAAGACGTCACCCCTGAGACCGACAAAGACAAGGTCTGAGTTTAGATGTTTGATCTGGGCTGGACCGAGCTTCTGGTCATCGGCATCGTTGCACTGATCGTGGTGGGGCCGAAGGACCTGCCAGTGCTGTTTCGCAATGTCGGGCGGTTCGTCGGCAAGGCACGCGGTATGGCGCGTGAGTTCAGCACTGCGATGAACGAAGCGGCGGATGAAGCTGGCGTCAATGATATCAAGAAGGGCCTGAACGCGGCGACTAATCCGGTTAGTACCGCGATGGACGGGATCAACGAGGCCGCGCGTGACGTGGCCAAATCCATTGACCCGACCAAGTTCGACCCTGATAGCGAGACCGGCAAACTGGCTGCTGAACGGGCAGAGCAGGCAAAGAAGATCCAAGCCTCCACGGCCCGTGCGGCCGCTGAACGCAAGGCTAAGGAAGCTGCAGATGCGCTTGCAAAGGCGGAAGAGGCCGAAGCCGCGTTGAAAACTGAAAGCAAGTCATGACTAAAACCGACGAGATCGAGGACAGCTCGGCGCCTCTGATCGAGCATCTAGCCGAGCTTCGTACCCGGCTGATCCGGTCGGTGCTTGCCTTTATCGTGGGGATTGTTCTTGCCTTCATAGTGGCCGAACCGATCCTGCAGTTCTTAGTGCGTCCGATCGAGGCGACCCTGCGTGAGCTTGGTGATCCGTCACCAACACTGCAATACACCTCTCCACAGGAATACCTGTTCACACTGTTTCGGATATCGATGGTCTTCGGGTTTGCACTGGCATTCCCCATGATCTCATATCAGCTGTGGCGGTTTGTAGCTCCTGGGCTTTACAAGTCCGAGAAGGGGGCTTTCCTGCCGTTTCTGATCGCATCACCGTTTATGTTCCTGTTGGGGGCGGCTTTTGCGCAGTTTGTTGTGACACCGTTGGCGATGCAGTTTTTCCTTGGGTTTGCAGATGTCAGTTCGATCTTTGCCAACCTGCTGGCACCGGCGGCCGATGATGTCCCGGAAGAGATCATTGTTGTCCCCGAAACAACAGAAGGCGTGAAAATCACCTTCTTCGGAAAGGTCAATGAATCTCTGGATATTACGCTAAAGTTTATTCTCGCCTTTGGCCTGTGCTTCCAGTTGCCGGTTCTGCTGACACTGATGGGCAAGGCTGGGCTGGTCTCGGCCGAGGGTCTGGGTGCCGTTCGCAAATACGCGATGGTCGGTATTCTGGTTCTGGCTGCTTTGGTGACGCCACCAGATGTGATCACGCAGCTGATCCTGTTCACCGTGGTCTATGGACTATACGAAGTGTCGATCTTCCTTGTCGCCCGCGTCGAGAAAAAGCGTGAAGAACAACTGCGCGCGGATGGCTACTATGACGATGAAGAGGCCGAGGCGGATGCGGAAATGATGCAGGACTACGACGAGACAAAGTAGCCTGTATCCTGATTTCAAAAGGCGCGTCCACATTCGGCGCGCCTTTTTCACGCGCGGGCCTTGTTGTGTAGTTCGTAACATGGTTCAACTCAGCCGGAATACCCGGAGGAGCCGATGGACGATCAAGCCCTGAACCGTATCGCCGACGCGTTGGAACGCATGGCGCCCGCGCCGCTGGACGCACCCGATTTCAACACGGCCCCTGCATTTGTCTGGCATGTGGATCCGGACCGGCTGGTGCCCGTCTCTGAGGTTAACCGCGTCGATCTGGATCTGTTGGTCGGCATCAACCGATCCCGCGATACGCTGCTAGACAACACCCGCCGGTTCGCGGCTGGGTACAAGGCCAACAACGCGTTGCTCTGGGGCGCGCGAGGTATGGGAAAATCCAGCCTTGTCAAGGCAGTGCACGGTACTTTGCAAGCAGATCACCCGGATTTGAAACTTGTCGAACTACAACGGGAAGACATGTCCTCAGTCGCGCGTCTGCTGAACCACCTGAGGTTAGCGGCGCACCGGTTCATTCTGTTTTGCGATGACCTTTCGTTCAGCCACGATGATCAACACTATAAGTCACTCAAAGCTGTTCTGGATGGCGGCATCGAAGGCCGTCCGGAAAACGTGGTGTTCTATGCCACTTCAAATCGCCGCCACCTGATGCCACGCGACATGATCGAAAACGAACGCTCCAGCGCTATTAATCCATCTGAGGCTGTTGAAGAAAAGGTATCCTTGTCGGACCGCTTCGGCCTGTGGTTAGGCTTTCACCCCTGCGATCAGGACGAATATCTCGCCATGATCGACCGCTACTGTGCCGCCCATGGCGTCACGATCGACCAGGAAATCCTGCGCGCCGAGGCCATCGAATGGCAAGCCACGCGAGGGGCTCGATCCGGTCGCGTGGCCTGGCAATTCTTTGTCGATCTCGCCGGGCGCAACGGTGTCCACATCGCGTAAACCGCCTGCTTCAACTGGCCACAAATATCCCCGCCGGAGGCATGGCCCGTCAGGGCCAATCAAAACCCGGCTACAATCCGCGCCGCCTCATCCGCAGGGCTGGTCAGCGCCTCGCGGTCTTCACCGGGATGGAATCGTGCACGCACCGCTGTAGGCATCGGCGCGGGTTCAAGGATCGTAACCCGTGGACCTGTGCGAGCTGTCTCGGCTGCCCAACTACGGGCCAAAGCCATTTGCGCGGCTTTGGTGGCACCGTAGATGCCATAGAACTTTTCACCTGCCTTGGGATCATCAAAGAACACCGCGTGACCTGCATCGCCTAATAGGGGCGACACATAGGGAATCAGAACCGATGTGGCTGTCGCGTTAGTGCTGACCGCTTTGGTCCATTCCTTGGGGTCAACAAAGTTTGCTGGTGTCAGGGCCGAGGTATGGACAGCTGTATGCAGCCAAAGGTCAACCTTACCCCAGCGGTCGTGAATGCCACGGCAAAGTGTCGCCATTGCATTGGGATCGGAGATGTCCATCGGGGCCAAAGTAGCCGAGCCACCCTTGGCCTGAATGCGATCGTCCAGCTCTTCCAGCCCGCCTTGGGTGCGGGCGACGGCAACGATGTGATACTCGGGGGAAAGGGCTTCGGCCAGTGCCGCGCCCAGCCCGCGTGAGGCCCCGGTAATCAGGGCGATTTTGGTCTGATCGGTCATAGGTGGGGTTTGAACCCGTGCGCACAAGGCGTCAAGTCTGGATCAACTGCCAGGTATGTCGATCCTGCGGTTCTGGCCGCTTTGTCGCAGCACGACACCTTCCTCATCAATGGCGATCACCTTGCCCGAGGCGACACGGCTGCCTGGCTTTACTTTCTTTACCCGCCCCGAGGACAGACGAACCAGAGCGCGCAACTCGGACTTAGGGCCAAAAATGCCCAGCACAGAGACCGAGTTTTTCTTTAGCGCACCCGCTTGCGTTGCGGCGCTTTTGACCGTTGAATTTGCCATGATCTGTGGCCGGATCGTGTGCCCGGGCCCTGCATTGTGAGTGGTTTACGGTGATCGGGTATCATGCGGCCGTTCGAACCAAAAGGGTTGCAATCCCATTTCCAATAGGTCGCTAACCCAGGTCGCCCAACCCTTTGCAAACGCATCTCGTTCAACAGAGAGTTGTCGGCGGATTCTGACCTATGACTGCCGCCCCACCTCAGGGAAATGACCTGTCGCTATCATTTGATTCGTCTGATCAGCCCGACGCCAGTTTGGCTGCGTTCCACGAACCGCCAACGACCTGCATATCCTCGCGTTTCTTGCTGACTCGGCTGCTGTTTTCAAGACTGTCCAGATAGTCCTCATCTACCCCGGTGATGTAGTTTCCATCAAAGCACGAACAGTCAAAGGATTCGATCTCGGGATTGCCTTCCTTGGCGGCCCAGATCAGATCGTCTAGATTCTGGTAGAACAGCGCATCCGCACCCAACTCTTCGCGGATTTCTTCGATCTCTTTACCATTGGCAACCAGTTCGGCCTTGGTCGGCATGTCGATTCCGTAGACATTGGGGTATTTTACGGGTGGAGAAGCGCTGGCGATGTACACCTTCTTTGCACCAGCCTCGCGGCACATCTGGACGATCTTCTTGATCGTATTGCCGCGCACAATCGAGTCATCGATCAGCAGCACATTATGCCCGTCGAATTCCAACGGCACGGCGTTCAGCTTACGGCGCACGGATTTTTGGCGCTCGGCCTGACCTGGCATGATAAAGGTTCGGCCTACATAGCGGTTCTTGACCAGCCCCTCTCGATAGGGAATGCCGGTAATCTTGGCAGCTTCAAGTGCGACGGGTCGGGCGCTATCTGGCACAGGGATGATCCGGTCGATCTCTAGCCCCGAATCCTGAATCTGCTTGGCGAGTGTTTGGCCCATGCGCATCTGGGTTTTGTAAACCGACACGCCATCCAGCAGCGAATCCGGACGTGCCAGATAGACATACTCGAAAATGCAGGGCGTCAGCTTGCCTTCGACGGCCTGGAACCCATGCATATTCCCGTCGAGATCGATCAGGATCGCCTCACCGGGTTGCAGATCGCGCAATTTGTCGAAACCATTGATGCCAAACGCTACGTCTTCCGAGGCGAAGGCGAAATCATCACCGTCACCGGGCGCTTCTCGCTTGGCGACCGACAGGGGCCGGATACCATACGGATCGCGGAAGGCGAGCATACCAACACCGGCGACCAGACAGATCACAGAATAAGCACCCTGCACCCGCTCCATGGTCATCTTCACACCTGCAAACAAGTTGCGGATCGGGTCGGCATTGCCATTGACCTTGATGGCGTCCGCTACCTTGTCGGCCAACACGTTTAGCAACACTTCGGAATCCGAGGTGGTGCGCAGGTGACGGCTGTATTTCGCGGTCACTTTTTCGCGCTGTTCTTCGGTGTTGGTGATATTGCCGTTATGGACAAGGTAAATTCCGTAGGGCGCGTTCACAAAGAAAGGCTGGGCCTCGGTGGCGCTTAACGATCCTGCGGTGGGATAGCGGACGTGACCCATGCCGATCTTGCCCAGTAGGGTTTCAGCATCGCTGGCGTTGAAGACGTCCTTGACCAGACCATTGGCTTTTTTCTCGCGGAAGAATTCGCCGTTGTAGGTGACGATCCCCGAGGCGTCCTGACCCCGGTGCTGCAGCATCAGCAACCCGTCATAGATTTCCGCAAAGACATCATGTGTCCGGCTTGCGATCCCCAAAATCCCACACATACACGGGCTCCAATTTCTATGACTTGATCTGGCTGGTGTTCAGGTCGGATCGACTGCTACTGCGTATCTGATTGGGTTGTTGCAGCCGGAATGTATGGCATGCATGCACAAGCGCCAAAGCGGCCAATGCAGAATAGAACAAATACAGCAAGATCGGCAGCTCCGATTCCATGTCGGTTCGGCTCCGACATACTGCCTATTGCCGCGCGTGTCACCAAAGGATCACATTCGCGATTTGCCGCAGGCCTGAAATGCGCCGCTCGCGGGTTTAAGATGACAAATGAGCCGACCTGTGCTGTGCTTTAGGTCAGGTGTCTGCTCCAGATGCCCGATAGTTTGGGATGGAAAATAGCCATGTGGCAGCACAAGCAAAACAATCCCAAGGAAAAGCCCGTCAAGCGTCGGTGTCACCGATGCCGAGGATCAGGCCGTGCACCCTGTGAGATCTGCAAAGGATCTGGAACGGTCGTCAAAAGCCGCGACCAGTATGGCAAACCAATCTCAAGCCGTTGCGACGGGTGCTTTGGATTGAAAGCCATTCGCTGCAATATCTGCGGCGGTGAAGGGTTCGTTTGATTTTGGATGAATCTGACACAGAATATGCGAGCGCCGAATTTTAATGCTGAGAATGTTGTAAGGCGCGCTGTTTTTTTCTTACAAATGAGTCCAACCTCAACGCTGCGATGATCTTTGGGATATCTAGTGATCCAAGATTCACGATTGATATCCGCATTGCGGGACTTACCGGCCGTTCGTCTAATCGTTCACGCTTTTGAGAATTTGTTGATAGAACGCGACGTTTCCATCCTCACCAATAGGCCGTGCGACCCATTCCAAATCCAAACTCAGTGCTCCTGCGGGTACGATTTGCCGCGCGATATCGGGCGGTGTGGTTTCGTCAGACGTTCCATTCTTCCAGTCGTGAAAGGCTGATGAGTATCGAACGACCGCTCCGCTAACCGGCAAATCGAGCAACCCGCCCTCGGCAAAGAACGTCAATCCGTCACCCATCTCTTCCCCGATGAGTTTGAGCCTGTTTCCCAACCGATGTCTAAGGATGGCTACAAACACTATCGCTGCGGAAAACGTGAATTTATCGACAAGCACAACAATCTGCTTGATTGCGCTTTCCGAGATCGCGTCGATCAAGGGCATCGTTAAAAGAAAGTCGCCACCAGTATTTCCGCGAACGTCAATCAGAAGTGTTTTGGTCGAGCCGGCGCGCACATGTTCCACTGCGGCTGAGATGGCTTTGGGTAGCGCACTTTCGTTCGGATCAAAGAAGCTTGGTAACACTATTGATAGCCCAAGCTCTTGCCAGTCCTGTATTTCCACAAAAATCTCGGGTTCCCAAGCTGGATCAGTCTTGCCGTGCTCGTTTCTTGGGTAGAGCATCGATCCGGGAACCGTCTGTTCATTTGCCAATTTCAGATTCGCTATCTGCCCATTTTCGTCCTGCACACGATATTCGGTCACTTTGCCGTTTGACGAAAAACCCAAATGTGCCAAAGCGTACGGCCACGCAAAAAGGATCGGACCGATGACCCTTTTCCTCTGGCACGTTCCCGCCAGAAAATTCTCTGCCGTGGCTTCAATTTGGCTCAAAGCCGCACCGTTGATTGCGATCAATTTTCCTCGCGGTGCAATTACCCCTGGTGCCGCCCACATGACTTGCACTGAACGCCCCACGCTCACAAACCTCAGCGGCAGCACCGAGACCGCATCATTCGGGATCAGCCTTGTGTGCCCATTTTGGGGGAGTGCCAATAGGCGCATCGCGGACATCAAGAAGGCTTCGATGCAGCCCTCCGAGGCGTATCTCCGGGTTTCACTAAGGCAGCTGTCTATCACGGCCTTATCGATCCAACGAAAACTGGGATCGGTTGGCAGAGCAGTTTCTAGAATTTGCTTCAGGTCTTCCGTCAGCACCATGCTTCACAGTGCGCATAGCCACTAGTCAATGTCTAGATTGGGCTAACAGCTGCCAACGCATCGAGTACACCACACACGCCGTAGACCAGCCAATGTGGGCTGCGACAAGTGCCAGAATGGGGGGTGATCACAATTTTTTGGAAGCATAAGGGGCGTGATCACCCGTCGGAAGCGTCCGTTGAATTATCTGCAGTGCAGCTTGCGACCAGCTCCTCGTACTGAGCGGTGACCCAGCCCAGCGCGGCTTCGGGGTTTTGTTCTTCGATCTTGCCGCTGAACTGCTCAAAGACTTTTGCCGAGCGGCTTTCGTCGACCATCGTGTAAGACTGGCCGGTCATTACGGTGTCGTAGACAAAAAAGGCAATCGCAACCAGCAGGATGCCGCGTGCGATGCCGAAGAAGAACCCAAGTGCCTGATCCAGACCACCGATCGCCGAACGCTGCACCAGAGAAGAGAACAGCGGTGTAAAGATACTGACCACGATCAAGGCAACAGCAAAAACGGCGGCAAAGCCGGTGATAACCGAAAGCTCACAACTGTCGCGCAGGAATTCTCCGACGACGGGCACTTCTTTGACCAGTGGCACGGCTTGCGGCGCGAAGATGAAGGCCAGGACGGCAGCGGCAACCCAGCCAGCGATGGCGAGAACCTCGCGCATGAAACCACGCGAATAGGCCAACAAGCCCGACAGCACGATGATCAGGGCCACAACCCCGTCAATTATTGTAAAACCTTCCATGGCCCTCGCCTGTTCGTTTTCTGCCTCTCAAGGCGCGACTTTAACCTGCTCCGAACGTTTCGCCAACAAACCCCACCAAATCAGAGGGTCGGGTGAGTGTCAGACCTGCCACAGTGCCAGATTTGCCACCTGCCGGAGCAATTGCCGCTGTGAAACCAAGTTTTTGCGCTTCTTTCAACCTGTTTTCTGTCTGAGGGGCCGGTCTAAGTGCCCCAGATAGCGAGATTTCTCCGAAAACGACGGTATCGGCAGGTAGGGCAGTATCTTCACGGGCACTTAGCAGCGCAGCTGCCACTGCGAGGTCTGCGGCAGGTTCGCTGACTTTTAGTCCTCCAGCGACGTTTAGATAGACATCAAGCCCAGCAAAGGGGATGCCGCAGCGGGCCTCGAGCACCGCAAGGATCATCGCAAGACGTCCGCTATCCCAGCCCACAACGGTACGGCGGGGCTGCGAATGAGGCGATGGAGCAACCAGCGCTTGCAACTCGACCAGCACAGGGCGGGTACCTTCGATGCCTGCGAAGACCGCTGACCCGGGGCTCGGTGTGCCGCGTTCGGAAAGGAAGAGGGCTGAGGGGTTAGTGACCTGCGCCAAGCCCTTGCCGGTCATCTCAAAAACGCCAATCTCATCTGCAGGGCCAAAGCGGTTCTTTACCGCGCGCAGAATACGAAATTGATGGCCGCGTTCGCCTTCGAAATAGAGCACTGTGTCGACCATATGTTCGACCACACGCGGACCTGCGATCTGACCTTCTTTGGTGACATGGCCGACCATGATGATCGAAACGCCGTGGCGTTTGGCAAAGGTGGTCAGTTCGTGCGCGGCAGCACGAACCTGTGAAACTGAGCCTGGTGCGCTGTCCACATTGTCCGCCCACATGGTCTGGATCGAGTCGATGATGGCGAGGCCGGGTTTTTCGGCCTCTAGCGTGGTGAGGATATCCCGCAGATTGGTTTCGGCTGCCAGTTGAACGGGAGATTCTTCCAAACCCAACCGACGTGCACGCATCCTGACCTGCGCGCTGGCCTCTTCACCTGAGACATAGATTGTTTTGATACCGTTGCGCGCGAAGCGCGCGGCAGCCTGCAGCAGGAGGGTTGATTTGCCGATGCCGGGATCGCCCCCCACCAGTAGGGCCGAGGCGGGGACGAGGCCGCCACCGAGGACACGATCGAGTTCTTCAACTCCACACAAGGTGCGGGGCGGGGGTGTCTCCTCGGTCGAAAGATCGGAGAGCGTGATCGACTGGCCACGCTTGCCGCCAAGCGATTTCTTGGCCGGTCCAGCGGAGAGGGGCGCTTCCTGAATGATAGTGTTCCATTCGCCGCAGCCATCGCAGCGGCCGGACCATCTTGTATGTGAGGCACCGCAGGCGGAGCAGGTGAAGGATTGTGTCTTTGCCATGTCGCCCTTCGTGCCCGAGGAAGGGCGGTTCTTCAAGCCCTCGCGGGCTTTCCTCACCGCCGATAGCGTGCCGCGTCCTCAGGCCCTGCGGACCATCGTTCGCGACAGGCGCTGATCGCGCCTATTCCGCAGCCCTCGGCGGGGTCATGGCAACCACGCTGGCGGGGGATTTATCGTCGTTAGGCGATTGCAGTTGTGCCGAGAGTTCGGGCAGCAGGTCGAACAATTCGTCCCTTAGCCGCGCCAGTTGGGATTTGGCGATGGATTCTTCGATCTCGATATCTCGGGTCCATTGGCGCAGTTCGTGTTGGATAATCTGGGCCTCTTCTATGCGATGCTGAAACTGCTCGATCTCTTCCTGCCTTTGCTGCAGGAAGGTTCGGGCGCGCAAGACCTTTGCCTCGGAATAGGTATTGGCAAGCTCCTGACTGATCTGGCTCATCTGTGCGGCCAGTTCCAAAACCTGCGGTTCAAGCGATTGCAGATCGGGGTGATCGCGCAGAAAAGCCATACGCTCTTTCACTGCATCGAATTCGGATGATAACGCAAATGCACCGCTGCGGTCGGCGGCATGGGCGACCTGATAGGCCCCGGCCACGTCCTGCATGTTCATCGTGAACTTACGATGGGTGTTTTCAAGCGCCATCATGCGCGCGTTTGATGGCAGATAGAAGACCAGCATCAGGATCAGGGCGGTCAATCCGGCCTGAACATATAGACCTGCGTCAATCGTTGCACCGGTGCTGAGACCGGCCTGCAACGAGAGCCAGGGGAGGATGCCAAACGCGGATAAAATGGTGGTCGTCACCGCGAACAATGCTGCGGCGCAGATCAGGAAAAAGGTTAGTCTTAATAATGCATTCTGAAATTGTAATGTTATTGTGTGGAGGGCGGCCATGATCGTCGTTCTCCTTCTTCAACCGGTACAAAAACCGGGCCGAAGCGGAAGGTTAAACAGACGTAAAGTGATCCGCTACGGACCCGAAAACTACAAAATTTACTGCTCGAAATATGAAGATGATACTCAGAAATCTGTTTTCAATCAATTAGGTCTGAGGTTTTCGTGATCCGGATGTCATCTCTGTAATGTGGCCCAAGGCAAGCGAAGCGAGAATGCAGCCGGTGAACAGGTAGAGACCCCACGCGGTTTCGATGGTCGCGTAAGAGATGCCCTTGGCCAGCGTGATGTAAAGCGCGATGAGGAATATATCGGCCATCGCCAACTTGCCCAGGATGTTGAGCGCGGGTTGGACCTTTGGGTCTAACATATCCCATTGGACAAGTGCAGTGCCGATGGTTTTGATGTAAGGCGCGAAGAGGGCGAAGACGGTGACGATCAGCGCGAGGAAGATGTCGGATTTCCACAAGGACTGGAGACCGGTGATGACGCTGATCTCGCTGAGGCCGAAGATCGGCAGCAGCCCCGCGCGCATCAGTGGGGCGAACCACGCGATGGGGTAGAGGATCAGGAGGGAGAGGTTGGCGAGGCGGAGGGTCATGAACTATTTCCTAAGAGGAATTTCGGACACCCTGACCTTTTCGCGAGCTGAAGCAACTCCGGCAGCAGTCAGTTCCTGCACAAGAGCATCGTAAATTGGATAAGGATACATTGTCGGGCCAATTACAACTTCTTCTATCAATTCAGGCAAAGTCGCTCCCACAAACCCTTCCTCGGGGTAATTCACTAGTTTGAGTTTATATACTTTTTGTGGAACTCCATTGATAACATGGACATCCGACTTTAGCTTTTCCGACGGCCAAAGCGTCGGTGAATGTACCACCCGCCATTCACGCTCCTCAGAAAAACCCGGGTGCTTTGTTGACAGAACAGCGAAATGAAACGCGTTAAAAACTCGATCATGAAGCTCATTTGGCTCCAACATTGCTATTAGATCGAAGTTCCTTTCCAAGTTTTCTACAACGGTTTTGAAATCCTCCGCAAAGCTCTCGTGAGTACAATATAGAACAGGTGATGTGAACGCATTTAAGGCGTTGCTATCTGTGACAAACGGAGTGTTGTTGAAAACGAAAGCAACATTTGTGTCACCACCGTAAGCTCGCCACATAGAAAGGCGTCCAAATTCATCTTCGAAGTCTGTTCCATTTCCATGTTCGGATATCGAAATCAGATAGCTTTGCATATTCCGGTCGAATTGCCTGGCGTTTAACGATCCTTTTAGCTGATCTGCCAGACCATCTTGTCGTCGGTTTAATAGTGCACGTAACCGTTCACCGAGTGTAGTCTGGTTCCAAACATACGATAGACAGTCTTGACCATATTGAATTTCAGAAAAGTCGTTCATGACCTCGGCACTTCGCATCCAAACTTCATTGTTTCTGATGATGCTGACTGCCGCTTCAGCGCTGGTATAGTGAGAGAAACGTGTCTTTTTCTCTTTTATTTCATCTAGCTTGGCTGACGCGTAAGGAAAAAGAACTCGCCGAATTGCTTCGTCGTCAACTTCATGTGCCAAAGTAGTATTCCTTTCTACCGCACCGCCTCAATCGGCCCCTCTGCGCTCCCGCTGATGAACTGCTCCACATAAGGATCACCCGAGGCGTCCATCTGGTTGACCGGGCCGGTCCACTGGATCACGCCTCCGTGCAGCATGGCGACATTGTCGGCGATTGCACGGACGGAGCTCATGTCGTGGGTGATGGTCATTGCAGTGGCGCCCATCTCGGTCACGATTTCGCGGATCAGGTCGTTGATGACGCCGGACATGATGGGGTCGAGGCCGGTGGTGGGCTCGTCGAAAAAGATGATCTCGGGTTCGGCGGCGATGGCGCGGGCGAGGCCGACGCGTTTTTGCATGCCACCGGACAGCTCGGCCGGGAAGCGGTCGGCGACGTTGGCTTTCAGGCCCACGCGACGCAATTTCTCGATGGCGATTTCACGGGCTTCCTCTACCGGGCGCTTCAACGAACCGCGCAGCAGGCGGAAGGCGACATTTTGCCAGACGGGCAGCGAGTCAAACAACGCGGCCCCCTGGAACAGCATCCCGAAACGGGCCAGAAACGCGTCGCGGTCGCCTTTGGTGGCGTCTTTGCCGTCGACATAGATCATGCCGCTGTCAGGCTTTATCAGGCCAAGGATGCATTTCAGCGCCACGGATTTACCGGTGCCCGAACCACCGATGATAACCATTGAGGTACCCTTGGGAATCTCAAGGTTCATGCCTTGTAAGACGCGGTTGTCGTCAAAGGCTTTATGTACGTTCTCCATCCGGATCATAGCGAGAAGAACACCCCTGTGAGGACAAAATTGGCGGCGAGGATAAGGACGGCGGCGGCCTCGACCGAGCCTTTGGTGGCGCGGCCCACGCCCTGCGCGCCGCGGCCCGAGGACATGCCGTAGTAGCAGCCCATGATGGCGGCGATCACGCCGAAGGCCGCGCCTTTGACCAGCGACGAGACAATGTCGCGTAGTTCAAGGAAATCGACAGTGTTTTTCAGATAGGCCGCCGGGTTGAAGCCCAGATTTTGCGTCGCGACGGTGTAGCCGCCTGCAATGCCGATGATATCTCCGACCGCAACCAGCAGGGGCACGGTGAGCAAAGCGGCCAGCACGCGTGGGGCTGTGAGGTATTTCATCGGATGGGTGGAGAGCGTGACCAACGCGTCGATCTGCTCGGTCACTTTCATCGTTGCAATTTCAGCGGCGATGGAGGACGTCACGCGGGCCGCGATCATCAGGCCGACCAGAACCGGCCCAAGTTCGCGCACCATGCCGATGGCGACGATCTGGGGCACTACGGCTTCGGCATTGAAACGCGCTCCACCGGCGTAGATCTGCAGCGCCAGCGCGCCGCCGGTGAAGATGGCGGTCAGGCCGACCACGGGTAGGGACAGCCAGCCGATATTCAGCAGGGCGATGCCGAACTCACGTGGATAAAACGGAGGTCGGAAAATATGTGAAAGCGCGTCGAGCGCGAACAGCGCGACGCGGCCAAACGCGGCCAGCATGTTCAGTACGGCGCGTCCCAGCTCACCCAGCAATGAGATGGGGCTCATTCCACATAGCCTCGGGAATAGCGGCTGCCGAGTGAGGTAAGTATCTCATAACCGATGGTTCCGGCGGCTTCGGCCAGATCATCGACGGTTTGGTGCCCGTTCAGGATACGCAGGCGTTCAGGAGTGTATGGCAAGTCGGTAACATCCACGGTGATCAAGTCCATCGAGATACGTCCTACCACCGGGCAGGGCTGATCACCAGCGAATGCGTCAATGCCGCCGCCAATGGCACGATGTAGCCCATCGGCATAACCTGCTGCCACGGTTGCGATCTTGGACGGGCGGCGCGCGGTCCAACTATTTCCGTAGCCTACGGTTTCGCCGACGGAGACATCGCGCACCTGAATGATGGGCAGATCGACGGTCACAACCGGTTTGGCCCCGGCAAAGGGCAGCCCGCCATACAGGCCGATCCCCGGACGACAGAAATCAAAGTGAAATTCGGGTCCCATCAATGTGCCACCGGTGGCTGCAAGCGAACGCGGTGCATCCACCCCATCAGTCATCTGTTTGAAAGTCCGCAACTGCTGCTGATTCATCGGATGTTCCGGTTCATCCCCGCAAGCCAGATGAGACATAACCACTAGCGGATTCAGCGCAAGGGCCTCATGGCGCAGTTCTGCCCAATCAGCAGGCTCAAGCCCCAGACGGTTCATTCCACTGTCAAGTTGAATGCCAAAGCGGTGGTCGGGCAAGGCCTCGCGATGGCGTTTGAACTGTTCGGGGGAGTTGATCAGAGGTGTCAGAGCATGATTGCGCAAGAGATCAGCGTCGCCCTCCATATGGCCTGAAAAGACCGCGACAAGTGGGCCGGGGCCAACCGCCTCACGTACGACCGCACCTTCTTCGGCGACAGCGACAAAAAACTTGCGCACCCCTTCTTCGGCCAAAGCCCAAGCGACGGGTTCGGCACCCAATCCGTAGGCGTCGGCCTTTACGACAGCCCCGGTTTCGACGTTGGTTTTTGCGTCGAGCGCACGCCAGTTATGTGTCAGTGCGTGCAGATTAATCGTAAGATGTGCGGTACTCATAAAAGCTGTTCATGCCATTGTGCGGCCGGCGTCAAGGGGGGGGATTGATCTAATTTTTGCCTGGTTTGTGCGCCTCATAAGCTGCTTCTAGCTCAGAACGCAGGAAATTTCCGAATATCAGGGGGTTGTACCTGGGATGACCAGTGCCAGGTAGAGGTTGAACGATTGTATTCACATGCGGATCAAAGAAGAAGGGAACGCTGTATCGTTCACGCCCTGAGCGATTGATAACGCGGTGAGGTGTTGACATGAGCTGACCGTTGCTCATGCGGTGCAACATGTCGCCCACATTCACGACAAACGCATCCGGGTTTGTCGGAACATCGACCCAGTTTCCCGCTGCTGTCTGAACCTGCAATCCGCCGACCTGATCCTGGGCAAGCAAGGTCAGACATCCGAAATCCGTATGCGGCGCAGAACCGAACAGGTCGTCCGGACTGGCCTTGGGCTGCGGTGGATAGTGCAGAAGGCGCAACCAGATAGTAGGCTCGTCAAAGGCCGATAGGATCGAGAAATCAGTGGCCCCGCACGCCAGAAGTGCAATCCTCATCAGTCGGCAGCCCAATCCGGACATGACCTCGACATAGGTCTCAAGTGTATCACGGAACTGCGGCAATTCTGGCCAGCGATTGGGGCCAGAGAGATAGATATTCGGATCAACGGATGCGTCCTCGCGCATCATCATGAAACTGGCGGATTGATTGGGTTTGGTGACATCAGCGAGGGAGGAGTTCACATCCGTCGACGTATTGATGGCAATATAGCCGCGATGGGTTGTATCGACCGCGATTGCTTGTTTTTCGGACAATGGCAATGCGTGAAATCGCCTGGAGGCTTCGAAGACAGCTTGAATCAGGGCTTGGTCGATACCGTGATCAACAATATATCCAAAGCCGGTTGTTCCGTAGGCAGCGCGGAAATCGTTGGCGATTTCCTCGTCACATCGTTCACCCAGTCGCACGACCGGGATTTCTGTGAATTCTGTCATTTCTCTCTCGCTTTGTTGGGATGGTTTCAGGGGCGAAGCGTGCCCCCGATCTATCCCGCAAAGCGTTTGCGGCGATGCCCGTAGTGGCGTGCGAGTATGACGCGAGGTGGCAAAGGTTGAAGAGAATACCGCATGGCAGGTTTAGTTCATTAAGATATGGTAAACGTCAATATCCATCGATCGGACCTTCCTGCTGCCAAGGTTTGACCAGATTTCCGAAGCGGGTGAACTGGGCTTCGAACGAAAGCTCTACCGTGCCGATGGGACCGTGGCGTTGCTTTCCGACGATGACTTCGGCCTTGCCATGCAGGCGCTCCATGGCCTGTTTCCACTCTTCCATCTTTTCCAACTCGTGATCGCCGGGTTTCTCGCGTTCTTTGTAGTATTCCTCGCGGAATACGAACATGACCACGTCAGCGTCCTGTTCGATCGATCCTGATTCCCGAAGGTCTGACAGTTGTGGGCGCTTGTCGTCTCGGTTTTCCACCTGACGGCTGAGCTGTGACAGGGCAATGACCGGAATGTTCAGTTCCTTGGCGATGGCCTTCATGCCCATCGAAATCTCGGCAATCTCGTTGACCCGGTTCTCAGCCATGCCCCGGCAGAGTTGCAGATAGTCGATGACCAGCAAATCCAACCCATGCGTACGCTTCAACCTCCGTGCACGCGCTGCAAGCTGAGAGATCGGGAGGGCGGGGGTGTCGTCAATGAACAGCGGGCAGGCTTCTAATTCTTTGGCCGCATCCACAAAGCGACGGAACTCGGATTCTGTCATGTCGCCTTGGCGGATCTTGTGCGAAGAAATCTCTGAGGCTTCGGCCAGTACACGTCCCGCGAGTTGTTCGGCGCTCATCTCCAGCGAGAAGAACCCGACGACACCGCCGTCAACTGCGCCTTCGCTGCCATCGGGTTTCTGCCCGCGCTTGTAAGCCTTGGCCACGTTGAACGCGACGTTGGTCGCCAATGAGGTTTTACCCATCGACGGACGCCCGGCCAGAATAATCAGGTCAGACGGGTGCAACCCGCCTAATTGCTTGTCGAGATCGGCCAGACCGGTGGAAATCCCCGCCATGCCGCCACCGCGCTGGTACGCCTCGTTGGTGACGTTGACGGCTTCTGTGACCGCCTTAAGGAAGGATTGAAAACCTTGTTCGGTCTGGCCCTGCTCGGATAACTGATAAAGCTGTTGTTCGGCCTCGACGATTTGTTCCTTGGGTTCACTGGCCACATCGACCCGCGCCGCCTTGTCCGAAATGTCCCGGCCCAGACGGATTAACTCGCGTCGGATGGCAAGGTCATAGATCATCTGGGCGTAGTCATGCACAGCAAAGGCACTGATCGAAGCACCGGCCAGTTTTACCAGATAGGCCGGACCACCCAGTTCTTTCAGACCCTCATCTTCAGCCATGAATGATTTTAGCGTGACGGGTGAAGCCAGCGCATTTTTTGCGATACGAGTTGATGCGACTTCGAAGATGCGCGCATGAACCGGATCATAGAAATGCTCAGCACCAATAATCGATGCGACGCGATCATACAGATCGTTGTTCGTCAGAATCGCACCCAGAAGCTGCTGCTCGGCCTCGATGGAGTGCGGCATTGTTTCCGGATTCTGAATCTGTGCGGCTGCCTGCTCGATACTGCTGATCTCGTTCATTGCTGCTCTCTATGCCCCTTGGGCATGTTCCATAGCCGAGCCCCGTGAGTCGGGGCAAATTGTATGTTTTTGGGGATAGGCTGTGCATATCTCCAGACCCCATCATATTGAAGGATGATGAGGTTGTTCGTCAACATATTGTGCGATTGGATCGCATTGCGCGATCATTGTTTCCAAGGCGCGCACAGATGCCGTTGCGTTAGCTTTTGTGGGTTTCCTGCCATGCACGTGGGTCGTTGAGGAAGGCCTCGACCCCGTCCAGCGTCTCATTGTCGAACGCTTTCTGCACCTTAGCCTCTGCCAGCACATCCCACCAGGTGCAAAGGCTGTGCAGCTTTACGCCATGATCGCCCAGTGTCTTCTCGGTTTCGGGGAAAATGCCATAGTAGAAGATTACTGCGGTATGGCCGCAGGTCGCACCCGTCTCACGGATCGCATCAACAAAAGACAGTTTCGAGCCGCCATCGGTGGTCAGATCCTCAACCAGCAAAACACGTTCGCCCTCGGTCATCGCGCCCTCGATACGGGCATTGCGGCCATAGCCTTTGGGTTTCTTACGCACATAGGTCATTGGCAGGGCCATGCGCTCGGCAACCATGGCCGCGAACGGGATGCCTGCAGTCTCGCCGCCAGCGATGTTGTCGAATGCCTCGAAACCGGCCTCACGCATCACTGTGACAGTCAGGAAGTCCATCAGGGTTGAGCGGATGCGCGGGTAGGAGATTAGCTTGCGGCAGTCGATATAGGTCGGGCTGGGCAGGCCGGATGCCAGCGTGAAGGGTTCGCGCGAGTTGAAATGAACCGCCTTGATCTCCAGCAGCATCCGCGCAGTTAGGCGGGCGATTTCGGTGCTGTCGGGGAAAGAACTGGGGATCATGGCGCAAACCTCTGGGCTGGAAGGGTGTCGCTGGCTGATAGCCCGACCTCTGGCCCAGAGTCGAGGGGGCTGACCAAAAGAAAAGCGGACCCCCAAGAGGTCCGCTTTGCCCTTACGGGCGGCAGAGCGCCAAGGTGGGCTTAGCTGCTCATATCGTAGGCGCGTTCCCCATGTACCGAGAGGTCGAGCCCGTTTGTTTCAGTCTCGGCGTCTACGCGAAGCGGGGTGATGAGTGCAACCACCTTGACCAACACAATCGTGACAACTGCCGTAAAGGCACCTACGATGACCAAGCCGCCCAGTTGCGCAGTCCAAGTTCCCAGACCGAAAAGCGCAATCATCAGAGTACCAAAGATACCCCCGACACCGTGAACGGCGAAAACGTCCAGCGTGTCGTCGATGTTCAGCTTGTTACGGATCACATTGACGGCCTCCTGACACAGGATACCTGCGACTGCTCCTATGATCAGAGCCTGAACCGGACCCACAAAACCCGAGGCCGGGGTGATCGACGCCAGACCAGCAATGGTGCCAGTTACAAGGCCGACCATCGAGGCTTTGCCAAAACGGATGCGTTCCCACAATGCCCATGTCAGCGACGCAGTTGCGGCAGACAAATGGGTGACAGTCATGGCCATCGCCGCGCCGCCGTCGGCAGCCAGTTGTGAGCCGCCATTGAAACCGAACCAACCGACCCACAGCATTGCAGCACCCACCATTACATAGCCGGGGTTATGTGGAGGTGTCGTGCGATTGCGCCGCGGTCCGAGGATAACTGCGATGATCAGCGCGGCCAGGCCGGCAGTTTCGTGGACGACAATGCCCCCCGCAAAGTCGCGCACGCCGATTTCGCCAAGAATGCCTCCATCCGCCAGCATGCCGCCGCCCCAGATCCAATGGACAACGGGCGCATAGCACAGCAACATCCACAGCGCCGAAAAGGTGAGAACAAAGCCAAAGCCAACACGCTCCACATATGCGCCGATGATCAGGGCAGGGGTGATGATGGCAAAGGTCATCTGGAAGGCAAAGAACAGGATCTCGGGTAAGGTTCCCGCAAGGCTATCGGCGTCCACTCCGTTCAGGAAGGCTTTGCCAAGACCGCCCCAGAGGCCGCTTTCACCCGGTCCAAAGGCGATCGAATACCCTGCGACTAGCCAAAGAATGCTCATCAAACAAGCAATCGAGAAGCAGTGCATGAAAACGCTGAGTACATTTCGGGCACGCACAAGCCCACCATAGAACAGGGCAAGACCCGGCAATGTCATGAACAGGACCAGTGCTGTTGCCACAATGATCCACGCTGTATCGGCTCCGTTCATGGGCCGCTCTCCTTTCCCTATTGGGGCGCCGGATAGACAAACCACATCTACCTCCGACACCGCGTGAGTGGTGTGGAGCGGGTTGAAGCCGAGCTGAGGTGGGGAAAAAAGAGGCAGCAATACAAAAAGCCGCCCGTTTCGGTGGCTTTTTTTCAACTGGTGATCAATTTTGCGCCTATCGGGCGTATTTGCCCTAAATTTGGGCAGACTACGAAACGCTGCTCAGCAGCATAAGTAATGCATGATCGCGAGCGGCTTTGCGCACGTTTTCACGCCCCAGAGCACCGAATTCAACAGTCTCGGTGCGGGTCGGTTGGCCATCTGCTGCCAAACCAAAGCAAACGCGGCCTTCGGGTTTGTGCTCGGACCCGCCGGGGCCTGCAATACCGGTGATCGAGACCGCCAGTTGCGCCTGTGAGTGGTGCAGCGCACCCTCGGCCATTTCCTGTGCAACCTCTTCCGAGACAGCACCATGGGCCTCAAGCGTGTCGACGTGTACGCCAAGCATTTCTTGTTTGGCGGTGTTGGTGTAGGTGACAAAGCCGCGCTCGACTACGGCTGAGCTGCCGGGGATATCAGTCAGCGCGGCGGCGACCATGCCGCCGGTGCAGCTTTCGGCCGTTGCGATCATCACGCCTTGCGCCTTGGCGCGGTTCAACAGGTCGATCACAGTCATTGGCCCATCACCCCATGCGCGATGCCAGCAAGGATCACGACGCCGACGGCTGCAAAGATGCCCGCGATCACGTCGTCCAGCATGACACCCATCGGATCACCGCGCCGGTCGGCCCAACCGATGGGGCCGGGTTTGGTGATGTCGAACAGCCGGAACAGCAGGAAGCCTGCGATCCAGCCAGGCCAGAGCGCCGTGATATCGATCCCATGGGCCCATGACGGGTAGGAGATCGCCCAGATTGCGATGAACTGACCTGCAACTTCATCGATGACGATCTCGGACGGGTCGTGATCATCCTGTCCTGCCGTCATCACTCGCGTGGCCCAAAGGCCGCCGAAGAATGCTGTCAACGTCCCGATGACCAGTAGCGGAAAGCCGCCCAGTGTGTGCAGAACCCATGCCAGCGGCAATGCAGCCAGTGATCCCCAGGTTCCGGGGGCAGGGCGCAGATAGCCTACGCCGCCGACGGTTCCGATCAAGCGCGCCGCGGTCATGACTTCACCAGACAGGCAGTCGCAAGCGACGCAATCCCTTCGCTGCGACCGGTAAAGCCCAGCCGCTCGGACGTGGTGGCCTTGATCGAGACCTGGTCGGTCCGCAGGCCCATGATCTGTGCCATCTCGGCACGCATCGCGTCGGCATGAGGGCCGATCTTGGGATATTCGCAGACCAGCGTGCAATCGACATTCGAGATCGCATAACCCATCTGCCCGGCAAGCTCGACGGCGTGGCGCAAGAAAATGTCGCTGGCCGCACCTTTCCACTGCGGGTCGGAGGGCGGGAAATGCTGCCCGATATCGCCCCGTGCCAGCGCGCCATAGATCGCGTCGGTCACCGCATGCATGCCCACGTCGGCATCAGAATGGCCTTGAAGTCCTCGCTTATGTGGCACTTTCACACCGCACAGGATCACGTGATCTCCGTCCCCAAATCGGTGCACGTCGTAGCCGTTGCCCAGCCTTACATCCATGTTCATACCCATTATGCGTTCCGCCCGTTCGAAATCTTCGGGCCGGGTTATTTTCAGGTTATCCGCATCGCCCGGAACGATCGCCACATCAATCCCGGCAGCACGTGCAACTTCGACGTCATCTGCCGCGCCTCCGGGATGGGAGGCGTGGGCGGTCGTGATCGCGCCATAGTGAAACCCCTGCGGCGTCTGCGCGGCGTAAAGAGCAGACCGATCCTGTGTTCCTGTCACCACCGATCCATCTCCGGTCCAGAGTGCGTCAGTGACGGCCAAACCCGGAGCCGCTGCAGAATGTGCATCGAGCGCAGCCAGCACATCCCGGATTACCCTCGCGCTGACACAGGGACGAGCGACATCGTGGATCAAGACCTTTTCGACGCTGTGTGCTTCCAACGCCCGCAGGCCACTATGCACAGATCCGGCCCGGTCGCTGGCACCCGGTGCAAGAATCAGGTCTGTTGCAGAGAATTCTTTCCAGGCAGATGTATCGTCTTCCGCCAGAACAAGAACGATATGGTCGACGAGCCCTTTGAAGCGATCAATGGTCCAATCTGCCACGCGCTGCCCACCCAAAGCGCGCCACTGTTTAGGCACTCCGCCTCCGGCGCGCTGGCCGCGCCCGGCGGCGACGATGATGGCGGCTGTGGTCATCTGCGGGTTCTCCTGATTGGGCATTGTTTAGGGGGCGGTGAATGCAGAGGCAATCACCCACGTCAATCTGCCTAAAAATTAAGCAACTGATGATTTAGCGGGCTTGAATGCCGTCGATTTGTTGTTCATATGCTGCAATTTCGATATTAAAAGCGCAACTGCTCAAGGATTAAGCACATTGACCCTGCGTCTTGCTGAGAAGGACCTGACCCCGCCGGTGCTGCTGGCACCTATGGCCGGAATCACCGACCGGCCTTTTCGGGAGCTTGTGATGCGCTTCGGTGCAGGCATGGTGGTCAGCGAAATGGTTGCCAGCCAAGAGATGGTGCAGGCCAAGCCGGGCGTCCGCGAACGGGCAGAACTGTCGGCGGATGTTGAGAACACGGCGGTGCAATTGGCCGGTCGCGAGGCGCACTGGATGGCCGAGGCTGCCCGGCAGGTCGTCGACCGGGGCGCCCAAGTGATCGACATCAACATGGGATGTCCAGCAAAGAAGGTGACCAACGGCTATTCCGGGTCAGCCCTGCTGAAAACGCCGGATCACGCGCTGACGCTGATAGAGGCCGTGGTGGATGCCGTGGACGTACCCGTCACGTTGAAGACGCGCCTGGGGTGGGATGACAAATTGCTGAACGCGCCGGATGTGGCGCGGCGGGCGCAGGGCGCTGGCATCCGGATGGTGACGATTCATGGTCGTACGCGCTGTCAATTCTACAAAGGCCGGGCAGATTGGCAGGCGATCCGGGCGGTGAAAGAGGCGGTCTCGATCCCGGTCATCGCAAATGGCGACATCGTTGATACCCAGGCCGCGCAGAACGCGCTGGATCAGTCCGGGGCAGACGGAGTGATGGTGGGCCGGGGCGCGCAGGGTAAGCCATGGCTGCTGGCGCAGATCTGTCACGATCTATATGGAGCTGCGGCTCCGGACATTCCGGTGGGAGCCGACCTGATCGAGATGGTGCGCGCCCACTATCAGGCGATGCTCTCATTCTACGGTACTGAGCTGGGCTTGCGCGTCGCACGCAAGCATTTGGGATGGTACATGGATGAGGCCGGGACGTCTGCCACCTTACGACGCGTAGTACTGACATCACGCGATACGGATGAAGTACTGCAGCTGCTGGGCGATGCTTTGAACAGCTCTGCAGAGGTGGCGGCATGACCTCGGATCAGAGCATCTGGACCTCGCTGCCGGTTCCGGCCTTTATCATCGATCCTGACGACCGCATATCGGATGTCAATTCTTCGGGTGAGGGGTTCCTGAACGCTTCGCGCAAAGCTGTAATCGGGCATCCAGTCTGGGATCAGATCGCAGTCGATGCGCCTTTGGAAGAGGCTTTCATACGCGCCCGTCAGCAGAGCACGCCCCTGTTTGTGAATGATGTGGATGTGGGCTCGGGTAATCGCGCGCCGCTGCAATGTGCTCTGCAGATCGCGCCATTAATGGGGCATCCCGGTTCCATGATTATGATCATCTCACCACGTGAATTGTCTGGGCGGATGACCCGAGGCAATACCGTGAAGTCGGCGGCGCAATCGGCCATTGGCATGGCCGAGATGCTGGCGCATGAAATCAAAAACCCTCTGGCCGGGATCACCGGTGCGGCACAGTTGCTCAGCATGAATATCTCACAACAAGATCTTGAATTAACAGATCTTATTGTCGAGGAAAGCCGTCGTATTGTGAAGCTACTGGAACAGGTGGAACAGTTCGGAAACCTGTCTCAGCCCGATTTCAAGCCAGTCAATATACACGACGTTTTGGATCGCGCGCGCAGATCGGCGCTGCTTGGGTTTGGCGCTCATATGACCATTGTTGAGGATTACGATCCATCTTTGCCAATGGCGTACGGAGACCCGGACCAGTTTTTGCAGGTGATTTTGAATTTGCTCAAGAACGCCTCTGAGGCTGCTGATGGCAGTGGCATAATCCGGCTTCGCACCTATTTCGAACATTCATTCCGGCTGCGTCGCAGTGATGGTTCCGGTCACTCGCTGCCTTTGCAAATCGAGATCATCGATGACGGTCCCGGACTGCCGGAGAAAATTCAGGGCGAGATTTTCGATCCATTTGTTTCCGGTAAAGAAAACGGAACCGGCCTGGGGCTGGCGCTGGTCAGCAAGATCATATCCGACCACGACGGATGGATATCAGCGGAATCGGTGCCTGGGCGCACAGTATTCCGTTTGTCCCTGCGGCGCGCGCCGCAGGGCACATATGACAAGGAGAGCATCTGATGGATGGCACAGTTCTAGTTGCCGATGACGACCGCACGATCCGCACGGTTCTGACACAGGCCCTCACGCGGGCGGGGTGCAAGGTGCATGCCACATCTTCGCTGACCACGCTCATGCGCTGGGTGGCCGAAGGCAAGGGCGACGTGGTGATTTCGGATGTAGTGATGCCGGATGGAAACGGGCTCGAGATGTTGCCAAAGATCGCACAGGATCGACCTGGATTGCCGGTCATCGTGATCTCGGCCCAGAACACCATCATGACGGCCATTCAGGCTGCCGAGGCGGATGCCTATGACTATCTGCCCAAGCCCTTCGATTTGCCTGATTTGATGAAACGGACCGCTCGGGCGCTTGATCAGAAACAGCATGCTCAGGTTGAGCCTGTCGAAGCCAGCGAAGATCGTCCAGACGAGTTGCCGCTTGTTGGGCGCACCCCAGTTATGCAAGCGCTCTATCGTCTCGTGGCGCGGGTGATGAACACCGATCTGTCAGTGATGATATCGGGTGAAAGTGGTACAGGTAAATCTTTGATTGCGCGCGCTATTCACGATTTTTCAGACCGTCGAACTCTGCCTTTTGTCACCGCGACTGCCGCTGATCTAAGTGATCTGGAAGGCCCGGCGCGAGTCATGGCGCGCGTGCGGGGCGGCACGCTGTTGATCGATGAGATCGCCGATATCGATGACGAGATTCAGGCCCGGATCGTGCGCATGATGGACACTCCGGGCGATCATGTGCCGCGTTTCATGGCCACCAGCCAATCTGACCTGACTGACGCCATGGAGAGTGGCCGCGTGCGGCAGGACCTTTATTATCGACTCTGCGGTGCGACAGTACATGTTCCTGCTCTGCGAGAACGCGTTGATGATATCACGTTGCTCACCGACCATTTTCTTGCGAGGGAAGAGCGCGAAAGCGGAACGAAACGCCGCCTCAGCTCCGAAGCTGTGGAGCTTGTGCGTCGATATTCCTGGCCTGGGAATGTCCGGCAGCTGGAAAATGCCATCCGTCGTCTCAGCCTGACAAGCCGTGCAGAAGAAATCTCGCGCACCGAAGTTGAGATGGTTTTGGGCAGTCAGCCTGAGGCTGAGCCGGTTCTGGGGGATGGCGAGCGTGAAAAACTGTCAGCTTCGGTGGGGCGTCACCTGCGGCGATACTTCGATTTACACGGGAATATCCTACCACCGCCCGGGCTCTATCAGCGTATTTTGCGTGAAGTCGAAGCGCCTCTGATCGAAATTGCGCTGGATGCGACCGGTGGAAATCAAGCAAAATGTGCTGATCTTCTGGGGATTAACCGAAATACGTTGCGGAAAAAGATTACCGACCTCGATATTCAGGTGACACGCCGCCGCAAACTGATGTAATATCGCCACACAAACCGTGGCATTCGGGTTCGACCCCGGGAACGACCACGACATATGGCGGTAAGCCGCGCGAGCGGCACATCAGAATGAGGGCAGACGGTGGCAACCCGGGCACAGAACGGGCCGATCCTATCGATCAACCGGTGGCGCAAGTCCCGGAGGATGCGCAATTTCAGTACCTTGGGTCTGGTCGTGTTGGGCCCCATTCTGGCGCTGGCAACTTATCTGGTCATTGGTCCCTTTGATTTAGGCGCGGCGGCGCCGACGCTGAGGCTGATTCTGCTGGCCGATCTGGTTTATGTGCTGGTCGTCGCAGCGTTGGTGTTGGGGCAGTTATTCAGTCTGATCGCCGCCCGACGCGCGAAATCAGCAGGGTCACGGCTTCACCTGCGCCTGATTGGCGCGTTTACGCTGCTGGCTCTGGTTCCTACCGTTACGGTTGCTATTTTTGCAGGGCTTACGGTGAATATCGGCCTTGAAGGCTGGTTCTCGGATCGGGTTAGGCAGGTTGTTGGGTCATCTCTTACGGCCGCCGAAGCCTACGAACAAGAGCACCGCGAAGGGCTGACGCAGGACGCGATCGTTCTGGCGCGATTTCTCGATAACGCTCGATCATTAGATTACTACATCTCAGATGCCGAATTGCGTGAGGTTCTGGCGCAGGGGCAGTCCCAGATTCAACGCGGTTTGCGTGAGGCCTATGTGATTGATGGCAGTGCTGAAATTCGGTCGCGTGGTGATCGGTCCTACCTGTTCGACTACGAGGCACCGACGCCCGAAGAGATGATTGAGGCCAATGATCAGGGTGTGGCGATTATCGCAGATTGGGAGAACAGCGAGTTCCGCGCTCTTGTACCATTGCAGGCCTATCTGGACCGATACCTATATGTCAGCCGCGAGGTTGACGGACAGCTTTTGACCCTACTGGATGAGACCAAAGAAACCGCGCAGTTTTACAGTCAGCTCGAAAGTGAGCGTGGTCGGGTACTGTTCGAGTTCGGTCTTCTGTATCTTGGTTTCGCGGTGATCCTGATATTGGCGGCTATGTCGCTGGGCATGTGGTTTGCCGAGCGCCTTTCACGTCCCGTAGGGCGGCTGACAACGGCTGCGCAACGGGTCGGTGCAGGTGATCTGAGCGTTCAGGTCATCGAAGAGGCCAGCGATGATGAAATCGCGATGCTGGGCCGATACTTCAATCAGATGACCCGCCAGTTGAAGGGGCAGCGCGATACCTTGCTGGAGAATACGCGCCAGATCGAACGCCGCCGAAGGTTGTTCGACTCGGTGCTCAGTTCGGTGACGTCGGGGGTTGTGGGCGTTGATTCCGAAGGGTGCGTAACTTTTGTGAACCGGTCCGCAGAGCGCCTGTTGGGTTGGTCGGGCGGTGAGCATCATCTTGCGATAGGCATAGCCGTGCCCGAATTCTTGCCATTGTTCGAAACGCTCAAGGACAGCGGGCAGGAGGCTGTTCAGGGCGAAGTGAAAGTGACTCGAAAGGGTCAATTAGAGAACTTGCTGGTACGCATGGCGACGCGTCGAGGTGAAGATGGCGGCTTGGAAGGCTACGTTGTGGCCTTTGACGATGTGACCGATTTGGTCAGTGCACAGCGCATGGCGGCTTGGGGCGATGTGGCCCGTCGCATTGCGCATGAGATCAAGAATCCTCTGACCCCGATCCAGCTGAGCGCCGAGCGGATCAAACGTAAGTTTTCGCGCAAGCTGGATGAAGAAGACTGCAGTAGCCTTGAATCGATGACAGATGTGATCGTGCGTCAGACCAATGATCTGCGACGGATCGTCGATGAGTTCTCGAAGTTCGCGCGGATGCCCGAGCCGGAGCGGCGCGAAGAAAACATTGTGACGCTGGTGCGTGAGGCGGTGTTGTTGCAGCAGGCGGGCCAACCCGATGTTCAGATCGACGCTGATCTGCCCGAACAGCCTATTCTGGCGGATGTGGATTCGACCATGTTGAGCCAGGCCTTGACGAACCTGATCAAGAACGCGGGCGAGGCTATTGAAACGCTGAAAGAAAAAGGCGCCCCGGACAATCTTGAACCTCAGATTAAGGTGGCGGTCAGCAATGACGATGCGGGAACGCAGATCACCATTGCCGATAACGGCATCGGCCTGCCAGAAGATCGGGCGCGGCTGTTTGAACCTTATGTAACCACGCGTGACGAAGGCACGGGCTTGGGCCTGCCTATCGTCAAAAAGATAATCGAGGAACATGGCGGAGCGCTGACATTAGAAGATGCGCCCACATTTGACGGACAGGACCATTACGGCGCGATGGCTGTCATTCGTCTTCCCGGGGCCTCAGGCGGCCCGACAGATGCGCCGGAAAAACAGGCGATTAAAACAAACAAACTGAAAGCAGGCCAAAGATGAGCGACATTCTGATCGTAGATGACGAACGCGATATTCGCGAATTGGTGTCCGATATTCTAGAGGACGAAGGCTATTCCACACGGCTGGCGGCAAACTCGGATGAGTGCATGTCGTCGATCAATGCCGAACCTCCCGGACTGTTGATCCTGGATATCTGGCTGAAAGACAGTCGTATGGATGGGATTGACATCCTGAAGGCGGTGAAACGCGACAACCCGGATGTGCCGGTGGTGATCATTTCCGGGCACGGCAATATCGAGATTGCGGTCGCGGCGATCAAACAGGGGGCATACGATTTTATCGAAAAGCCTTTTAATATTGATCAGTTGATGGTGGTTATCCGCCGCGCGATGGAAACTTCGCGCCTGCGCCGCGAAAATGCCTCGTTGAAACGGCAGGAAGTCAGCTGTTCCGATATGATCGGCAGATCGGCTTCCTTCCGGGCGATGCAGGGGCAGTTGGATAAGGTGACCAAGTCCAATGGTCGGGTCATGCTCAGCGGTCCGGCTGGCTCGGGCAAAGAGATCGCAGCACGTTATATCCACGCCCATTCCAATCGCGCCAATGCACCATTCGTCACGGTAAACTGCGCCGGGATCGAGCCTGAGAGGGTCGAAGAGGTTCTGTTCGGCCGTGAATCATCGGAGCGTGGTGTCGAGTCAGGCCTGCTGGAAGAGGCCCATGGCGGGGTTGTCTATTTCGACGAAGTCGCTGATATGCCGCTGGGGACGCAGTCCAAAATCTTGCGCGTGCTTGTCGATCAGCAGTTCCAGCGCGTCGGCGGGTCAGACAAAGTGAGGGTTGATCTGCGCGTCATCTCTTCGACCAACCGCGATCTGGAACAGGAAATTGCAGCAGAGCGTTTCCGCGAAGAACTGTATCATCGTCTGAACGTTGTACCGATCTCAGTTCCATCTCTGGAAGAGCGCCGCGAAGACATTCCGGTTTTGGCGCAGCATTTTATCGAGATGTGCAACGACACGCAGGGCCTGCCAGTGCGTGAACTTTCCGATGAGGCCGTCGCGCTGCTTCAAACGATGACATGGCCGGGCAATGTGCGTCAGCTCAAGAACCTGATCGAACGGGTACTGATCCTTGGGGATAGTACCGGCCCGATTGAGGCACGCGAACTGCCCAATGAAGAAGAGAAGGCAGATGAAACCGGACGGGTGGTCCTGTCCGGTGCTCTGGCAACGCTGCCGCTTCGCGAGGCCCGCGAAGCATTCGAGCGTGAGTATCTGCTGACTCAGATCAATCGGTTTGGTGGTAACATCAGCCGCACTGCCAGCTTCGTCGGCATGGAGCGCAGCGCCTTGCACCGCAAACTCAAGTCCTTGGGGGTCGTGACCTCAAACAAGTCTGGTGCGAGGGTGGCGCAGATTGATGAGCCCGAACCCGCAGAGTGATTTGCTTCAATGACCGCAGATTGCTCGAAGACCACAGCCGTTTCCATTGGTTTTCCAGCCTTTGGAAAGCGGCTGAAACGGCTGCGCCGCGTGGTTGGCCTGAAGCAATCTGCCCTTGCTGATCTGATCGAGGTTGATCAGGCCACGATTTCTCGGTGGGAAAATGGTGGCCAAACCCCTTCGGCCCATGTTCAACAAGTTGTTTTTGCGGCGCTTGGTCCGGCAAAGGCACAAGATTCCGCGCTTAAACGTCTGGTGGTAAACTCGTCCGAGTGCCTACACCTTGTTGAAGAAGCCACACACACTTGCCTTGCCTATTCGGCCAGTCGTGCACGAGATTGGAAAACCTCTCAGCACGCGTTGCTGGGTGTATCACTCTGGCAATTTGCGACGGATGAGATCCGACAGGCCGAGGCGGAACTGCAACTCGATGGTTGGTGGGATTTGCACTCGCCTGCGCCCAAGGCGTTTCTGACCTCGGAAGCCGTGCATGACCAAATCAGAATCAGCGCTGGACGGATCGTTTGGGAGCGATTGTATCTTTCGGATGGCACCCCGGTTCGTCTGGTCAGCGGTCGGCGAGAGGGTGCCGCATAATTTATGCGTTCCGCTGGTGTGTAGGTCGCGATAGACCGAGTTCATGAGCGACTCTTTCCGAACATTTCTGCAAGTTTTGCTGATTTGGTTCGCAGGCCTCGGGGCTGCGACCCAGTTTGCCAAGATCGCCGTTCCGTTTGCTGACATTGGATTGCTTTATCCCGATCATGCGGCGGTGACCGGCTGGCTGCTATCGATTATCAGCCTGATGGGAGCAGCGCTGGGTGCGATGTCGGGTGCGATTGCGGCGCGGATCGGGCCAAACCGTCTGCTTTTGTCGGGTTTGGTTCTTGGGGGTGCATTGTCATTATTTCAAGCAAGTCTGCCGGGATTCCAATTGATGTTGCTCAGCCGGGTGGTCGAAGGGTTATCCCATCTTGCGATTGTTGTCGCGGCACCGACCTTGATTGCACAGATCACAACCGGTCGCGCTAGGTACAACTCTATGGTGCTATGGAGTACGTTTTTTGGCGTAGCCTTTGCGTTGAATGCCTGGTTCGGGTTGCCAATTGTCGACTGCTATGGATTGCCGGTGTATTTTGCACTGCATGGCGGATTGATGTTGGTGTTTGCCGCGCTGATAGCGTTCAGCAAATTGAAGATCGACATAGATCAGCCAGCCGGCATGAGGTGGAGTTTATCTTCTTTGCTTGGTGTGCACCTAAGGACCTATCGCTCGCCATTCATCTCGGCTCCGGCGATCGGATGGTTCTTCTACACGCTCACTTTCGTCTCACTTCTGGCAATTCTGCCGGGGCGCTTACCCGAAGGGCAGGGTGCATCGATCGCAGCATTGATGCCGTTGGCCGGGATCGTGTTGTCATGGTTGCTGGTACCGCTGCTTTTGACCGTGCTGTCCTGCGTCAGTGTCGTGAATCTGGGATTCGCCATGGGGATTCTGACGATCATTTCGCTGTTTCTGGGGGCTCCGCTTGCCTTCGGATGCATCGCATTGTTTGCGGTTCTTGGGCTTGTTCAGGGCGGTAGTTTCGCTGCTGTGCCCGAGTTGAACGACACAGCCGAGACCCAGGCGTTAAGCTACGGCGCAATGGCGCAGATGGGGAATGCTGGAAATCTGCTAGGGACGCCAGTTTTACTGGCAGTTCTTTTGGGCGCAAAAGAGGTCGGTGTGTTTTTGGCCGTGGCTGCATTCTATGGCATCGCCATATTTGCTCATCTCGCACTGGCCAAGCGTCGCAAATCAGCCGGCCTGTCCTGGGGTGATGATTTGAAATGACCCGTCTTCAAACTTCACGAAACACGACTCAGTGCTCAGTGGTGGAAGAGTTGTGGTACGTGCGGGTGCAACCCGCGATTTGACACCTTGTTTGCAAGGCGGCAGGCTGACCGGGCGGTACCCTTTCTGTGCCATACACTGTGCCTCGACCTTGTTTCTTAGCCCCTGATTCACGTCAACGGTATAGATCCGTCCGGGTTCCCACCATCCAGGGTTGCGATAGCAACGCCCACGGCCATCACAATAGGTGCGCCCGGGCCAGTATACCGGTGGGCTCTGACGGACCTGATTGGCGACAGGGGCGTCTTTAAGAGCTTTCACCTGACAGTTCGTGGTTTCGGTCTGCATGCGCGCAACGCTTTCGCCCTCGCGGTAATACAGCGAAAGCGGACCACAGGCAGATAGTGTCAGCAAGCAAATCAGAGCGGGCAGAATTGTTTTCATACAGTTACTTTGGCTCAGCTTGTCATCCATGACAATTCAATTGACCGCTTTGGGGGCATCTGTCATTCAAAGATTTCAGGCAGAAAGGCCAAGAGTATGAAGGTCATCATATGCGGTGCCGGCCAAGTGGGCTGGCAGATTGCGCGTCACCTTTCGGGCGAACTGAACGATGTAACGGTGGTCGACAACAACCCTGATCTGGTGCGTCGCGCGACTGAGACGCTGGACGTGCAGGGGATCGCTGGATTCGCAAGTTATCCGGATGTGCTGGATCGGGCAGGGGCCCGCGACGCTGATATGATCATTGCTGCAACCCATTCGGACGAGGTGAACATGGTCACCTGCCAGATGGCGCACTCGGTTTTTTCGATCCAGCGTAAGATCGCGCGTCTGAGGTCTAAATCCTATCTCCAAGCGATTCACTCCGATCTTTATCGCCGCGATCATCTGCCTATCGACGTGGTAATCAGCCCTGAACGCGAGGTCGCTGCCGCTGCAATGCGCCGTCTGTCGGCTCCGTCGGCTTTCGATACCGAGATTTTCATGGACGGTAAGGCGCAGCTGCTGGGTATTCGGGTTGAAGAAGACTGTCCAATCGTCAACACTCCGCTTCGCCAGCTGACTGATTTGTTCTCGACGCTCAGTTCAATCGTTGTTGGTGTTCGTCGTGAAGGGACGTTGTTCGCGCCTGAATCCGAGGATCAGCTGTTTGTTGGCGACGAATGCTATGTCTTTACCAGCGTCAAGGATGTGGACCGTACGATGGAGGTGTTCGGCAAAGCCCAACGTCAGCAAGATCGAGTCGTCATCGTGGGTGGCGGAAATGTCGGGTTGGAAGTTGCGCGCACGCTGGAAGAACGTGAAAGCCGCGTCCGCGCCAAGATCATCGAGCGCGACCGTCGATGCGCGGAAATCGCTGCCGAAGGGCTGGAGCGCACCATCGTATTGAATGGCGACGGTCTGGATTCGTCTTTGCTAAGCGAGGCAGGTATTGAACGCGCCGATGCGATGCTGGCAGTCACAGACGACGATCGCACCAACATGTTGGCTGCGGTGCGTGCCAAGGGCGAGGGCTGCCCGCTGGCCATCGCTTTGATCAATGACCCCAGTATGGTCGCCCTGATGGGGCCGCTGGGAATCGACGCTTATATCAATCCGCGTGCGACAACAGTAAGTTCGATCCTGCGCCATATCCGTCACGGTCGGGTGCGTCAGGTTTATTCTATTGGCGACGCCGAAGCCGAAGTTATTGAGGCCGAAGTCCTGTCGACTTCTCCGATGGCGGGGCAAAAGCTGCGTGATATTGATTTCCCCGAGGGCGTATTGGTCGGTGCCGTCCGCAAAGGAGACGAGGTGCTGCGCCCAACTGGAAGCCTCCGCATTGACGAGAAGGATGTCGTTGCAATCTTTGCTATGGCCAAAGACGTGCCCGAGGTTGAACGTCTGATGCAGGTCTCGATCGATTTCTTCTGATGTTGCAGGCACGTGGACAGCAACGGATCGGAGTATTGCGGCGACTACCGCTGTTGCTGATGATCTGGGGAATTGTCGCGCTGTCGATGTGGATTCCCGCTGCTTACGCGCTGGCACTGGATGATCACGATACCTCACGATCTTTCTTTTATTCCGGGCTGTTAGGTGTATTCGCTGTCTTGATCGTTGCGCTTGCGATGTCGAACCGAAAACCCCGGCGCGGGACGCTTGGCCAATTGGCGGTTCTACTTGCCGCGTTCACCTTGTTGCCGATCTTTCTGGCCATACCGTTTCATGATGCGCTGGGAACAACCAGTTTTCTAAATGCTTATTTTGATATGGTCAGTGCGCTGACAACAACCGGCGCTGACCTGTTCCCGGATCCCCAGCGTCTGTCTGCACCGCTGCATTTGTGGCGCGCTTTGGTTGGGTGGATGGGGGGGCTGTTGATGTGGATTTCTGCAGCGGCGATCCTTGCGCCTTTGTCGTTGGGTGGATTCGAGGTAACCGCAAAAGGGCAACCTGGTCGACCGGTCTCGGGCGTTGCCCAAAGCGAAAAGACCGATCCAAGAGGCCATCTGATCCGCGTGTCGCGCGCTTTGGCTCCGATTTATGCCGGATTGACAGCGGTGATCTGGGTTCTTTTGCTGATCGCAGGCGAACAAGGCTTAACCGCAGTGTGCCACGCGATGTCGGTGATGGCGACCTCGGGTATTTCGCCTGTGGGCGGGTTGGAAGGATCAACAGCAGGTATAACCGGCGAAGCTATCATGTTCCTGTTCCTTTTCTTCGCGTTGTCGCGGCTGACCTTTTCGACCGATACAGCGACCTCGGGCTATTCGCGGCTGGACAAAGACCCTGAGTTTCGGATCGGTATCTTTATCGTGCTGGCGGTTGCGGTATTGTTGTTTATCCGAGTTCTGGCGGGAACGGCCGAGCTTGGTATTCAGATCGAGATTGTGCAGGCGTTGCACGTGGCTTGGGGTATGGTGTTCACTGGAATGTCTTTCCTGACAACAGCCGGATTTGAAAGCGCGAATTGGAACGATGCGCAGCAACTATCGGGCCTCGGGACACCTGGTTTGATCCTGATGGGTTTGGCGTTGATTGGCGGCGGTGTTGCAACAACCGCAGGAGGGGTCAAACTGCTGCGCGTTTTTGCACTTTATCTGAATGGTAAGCGCGAAATTGACCGACTGATCTATCCGTCTTCTGTCAGCGGCGAAGGCGGAGGCAACCGACGTATCCAAAGCGACGGGGCCTTCATCGCCTGGATCTTCCTGATGATGTTTGCTTTGACGTTGGCTCTGTTCGATTTGCTGCTGGCCGCCATGGGTGTCGGGTTTGAGCAGGCGATGGTGCTGAGCGTTGCGGCGCTGAGCACAACGGGGCCGCTGATTGAATTGGCGACTGATGTCCCCATTCGACTTATTGATCTGTCAGGTGCAGCCAAACTGACAGTTTGCGCCGCAATGGTTATTGGCCGTTTGGAAACCCTGGCGATCGTCGCACTGATTACACCAACCCTGTGGCGCGATTGACCCTACGGCAGGCGTCTGCTGTTACTGCATGATTTTTCATCTGGAATATCTGCGCGCACCACTCCATACTCCGCCGGAGGGAGCGCGTTGGTCCGCAGCGCGTAGCAAGAACAATGGCGAGATTAAAACAATATGGCTTCGGACAGACAGAATCTGCAGGACGCGTTCCTGAATAATGTACGGAAAGCAAAAGTCCCGGTCACGATATTCCTGATCAATGGCGTGAAATTGCAGGGTGTAATCACCTGGTTCGATAATTTTTGTGTGTTGTTGCGCCGCGACGGACAGTCGCAGCTGGTCTACAAACACGCGATTTCGACCATCATGCCGTCACAGCCGATCAGCCTGTATGAGGGCGAAGACGCCTCTTGATGGAACATGATAGGACGCGCACCCGTGCCTGGGTGCTGCATCCGGAAATCAAATCAGATGAACAGCGCCGCGTTCCAGAACCGGCGCTGGAAGAGGCGGTGGCATTGGCTGCCGCTTTGCCCGATCTGGATGTGGTCGGTTCCGAAGTTGTACGTCTACAGCGGGCTCAGGCGGGATTGCTGTTCGGCAGCGGCAAGATCGAAGAGTTGGGTGAGCGTTTCCACGAGAACGAAGTGGAACTGGTTCTGATCGACGGGCCAGTCACGCCTGTTCAGCAACGAAATCTTGAAAAGGCCTGGAAGGTCAAAATCCTCGATCGAACCGGGCTGATCCTGGAGATTTTCAGTGATCGTGCGCGTACCCGCGAAGGGGTGCTACAAGTCGAGATGGCGGCACTCAGCTATCAACGAACGCGATTGGTGCGGGCTTGGACCCACCTTGAACGGCAGCGCGGCGGATTGGGATTCGTCGGCGGGCCGGGAGAAACCCAGATCGAAGCGGACCGCCGTGCGATCGATGAACAATTGGTGCGTCTACGGCGGCAATTGCAGAAAGTCGTCAAGACCCGCACGTTGCACCGCGCCGCACGGGCCAAGGTTCCGTACCCAATCGTTGCATTGGTCGGCTACACCAACGCCGGGAAGTCCACGCTATTCAATGGCCTGACAGGGGCCAAAGTGATGGCGAAAGATATGCTCTTTGCCACGCTTGATCCCACAATGCGGCGGGTCGAACTGCCGGATGGTCCCGAAGTGATCCTTTCGGACACAGTGGGTTTCATCTCGAACCTGCCGACAGAACTGGTCGCTGCATTCCGCGCCACGCTGGAAGAGGTGTTGGGTGCCGATCTTGTGGTTCATGTTCGAGACATTAGTCATGAAGAAACCGAAGCGCAGGCGCAGGATGTTGAGACGATTTTGACCTCTCTTGGGGTCGAGGATGACCGGCCCCGGCTGGAAGTCTGGAACAAAATTGATCTTCTCAGTTCCGAGGATCGCCAGGCCACGCTGGCTCGAGCCGAGCGTGATCCGGCAATATTTGCGATTTCGGCGGTAACAGGCGAGGGGATTGCTCCTCTTTTGTCTGAAATTGCCACGATCCTGCAGGGCGCCCGGCATGAATCCACACTCTCATTGACGTTCGCTGAAGGTCAAAAGCGGGCATGGTTGTTTCGTCAGGAAGTCGTGAGATCTGAAGCGCAGACCGAGGATGGTTTCGAAATCACTGTGCTTTGGACTGACAAGCAAGCGGCCCGCTTTGCCGCGCTTTGAAGTTTGGACCCACTCAATAAAAAGGGTTGTCGATGACACAGGCTGAAAAGAAGGTTCATTTGCGCGGTCATATTACGGTGCCTCAGGACCGGTTGGAACAGGTGCGACAAGCGCTGCCTGCTCATATTTCACTGACCCGTGCAGAGGCGGGGTGTATCTCATTCGAGGTCTGCGAAGATGCCAACCAGCCCGGTCGGTTTGAAGTGTCCGAGGTGTTTGCAAACAGGGCGGCCTTTGAGGCGCACCAGGACAGGACGAAAAACTCGGACTGGTATCGGATCACACAAGGCATTCCCCGTGAATACATTGTGACTTCAGAGTAAGGCGCGCGGACGTGTTTCAGACACCATCTATCTGGCTTTGCCGCTCTTGCGCATCGAACCATTCCAGCGAAGTTTTGATCTTGTTGTTCGATGTCAGTTCCCACTGCTCCCATCCACGCGTGACAACGCGGTTACCAGTGGCGTGATGATGCCCTTCGAGCGTTCTGACGAACAGGGCATGTGGTCCAGCCCACCGCATCATGTCGCAACGTACTTCCAGATCGGGAAAATCCGCATAAAGACAACGCGCCATTTCAGCGATTGCGGCATGTCCTTGCAGAGGTTCGCCACGATTGATGCTGATTTGACCATCCGGCGAAAAGAAGCTGGCAACCGCGTCTGGGTCGCCTGAACTCCACGCAACGGCATAGTCGCGCGCCAGATTATTCAAAATATCGCGAAGGCTGCCCATGCATTTCCCCCTTTGGTGCGATGCGACGGCCCGTTGATTTTAGGCGAATTCAATCAACCACGTCCACGCGGCGCGCAAAAAGGGGCGGGGAATTGCCGATACTGTCAGCGTGGGTTGAGTACGGTCACACCAACTGCCGCGGCGCGGGCAAGACCGATATCCAACGACATGGGAATGTATTCTCCTCTGCGCCACAACTGGGCCTGATCATCGTAGTAGCGCGACAAAAAATGGCCAGACTGACCAGTGGCCGTTATGAATACTGAACTGTCCGGATCGGCGAAATCATATACGCCACGATATCCTGCACCGTGCACATTCTGGAATGGATCTGGACCTTCACCCAAAGTGCGGCCGCGCAACAAGGTATTGTCGCCGCCACTGGTCGACTGGCGGATGTTTACGAAGAAACGCAGTACCGGTACTTCGCCCAGCACGGGGTGGTCGTGGGTCGCCTGATGGGCATCACCCCAACGCAAAGATTCCAGCGCTGAGCCATATCGTTCCGAAATCCAGATGATTGCGTCATCCAGCGCCAGCCGAGCCATGTCTGTGCATGTCTCAGCCGGGGCGCTCTGACGCACGTCGCACCAGACCGAAGCGCCATTGATATCACGGTAGACACGCTCGATGAACAATGGTTCGACATGTTTGTATTCCGCCGCCAACGGGCCAAGCTCATCCGAAATCAGACGGATTTGCAATGCCCGCAGCCAGGCAGCGTAAATCAATGGCTCGGGCAGGTGCTCATTCATCTCGCCATTCCAGTTGGCCAGCAAATCCAGCGCGATTTGCCGCTGACGTTCCGGTGTGCCTTCAGGCGCGGACTCTCCGGTGAACCAGAGATCAGCGCCGATCAGCGGCAACAAGGATCGAGCCGTAAAGCTGACCGTATCCAGCTGCGCCTCGATAAAGCTGTCGCGGGTGTGCACTTCGCGCGATTGCATCAGGCGTTCCCAACGGTGAACGCGCTGGGTGTCACCCCACTCATATGAGACATGATCTGGGAAGGGGCGATCAATGATCTTGTTATTTGTATTGCCCAGTACGCCGCCGGCTGGAGCAACAAATTCCGGGTTGTCCGCATAAGGCAACCGACCTTGCCAGCGGTTTCGTTCCAGCCACCCGGGGGTTGGAATACGGCCACGACTTTGGTTGTTAAGGTCTCGCCGGGGCATGGCACCGATCAGTTTCAAACCGATCGTGTTTCGATCGACCAATGACAGGTTCTGTGACGGCGCGATGTAATCTTCAGCTATATTGATGGCCTGCCGAACGGTATCGGCATTCATCAGCGCCAAAGATGCACTCATGGAGGTGTCGCGGGGACTGAGCGCACTCCATGACAGGGAGGCCACATGCCCCGGAGGCGTAATGGTTTCCAGATGGTAATGCGTGCCCGGCAGAACGGGGCCGTTCTCGGTCCAACGCAGGGTCAAAGTGATCGGGGCCGCGTCCTTGATCTCGATGATCGAAGGCCGGGTTTGGAAGCGCTTATATCCGTCTGGGGTCAGGTATTCTTCGGGATTCTCGGGGTTCAACTGTTCGATATGGACGTCCTGATCGTCCAGATAAGATGAGGTCAGACCCCATCCCAAGCGCTCGCTTCGCCCGGCTGAAATCGCAGGAATACCGGGGATCGTCGCGCCAATCACTCCGCCTTTGGCAAGCTCGAGCCGGGCTAGATACCAGATGCTGGGTGCGGTGAAGCCCAGATGGGGGTCGTTGGCCAATAAGGTGCCACCGCTGGCCGAACGAGACGGCGCGGCGGTCCAGGCATTTGACGCCCCTGCCAATCCGCGCTGGGGGAAAGGTGACAGCGGCGTGTCAAGCATCGAAGCTCCCTGCGCATACCGCGGAAGGTTCGGAAACAGAGCAGCATATTCGGGCAGAGCAGCGATCCCGGGGCCAGGAACATCGGGCAGAATGTCAGCCAAACGTGCCGGATCGTCCAGCATCAGAGAAGTTCGGGCACGCAGAACCTCATCCGCAAGGTGACCGGACAACTGCAAACTCATCAGTTTCATGATGGCCAGACTGTCGCCGGGCAGCCATGGCGGGACTGGCGCGTTGAACAAGAACATCTCGGGCGCGCCACGACCTAGCGCCTGTTCGTTTATTTCGGTCAGCCGGGCGTTAATTCCAGCAGAATAGGCGCGCAATGCGGCAAGCGTGTAATCGTCTTGTACGTCGACAGATCGATGGGCAAGGCCATAAAGGTCCAGTCGTCGCAAGAGCTTGTCGATATGGACTGTTCGCTGGCCGAATATTTCGGACAATCGGCCCTGTACGGTCCGGCGCAGAACGGTCATTTGCCAAAGCCGGTCCTGCGCATGGGCATATCCAAGGCCAAAGAACACATCTGGGTCGGATTGGCCCATGACATGTGGTACGTTCGCGGTGTCGCGGACGATCTCGACGGGGGCGGTAATCCCTTCAACTTCAAGGGTTTGATCATATTCGGGCAGGGATTGGCTGGCCAGAAAATAGATCAGCCCAATTGCTGCGACCAAAAGCAGGATCAGGCCCGTCGTAATTCTCACCAGCCAGCGAAAGACCAGACCCATCTGTCCCCCAAGAAATCTGTATATTCGTTTGCGCAGAGGTTACTGGAAGCCCATCCGGACCGAAAGAGGAATGCCACAGGAATATGTGTGAAATCCATAAAATCTAAAAGCCCTGCCACAAGATGTAGCAGGGCTTCTCTGAGGGGGAAGGGGGGGGCTCGTAAATCAGGGAATAATGCGGGTGTATTTGGTGCCTTCTATGGTTGCACCGAATTTCAGGCCCGCCTGCCCAAAGACCGCTGCCAGCACGGGTTTGCCCAATTGATTGGTATCTGTCGAAAGCGACTCACCGGTTGCGTCAACGACATATCCGATATCGGCGCCTGCGGTCCAACCGCTGGATCGGCGGAAGTCATTCAACGCGTCTTCGGTCATGAAGAATAGAACATGTGCATATTGTTGTGCGCCGATCTGTAGGCCCGCCGTGCCGGATATGGCCGAATAGTAATCAACTGTAGCACCCTGAATGCGCAGCGCACCCTGACCATAAGCACCACCGAAGAAGATTAACCCGGCGTCGGTGATCAATGGCATGACCAGCATCCCGTTAGCCTTGTTGGCGATATCAATGGTATTAGGGTATTTGCTGTACATTTCGTTTAGCGTCGCATCAACACGGGCATCAAGCGCCACCGCATTGGAATTCCCGACGCCATTGCCGCAGGCGGCTGTTAGCGTCAGTCCGGCCATGCCAAATGCAAAGCCGCGACGGCTTAGTCGGAGGGAGTTTGAGCTGCTCATGTTTCTCTGTCTCTGTGTATGGGCCTGATTTGTCGGGTCTTCCCGATCTTGTTTGCAAGAATACGCCGATTGCGCCCGCCTGTCACGGGAAAGCTGTGCTGCATGTGCGGCAGATCGGCGAAAAATCGCGACAATCTGAGGCGTTAGCCGTTCAGAATGCGCGCGGCCTCTGGCGAAAAATACGTCAGAATGCCGTCACATCCCGCGCGTTTGAAAGCCAGCAGGCTTTCAAGCATCACCTTTTCGCCGTCGATCCAACCGTTTTGGGCTGCCGCCTGTATCATCGCGTATTCGCCCGAGACCTGATACGCGTAGGTCGGCGCGCCAAAGCTGTCTTTTACCCGGCGGCAAATATCCAAATAGGGCATCCCTGGCTTGATCATGACCATATCTGCGCCTTCGGTCAGGTCGCGTTCGATCAGACGCAGCGCCTCGTTCGAGTTTGCGGGATCCATCTGATAGGTCTTCTTGTCCCCGGTCAGTGCGCCCGAGGCCCCAACGGCGTCACGGAACGGGCCGTAAAACGCGCTGGCATATTTCGCGGCGTAGCTGAGGATCATGACATTGTGATGCCCTGCCGCCTCAAGCGCACTACGCATTGCGCCAATCCGTCCATCCATCATGTCTGAAGGGCCGATAATATCAGCACCGGCTTCGGCTTGCGCCAGAGTCATTTTAACCAGCGCTTCGACCGTCTGATCATTCACAATTTCGCCATCCACAACATAGCCGTCGTGGCCGTTGATGTTGTAGGGGTCCAGCGCCACATCGGTCATTACAGCGATATCTGGTGCCGCTTCTTTGACCGCCCGAATAGCGCGATTGGACAAGTTGTCGGGATTCCACGCTTCGGCACAATCTTCGGTTTTCAGCGCCTGATCGGTGTATGGGAAGATACAGATAGCCGGTATTCCAAGCGCCTGTGCCTCGATAGCTGCTTTTGCGATCAAATCAACCGAACGCCGCATGACCCCGGGCATGGAGGGCACGGGCTCTTCGATACCTTCACCATCGCGCACAAAAATCGGCCAGATAAAGTCATCGACGGTCAGGGTGTTCTCGCGCACCAACCCCCGGATCGCCTCGGATTGACGGGCCCGGCGGAACCGCGTCAGTGGATAGGGGGCGATAGTCGGTTTCATGGCGCACTCTCCTTGAACAATCGCGCATTGGGTGGCATGAATTCCCGGTGGTCTCAAGGGTAACAATGGACGCATCCATTCGATGACGGTCCCTGCGGACGTTGAATAAAGGGCAGACGCTTGGACATCTACACTTCGATATTTGAAATCATCGATATGCGAAGCTTTTCGAATCTGTGGTATTGGATCGGATTGGCTGTTCTTTGGTCATCGGCCAGCCATTGGTCGATTGGCGTGCCCCACGATCTGGTGGCACGAGCGCGCCGTTCCGGTGGCCAGTCAGAACAGGATTTGTTGGACATTGCCAGGATCAACACGAATCGCGTGTTGTATATTGTCGAGACTTCTGGTCTTGCGATATTTGCGATCTGTTGTTTCGTGCTGACCGGGTTGGCAACAATGGGTTTCTTTTACGGGCTTGAATTCGCGCAAGCTGTGTTCTTGCTGATGTGCCCGATGTGCTTTGTCATGCTCATCAATATATCGACCGCAAAAAAAATGAGACAACAAGAGCTGACGTTGGAAAACGTTGCCAAGAATCTGGGACGGTGCCGGGTCTATACTCAGATCATCGGAATGATCTCTATATTGGTCACTTCGTTTTGGGGCATGTATCAGAACTTTACGGCTGGCGTTCTGGGCTGGTGATATCAAAGAGGCAGCATGATGAAGGCTCCGAACCACGTTACAGTCGGCGGTGCTCCTGAGGGGTTTGACGCACAGCTGGTGCTGAATGAGATCGTCCGCTCGGGTGGTCCGGTCTGTCATGTCGCGCGCGATGACAAACGGATGGAGGCGATGCGGGCGGCGCTGGCCTTTTTTGCCCCTCACATGCCGGTGTTCGTTTTCCCGGGCTGGGATTGCCTGCCTTATGATCGTGTGTCGCCCAATGCGGATATCTCTGCTGCGCGCGTGGCGACATTGGCCGCACTAGTACATCAGATGCCAGAGCAGTTTGTGCTGTTGACGACGCTTAATGCAGCAACACAGCGGGTTCCGGCCCGCGCGATTCTACGCGAGGCCGCGTTTTCCGCCCGCGTAGATCAGCGCATAGATGAAGAAGCGCTGAGGAACTTTCTGGTGCGCATGGGCTTCACCCAAAGCCCGACTGTTATGGAGCCCGGAGATTATGCGATCCGCGGGGGTATCATTGATATCTTTCCACCGGGCGAAAGTGGCCCTGTTCGGCTGGACCTGTTCGGAGATGTTCTGGATGGCGCGCGTCGGTTCGATCCTGTCTCGCAGCGCACGACAGAAAAGCTTGATGTGGTCGAGCTTGCCCCAGTGTCCGAAGTTATTCTGGACGAAGCCGCCATCACCCGATTTCGCCAGAACTACCGCATCGAATTCGGCGCAGCGGGCACGGATGACCCGCTGTATGAGGCCGTCAGCGCTGGCCGTAAACATCAGGGTATCGAACACTGGTTGCCGTTCTTTCATGAAAAGCTTGAGACGCTGTTCGATTACCTGCCGGGCGCGACAGTCTCACTTGATGATCAGGTCACACCAGCGCGGTTGGCGCGGTGGGATTCGATTGCTGATCAGTATGAGACGCGAAAGCTGGCACTGGAAAACCGCTCGCGCATGGATACTGTGTATAAGCCGACGCCTCCTGGGCTGCTTTATCTGGACGATGCTGCATGGGAAAAGGCGGTTGGCGACCGGCGAGTGTTGCAGTTCATCCCGCTGCCGCAGGCCAGCGGACCGGGTGTGATTGATGCAGGTGGTCGAATCGGGCGAAACTTTGCCCCGGAACGCCAGCAGGAAAGCATCAGCCTATTTGGTGCTCTCGCCAGCCACATCACCGATAAGATGGACAAAGGTCCTGTCCTCATTGCCTCTTATTCAGAAGGCGCGCGTGAGCGTCTAACCGGTTTGATCGAGGACGAAGGTCTCGCCGAGGCGATCCCAGTGGCCGATGGCATACGAGTTGGGAAGCGCGGGTTGCATCTGGCCGTTTGGGCATTGGAGCATGGGTTTGAAACGCCTGATTTGACGGTGATCGCTGAGCAGGACGTGCTGGGTGACCGTCTGATCCGCCAACCCAAGAAACGCCGCAAGGCCGAGAACTTTCTGACCGAGACCCAATCCCTCAGCCCCGGCGATCTCGTGGTGCATGTAGACCACGGCATTGGTCGCTACATGGGGATGGAGGTCGTCACCGCCGCCGGTGCTGCGCATGAATGCCTGCTGCTGGAGTATGCGGAACAGTCAAAGCTCTATCTGCCGGTTGAAAACATTGAGTTGCTGTCAAAATACGGCCATGACGAGGGGCTACTTGATCGTTTGGGCGGTGGCGCGTGGCAAGCCAAGAAGGCCAAGCTGAAAGAGCGCATTCGCGAGATGGCGGACAAGCTGATCCGCATCGCGGCTGAGCGTGCTTTGCGCAAGGCCCCGGTGATGGACCCGCCGCCCCACGCGTGGGAGGAGTTCAGCGCGCGTTTCCCGTATCAGGAGACCGACGATCAGTTGCGTGCCATTTCCGAGGTGATGGAGGACATGCACTCCGGCGCGCCGATGGATCGCCTGATTTGCGGCGATGTTGGGTTCGGCAAGACCGAAGTCGCCATGCGCGCAGCCTTTGTCGCAGCCATGTCAGGCGTGCAGGTCGCCATAGTCGCGCCGACCACGTTGCTCGCACGCCAACACGCAGCGTCCTTCAAGGAACGCTTCCGGGGCTTCCCGCTGGAGGTTCGGCAATTATCACGCTTTGTGTCGGCAAAGGAGGGGCAACAAACCCGCGACGGGCTGGCACGGGGCACTGTGGATATCGTGATCGGAACACATGCGCTGTTGGCCAAAGGGATACGGTTCAACAATCTGGGTCTGTTGATCATCGACGAGGAACAGCATTTCGGCGTGGGTCACAAAGAACGGTTGAAACAGCTGCGCTCGGACGTACACGTCCTGACCCTGACCGCAACGCCGATCCCGCGGACGCTGCAGCTGTCTCTGACCGGAGTGCGCGATCTGTCGATCATTGGCACCCCACCCATCGATCGCCTTGCCATCCGCACCTATGTCAGCGAGTTCGATGCCGTCACCATTCGCGAGGCGCTTCTGCGTGAGCATTATCGAGGTGGGCAGAGCTTCTATGTGGTCCCGCGTATTTCGGACCTGCCCGAGATCGAGGAATTCCTCAAAGAACAACTGCCGGAGCTGACCTATGTGGTCGCCCATGGGCAGATGGCAGCGGGTGAGCTGGATGACAGGATGAACGCCTTCTACGACGGCAGGTACGACGTGTTGCTGGCGACCACTATTGTCGAAAGCGGGTTGGATATTCCGACCGCCAACACGATGGTGGTGCATCGGGCGGACATGTTCGGCCTCGCACAACTCTATCAGATCCGGGGTCGGGTAGGCCGTTCGAAAACCCGCGCTTATGCCTATCTGACCACCAAACCGCGCGCACGCCTGACGGCAACGGCCGAGAAACGCCTGCGGGTTTTGGGCTCATTGGATACGCTGGGGGCTGGATTTACGCTGGCATCACAGGATTTGGATATTCGTGGGGCCGGTAATCTTCTGGGTGAAGAGCAGTCCGGCCAGATGCGCGACGTAGGCTATGAACTCTATCAGTCGATGCTGGAAGAGGCGATTGCCAAGATTAAAGCCGGCGAGATGGAAGGGCTGTCGGATGCAGACGACCAATGGGCCCCGCAGATCAACCTAGGCGTCCCGGTTCTGATCCCCGAGGATTACGTGCCTGATCTTGATGTGCGTCTTGGTCTCTATCGCCGCCTGTCGTCATTGTCGACGAAGGTCGAGCTGGAAGGCTTCGCTGCTGAATTGATCGACCGTTTCGGCACTTTGCCGAAAGAGGTGAATACACTGATGTTGGTCGTACGTATCAAGGCGATGTGTAAACGGGCAGGGATTGCCAAGCTGGACGGCGGACCTAAAGGCGCGACGATCCAGTTCCATAATGACAAGTTCGCTTCCCCTCAGGGGTTGGTCGAGTTCATCCAGAACCAGCGTGGATTGGCCAAGGTCAAGGACAACAAGATCGTTGTCCGGCGCGACTGGAAAAAGGACAGTGACAAGATCAAGGGCGCGTTTGCGATCGCGCGCGATCTGGCCGAAAAGGTTATGGCTGAGAAGAAAAAGGCAAAAGCCTAGTCCCCGGTCACAAAGGTGCAAAGCTGCCAATCGCCCGCTTCGGATTTCACCAAAGCAGCGCGATACCCAACCATCGATGTCAGAAAGTCGCCGTGCATGTAGCCTGTGGTTCCATCCGTCAGTCGAATTTTCTGATAGGTTTCATCGGTTTGATAGTCAGGAACAATGACAACCTCGTGGCTGATCAAACCAACAATCGGGCCACCGCGCGACGGGGATTGGCGCAGCGTTACCTGTTCAGCGGCCACGAAATATGCTGTGAACGGATCCACGGAAGCGGGCAGGGCGATTTGCCAATGTGTTGGCATCCAGAACTCACCCTGTTCGTCAAAGTAACCTGGCTGCGACAGCGTTTCGTATAATTCTGTCCAATAGGCATCGCGCAGTTCGTCAGCTTCGTCTCTGAACTCTTCGCTCAGCTGATCGGGCGGCACAGTTAGGTTTATTCGGAATTCGTCCGGTCCGCCATTGCTGCCATGGCTTAGATAAATATCGGGACATGAGGCAGCCACCACGGCCTCGGTATCGAGCGCCTCGATTTTTTCAAGCAGATCGGACCTGAACTTTAGCAGGGTGGGGTCTTGTTCTGCTTGATCCACTGGAGGAAATGTCTGCCGTTGCGCAAATGCGGGACCACACATTACCAAAGCCAGAGCCAATGACAGTGCATTCATTCGGCGGCTCGCATCGCGGCTTGCGCACAAAAACAGGATGCACCAACAGCCCTGTCCGCACGCGCGAGCGCAAGATCAAGACGTTGTTGAATCTGTTTGATTTCTATGGCCTCTCCACGCTCTTTCAGGCAATCGCGTAGCCCTCTAAGGCTCCAGACATTGTCGGGGTGGATCGAGGCACGGCCGAGCGCTCCTCCTAGACCCAGATCCTCTCGAAAGACGGCCTCGGCCTCGGCAACGTGGCCCTGTTCAAATAACAATGCTCCAAGCGCGTGGCGTGTGGGCTGCATCCAGCCCCATGGTTCGTCATAAGGCAATGTGTCGTCCAACTCGACCGACCGACGCAGATGGGCATATGCAATATCGTGGTTGCCCTTACGATATTCGATTTCTCCGCGCAGCATTTCCGCAGCAATTTCAAGAAGGTCGATGACACGGTTATTGTGCAGCCTGCGTGTTTCGGGCACGCAGGTTTTAGCGGCAAGGAACAGTTGCTCTTCAGCTTCGGCCTGCGCGACCTCATCCGTGGCCGCATGGGCGATGGCGCGGGCATAGTGTGTTGTTGCCGTGAGCGTACGATAGAGGTCCGGATCGTCGGGAAGATCCAACGCCTTAGCCTCTTCCCAGCGGCCAAAGCGGATCAGGATATGCGGACCCATGGACATATAACTTTCGAAATAATCCGCCATGGGCGGGCTTTCGATCCGCAGCATTTCCTCGGGTGTGGTGTCCCACAGGCCTTGATTGGCGCGCAGGGCGGGCTCCATCTGACCCAGAAACAATGCACCGTAGATTGCAAAATGGTAATTGTGTTGACGATAGCCGGTGTAGATATTGAACGCGCCTTCGCGCTCATAATACTTCAAATCAGCGACCGAGGCCTGTTCATTCCAATAGACGACGTTGTGATAATGGCCGCACTGCACGTCGATATGCGTTGGCATATGTACCAGATGCCCCGCATCCGGAACCAGCGTGCGCAGAATATCCCCCGCTTGCAGAGCCTTTTCCGGGGTCGGCGACATCTCCATCAGATGGACATAGAGGTGCAACAGGCCGGGATGAGACATCGCATCAGGATCATCGGCCATCGCTTTTTCCAATGCCTCTTGCGCCTCAAGCGTGGCCGCGCCCTCGGCAGGTTGTCCGGTTTTCAGGTTCCACATCTGCCAGGGCGTAAGGTTCATCAATGCTTCGATATAGATAGTGCGCAGATCCAGATTGCCGGGCTGCTCAGAAAATGCTGCGCGCATCGCGTCGGCATAGTCGTAATCCCAGGTGTGCATATCCTCAATCGGATCACGCTGTGGGTAACGGGCTGGCAGCGCACGGATCAGGGCCTGTTCAACCGGTGTGCACATCTCCAGAAGGGCCATAGCTTTTTGTGTAGCGTCATAGGCAATCGCCAGTGATTTGGTCTGACCCTGATCGTCACGCAGGTCCCATGGCAGGTTGTAATTCGGCCCCGCCGCATAGGCGACGCCCCAATGGGCCATGGCGCAGTCGGGGTCAGCGTCTGCGGCCTTCTGAAAACAGGCGACCGCCTCGTCATGGTTATAGCCATATGTCCAGATTAGTCCGCGATCGAACCACAGCTGCGCCTCAACCGATGCAGTGGTGACGGCACAGGAATAGGTGCCAAGATCATAATAGTCGCGCATAAGACCCCTCCCAAACAATTGGCAGGAGCTTAACGCGTTTCAGAAGGTCTGCACAGATCAGGCAGGCAGTCGATTTTCGATCCGACCCATATGCAGCATCAGGCCGAAGCCCAGAATGCACATGGTCAACACCCCTGTCGTCAAAGGCGTAATCGATCCATCAAATAGTAAGCCCACGGGTGCGGCGATCGCCGCAGCCAGAACCGTTGCGATAGACCCAATGACCGAGGCGGCCATTCCCGCGATATGGCCCATCGGTTCCATCGCGATGGCGTTCAGGTTGCCCATGGTAACGCCCGCCATGAAGAATACGGTAGTTTGCCACGTCACGAACAGCGCGAATGAGACGTCCGGGGACAATGGCATCGCGTTCAGGACAATTACGCATGCGGTGATAATGATCTGCGCACCCAGGGCCCAGGTCACGATCCGGCGCATGCCGAGGCGAACAACGAGCGCGGCATTCAACAGACTGGCCGAGCCCGAGATCAGCGCCACAAAGCCGAACCAGAACGGAAAGCTCTCAGCTCGGTCATGTATGACGTCAAAAACCGGTTGCACCATTGTCAGCATGGTAAACAGCAATCCCATACACAATGTCTGCACAAGGATTGAAAGTCGCACGGTGGGATGGGTCATCATCTCCTTCACAGCTGCGATCATTAATGGCAGTCGAAAGGGGCGGCGATTTTCAGGAGCCAGGGACTCGGGCAACCGCGTTGCCATCCAAACTACGATGATTGAAGCAAAAAGCATGAAGGATACGAAGATCCCGCGCCATCCAACCAAGGCGATAACACCTGCACCAAGCAGCGGTGCTGCGGCCGGAACCAACGTGAAGATCATCATGGCAATCGAGATGATGCGCGCCATCTCGCGCCCCGCATAGAGGTCCCGAATGATCGCCATCGCCACAACACGAGGGCCAGCAGCGCCGAGGCCTTGAACAACCCGCGCGGCCAATACCAGCTCGAGCGAAGAACTGGCCCAGGCAACTGCCGACGCCAGGATATAGAGGGCAACGCCTCCATAGATAACCGGTTTGCGTCCAACGGCATCCGAAATCGGGCCCGTGAAAAACGTCCCGATACCCATCCCCAGCACAAAAGATGTCAAAATCAGTTGCGCTTTGTTCATGTCATTGGGGCTAAGCTCTTTACCGATTTCGGGCAGAGCGGGCAGCATTGAGTCGATCGAAAAGGCAATCGTGGCGAACATCATCGCGACCAGCGCAATGAATTCGCCCCGGGACATGCGATTGGTCATGGGGAGCTCCTTCCCAGCAGCGCTATCACGGTGCCGAGGAATGGACTAGATCAGAAATGCACAGGGGTCTGTGCTATTCTGCAGGGGAAGCCTCAATCTGAGACATGATCTCGGATATTACTTTGCCCCATAATTCAGGCGGTTGCGCACCGGGAACGGCGTGTTGGTTCGCTACAATAAAAGTGGGAACCGAATTCACGCCCATCTCGCGAGAATGGCTGTCGCGAGTTCTTATGTCTTCGCGATCGGATTCCGATTGCAGCAATTTCATCACGACTGCCGCGTCCATGCCAACGCTGTCTGCGATATCGGCCAGAACTTCTCGATCTCCGATGTCGCGTGCTTCGACGAAATATGCGTTGAACAGGGCATCGACCACGGCGTTCTGCTTGCCCTCTATACCGGCCCAATGGATCAGTCGGTGTGCGTCCAGCGTATTTGGCGTACGTTTCATGCCCTCGAAATCGATCTTCAGACCAGCGTTCTCGGCGTGCTCGACGACCGGTGCATAGGCGCGAACAGCGCCGTCTTTGCCGCCAAACTTACGCTCCAGATACTCACGCCGGTCCATCCCTGCATCGGGCATATCCGGGTTCAATTGAAAAGGATGCCATTCGATCACGAACGGATGGTTCGGGATTTCGGCAAGCGCCTTGTCTAGATGGGTCTTGCCGATATAGCACCAGGGGCAGATCGGGTCGGACATGATATCAAGCTTAACGGTCTGTGTCATTCGGACGTTGCCTTGAAATAGGCCGGCAGGGCGCGGCGCAGGAGTTTGCCGTTGCCCCCAGTGGGCAGTTCGGACAGATGGACAAAGGCCCGCGGTTGTTTGTAGCGCGCCAGCTTGTCAGACACATAGGCGCGCAACGTCTCCGCGTCTAGTTCCTCGGGGCCGGTGTAGAATGCAACAATGATCGAGCTGTCTTGTTTAACCTCAACCGACGCGGCGCCAACCTGCGTGATACCTGGGTGGTTCGACAAGGCAGCCTCAACTTCGACCGGAGAGACCCGATAGCCGCCTGCGTTCATCATGTCATCATCGCGGCCCATATAAGTTATCTGTCCATCTGCGGCCATCGCACCCTGATCGCCTGTCAGGAACCAGTTCCCAGCTATACGTGCGTCGGCCTCTTCGGGTGCGTTTAGGTAAGTCAACATAAGGCCCGGATCGTCACGGTGAATTGCAATCGTGCCTTCTTGTCCCTGCGGGACCGGGCCGTCGGGACCAACAATGGCCACCCGGCGCCCGGGTTGCGGCTGACCCAACGCCTCACCGCGCGCCGGGTGGCTGGGGCTGGACGAGATGAAAGTCGAACATTCCGACATACCATACGCTTCGTATAGTTCTGTTCCGGTGGACCGCACCCACTTGTCGTGCAGGTGACGTGAGAGCTTTTCTCCGGCGCACAGGCCATGGCGCAGATCAGGTAAGTCTAGTCGCTGATTGCCTTGCATGATCTTCCGAAAGACCCCGGGGGCAGCTGCAAAAATCGTGGCGCGTTGTTGGGTCAGCAGGGTGGGCAGATCTCGGATGTTTGTTCCCGGCTCTGGAATCAGTGCCGTTGCGCCGATGGTCCACGGGTCCATCAACCCGGTACCCAGAGTATAGGTCCAGTTGAATGCTCCGGCGTGGCACAATCGATCCGAAGATTGCAGACCGTACCAGCCATCGACCATCATTTGCCGCGCCCAGATGGCGCGATGCGCGTGGGCGACCGCGCGCGGCTTGCCTGACGTTCCCGAGGTATAGACAACATAGGCCAGTCGCTCTGGGTCACCCATCGCAAACTCCGCCGGCGGCAGCGTTCGCATTCCGACAAGCTCATCCAGCCGCATTTGGTTGGGGTGCTCGGCGCAGGCGACCTGCGGATCGCGCAAAACGGCGGCAGGATTTAGATCGTTGATGATATTGGCGGTTTCCGCATCTGTCAGTTGTGATGAAGTTGGGACGGGAACCAGTCCCACGGCGATTGCTCCAAGATATGCGATTGGGAAATCGACTGTATTGCCAAGTCGCATCAAAATGATGTCGCCGGGCTTGAGGCCGCTCTGAAGCAAGCCGGTTCCTGTACCCAGGATCGCCGCTTTCAGCTCTCGGTAGGTCCAGTTGACTGCGCTGTTCTGCCCAAGCACAGATAGGGCGGTTTTTTCCGAATTGCTTTGGGCATGACGCAGGACATGCGCGGCAAGATTGAATGGGCGCGGGCAGGGCGGCGGTGGTCCCTGATCAAAGATCGACAACATGGGAACTGGCTACAGCTGCGCACGGCGCGTTGCAAGCAGAGCATGCTGCCCCTATAGAAAGACGCATGAGCAAGAATGATCATAAGTCCATCGTCAGAATTGCCCGCGACAATGGTATTAATACCGAGCTTGAGCCCGTCGATCTGGGCGCGCGTGTGCGTGAGCTGCGCAAAGCCCGAAACTGGACGCTGGAACAGGCGGCCAACCAGGCCGGGTTGGCAAGGTCGACACTTAGCAAGATCGAAAACGGTCAGATGTCGCCGACTTATGATGCGTTGAAGAAGCTGGCGATAGGGCTGGAAATTTCGGTGCCTCAGCTGTTCACTCCGCCCCAGCGTGATCAGGTCATAGGCCGAATGGCAGTGACCAAAATGGGCGCGGGGGCCGCCCACGCAACTACAACCTATGAGCATGAACTGCTGGCGGAAACGCTTACCAAAAAGCAGATGCTACCCTATCGCGCCCGAGTGCGCGCACGATCTATGGAAGAGTTTGATGGATGGGTACGTCACGATGGTGAGGAGTTCTTGTATGTCCTGACCGGCGTGGTGCGCCTGTTCACCGAATTTTATGAACCAGTCGAGATGCGCCGGGGCGACAGCGCCTATTATGACGGTAGCATGGGGCACAATGTAATTTCGGTTAGTGACGAGGACGCCACGATCCTTTGGGTGACGTCACTTACTTAAGGTTTGCGCAACTTCGCGGTTCAACGCTTCGGTATACAGGAAATCCTCAAGCTCTTCCCGGGCTTCATTAACAGTCAGATGGTGACGTTCGGCCAGATATGCTTCGAACTGCTTACGATCTTCACCAACGCGCGCCATGTCCCTGTCCCGCAGGTTTGGAAATCTGCGTTTTGCACGCGCATACGACGCGCCCCAGTCTTGCGTCAGATCAGCCCAGTTCAACATCTACGAGCCTTCCCTTTATTCGGTTCCAGGATTGCTCTCCCCGGTTTTAGCGTACGGAGTGTGGGGGGATAATGCGGACATGACAAAATGTCGCAGGTTGTCGTGACGGAAACCAAAGGCAAAAACCCGCTGCGGCTAAACCGCAACGGGCCGACGGACCTGCTGTTTTAGTGAGTGGCGGCCGGTCCGTTGTTCTTCTGACTTGAGTTGTCAGTATAGTATTACGTACCCGAAAAATGCTGCAATTACCTGCACTAAGATATTCATCGGGGTGTGTACAAGGTATAGTCCATGCCACGAGTCCGTAAAGCCCATTGCGATGATTTTGACCGGATAAGCAATACTTGTGCAACTTGTGTACCAGTAGGCGCGAATGGTTCCGCGACCCACAAGCTCTGGTATTGGACACAGTTTATGACAGTTTCAGCCGAAAATCGCTTATGGCTGGCAATCTTCCCTGTTGCCGTGCCATTGCCGCATCAACCAATTTTTGGCCCGGATATGCGCTGAACTAAAAGCCGCGCGGTCTTGTCAGTCCTCGTACCACCAGACCTGCGGCATGTATTCGGGGCCATCTCCATAAATCGGAAGCGAGGCAGGTTGCTTCAACTCCTTCACGTGGGCGATGCGGCCGACATCGAAGCTCCAGATCGGAATGACGTAACGGCCAGCGGTTAGTACGCGGTCCAACGCGCGGGTAGCGGCCACAAAATCCTCGTGGCTTTCCGAGGCCAGCATTGCATCGATCAATCCGTCAACGGCAGGAGAGGTCAGCCCCATGACATTCCTAGTCCCCGGGGTGTCGGCGTTTTCGCTGCCCCAATACAGGCGTTGTTCGTTGCCGGGCGACAGCGAAAGGGCGCGGCGGAAGGGCGTCATGTCGAAGTCTTGCGCGTCGATACGCGAGGTGTACTGCGCGTCGTCAACTTTTTCGACGGTCAGTTGAATGCCCAGGCGCTCCAACGCGCGTGCATAGATTTCCGCGATCACACCGACATCCTGCACCACATTCAGGCTGCCCTGACTGATGACAAGGTCGATTTCAAACGGTTTGCCATTGGCATTGCGAAGCTGACCGTCCTGAATTGTCCAGCCTGCCTCTTCCAGCAGTTTTAGCGCCTTGCGGATATTGCTCCGGTTGCGTTCGGTTCCATCACCCGCGGGCAATTCATACCCCTCAATGGTACCCGGCGCCAGTTCGGCGGCGTAAGGTTGCAGAAGGTCTGCTACGCGACCGGTGGCCGCACCGGGTTGCATGGCCAACTCAGAGCCTGAGAAATAGGACGTAATTCTGGGTTGCGCGCCGCCTGTGATGGTGTCGTTGATGAATTCAAAGTTGAACGCCAGAGTCAGCGCTTCGCGAACGCGCCAATCGTCAAAGGGGGCCTTACGCGTATTCATGACAAAACCTGTCATGCCCGAAGGTTTTTGATGCGGAATTTCAGTCTTTACAACATCACCGCGTTGCGCCGCCGGGAAATTATACTGAGTGTTCCATTTGTCCGCGTTAAACTCGCGCACTGCAGAAAGTTCACCTGCCTTGAATGCTTCGAAGGCAACGGTGCCGTCACCATAGAATTCGATCCGCATGTCATCCAGATTCATCGTGCCCTTGCGGTATGGGATATCGGCACCCCAGTAGTCAGGGTTGCGGCGTAGGTTTACATAGCGGCCAGCTTCGTAATCATCGATCACGTAGGGTCCTGATCCGATGGGTATATCTTGCAACTGAGCGTCCGCGAACGATTTCCCCTCCCATTGCGCTTTTTGCAGGATAGGGCGCATGCCGGCGATCAGGGCCAGTTCGCGATCGGGTTCATTGAAGCTGATCCGAACACTGCGTGGGCCGGTCTGTTCAATGCTATCGATCTTGCCCCAAAGCCCGCGATAGCGCAGGTGGCCTTCGGTACCCAGCGTCTCATACGACCAGATAACATCTTCGACAGTGACAGGTGCGCCATCCGAGAATCGTGCGTTTTCACGCAAAGTGAATTCGACCCAAGTGCGGTCTGAATCTGTCTCAACTGATTCGGCTAACAACCCGTAAAGAGTGAAAGGTTCGTCCCAGGACCGCCCCATCAGGCTTTCATGGGTCCAAAATCGCAGCTGCCAGGGTGACGTGCCTTTTTGCACAAACGGGTTCAAACTGTTATAGCCGCCGGTATTTCCAAATACGACCTTTCCGCCCTTGGGCGCGTCGGGATTTGCGTAGGGTAGCGACACAAAATCCGGTGGTAGTGCCGGGTCGCCATACATAGCTATGCCATGGGCTGATTCTGCCGAAGCGAATGAAGCCGCAAAAATGCAGGCGATTCCCGCAATTGCTGGTCGGAGGGGGAGGAGATAATCGGGGCTCATTTTGGAAACAATCCTGCTCTGGCCTTATTTTGTTTGGGATTCACCGTAGCCATGATTTTTCTTATTATCAAACTTTTAGCTTGGACGGATGCAAAGAATTGCTTATAAAGGATGCACTGCTCGATAGGTTTCTTGCCTGTATGAAACCTGCCTCAATAACTTAACGCCCGCTTCGTGCGGGCGTTTTTTTTTGGCAGAATCTGCCGGGATGCACCTGCTGTATCATTCCCCGTTTCCTTTGCAGGTGCAGCATGGCACTGTGTGGCTGAATTGAAATCAGTACGGAGAGCAGGCATGAGCTTGGCGGGAAAAACAGCCATCATAACAGGGTCGAATTCGGGGATTGGACTGGGCGTTGCGCGTGAGCTGGCCAAGGCGGGTGCGGATGTGGTTCTGAACTCGTTTACCGACCGGGATGTAGATCATGCGCTGGCTGCCGAGATTGGGAAAGAGACCGGGACCAACGCGCGCTACATCAAGGCGGACATGTCGAAAGGCGATGAATGCCGCGCACTTATCGAACAGGCAGGTGCCTGCAACATACTGGTGAATAATGCCGGCATCCAACATGTTTCGCCGATCGATCAATTTCCGACTGATAAATGGGATGCAATCATCGCGATCAACATGAATTCAGCCTTTCACACAACGGCTGCAGCCTTGCCGATGATGCGCGCGGCAGGTTGGGGCCGTATCGTGAATATCGCTTCGGCACATGGGTTGACGGCCTCTCCTTTTAAGGCAGCTTATGTAGCGGCAAAACATGGTGTGGTTGGGATGACCAAAACCGTTGCGCTTGAGACGGCTCAAGAACCGATCACGTGCAACGCTATCTGCCCGGGTTATGTGCTGACCCCACTGGTTGAGGCGCAAATCCCCAATACGATGAAGGAATATAACATGAGCCGCGAGGATGTTGTAAAGAACGTCCTGCTGGAACGGCAACCTTCAAAAGAGTTCGCGACGGTTGAACAACTTGGTGGCACGACCATCTTCTTGTGTTCGGATGCGGCTGCGCAGATCACCGGGACGACGATTTCGGTCGATGGGGGGTGGACCGCGCTTTGAGGATACATGGAGGCGCTGCCCCCCCCAACCCCCCGGAATATTTTTGGCCAGATGAAGAGGCGGAAGTATGAAGCGGATCAATCTGGCTTTGCAGGGCGGTGGTGCCCATGGTGCGTTTACCTGGGGTGTGCTGGACCGTCTACTGGATGAGGAGGATGTCGAGGTTGCGGCGATCACTGGAACCTCGGCTGGCGCCCTGAACGGAGCCGCGTTCAAATCCGGAATGGTGCATGCGGGGCGCGAAGGGGCTCGGGCCTGTCTCGACGATTTATGGACGCGCATGGGCGCTGTTGGTGATATGCGGATCGTTCATTGGATGCGCGGTATAGAACCCGCGCATATATCGCAGGCGCTTGAGTATTCACTGCCGTATTCGATGGCCGAAACATGGTCGCGGCTGGTGTCTCCCTATGCTTACGGGCCGTTCTATCGCAATCCGCTTGGGCCGGTTGTGGATCGGTTCAATTTTGATGAGATTTGTGCAGATGAAGGGCCGGAGCTTTTTGTCTGTGCGACTTGTGTTCGCAGCGGTAAAATTCGGGTCTTTGCTGAAGATGAGATATCGACCGACGCAATTTTGGCGTCGGCCTGTCTGCCCAACCTATTTCAGGCAATAGAGATCTATGATCCAAAATCTGGTCGTACCGAAGCGTATTGGGATGGGGGATATACTGGCAACCCGGCGTTGTACCCCTTGTTTGGTGGTGACCTTCCCGACGATGTGGTGATTGTAAATATCAACCCTTTAGAAAGGGACGAGGTGCCGAAGACGCCGCAGCAGATTCAGAACCGGATTAATGAGATCAGCTTTAACTCATCGCTATTTCGTGAATTGCGCGCGATTAACTTTGTGCAGCGGCTACTGGCCGAGGGAAAATTGAAAGCAGGCGAGATGAGCCGGGTGCTGGTTCATATGATCGCGGATGATGCTCTGATGAACGATCTGTCGGCTGCGACAAAAACCGTTCCAAATCCGGTTGTTCTGAACAGGTTGAAGCAGGCCGGGCGCGTTGCGGCAGATCAATTCTTGCGCGCCCACAAGGATGATCTGGGCGAACGCAGTACTGTCGACCTGCCTGCCATGTTTGGCTGACTACTCCGGCGGCTGGGTCGGGTCTTTTTCGTTTGGGTATACCAGCCCCGCTGAAATCACCAATTTGGCTGCGTCCTCGATCGACATATCCAGCAGGATCACGTCTTCGGCTGGGAAAAACAGCAGGAAACCGGATGTGGGGTTTGGGGTCGTCGGGACAAAGACGCTGAGCAACTCACCACCCGTTTCGGCACGTTGGCTGACTTCGCCCCGCGCTGTGGTCGAAACAAATCCAATCGCCCAAATTCCGCGGCGCGGATACTGGATCAGACAGGCTTTTTCGAAAGAGCGTTCTGTCTGCGCAAAGACTGTTTCCGAAATTTGCTTGATGCCGGAATAGACGGACCGGACGACGGGCATCCGATCAACAAGGCTTTCGGCGAAGTGGATCAGTGAACGGCCCAAAATGCCTTTGGCAATCCAGCCGACGATGACCGTGAAGATCAGGAAGATGATGACGCCGACGCCGCGCAGGTTGATCCCAACATACTCGGCTGGCTGGAATTGCTGAGGGATCAATGGCAGCACGGCGCTGTCGATCCAGCCCACGACCGACCAGATCAGCCAGATCGTCAACCAAACCGGAGCAATGACGACAATGCCCGTCAAAAATGACGCGCGCAGTCCGGACAGAAGGCCCGAGCGGCGATGTGGTTCTTCGTCAAACGGCGTGTTCATTGCGGTCCTGAGTGGTTTGCGGAATTAGTTAAGCAGTCCGAGGTCTTGGTACAATAGGCTTATGTCACTCAGCCGTCTTTACCAGCGCTATAGCTATGCCCGCCGCCAGCCGTGCATTGTTGCGCACCAGAGCGATATTGGCGGTCAACGAGCGACCATTGGTCTGTTCGTAGATGCGTTGCAGCAGGTAAGGCGTAACGCCTTTGCCGGTGATCCTGTGTGCTTCGGCATCGGCCTGTGCGGAAGCGATGATCGGGGCAAGTTCCTCGGCAGCGATCTGATCGGCCTGCGGGATCGGATTGGCTACGAGTTGCCCACCGGGTAATCCCAGCGCCCGCCGCGCGGCATGGGCTTTGGCGATGTCCTCTGCGCTGTCCATCCTCAATGGAGCAGCCAGCGGAGACTTGGCTGACCAGAACGCCGGAAATTCGTCCTGTCCGTGTGCGATGACCGGCACACCGAGCGTTTCCAGAACCTCAAGCGTTTTGGCCAGGTCGAGAATAGCTTTGGCTCCAGCCGCAACAACCGTCACTGGTGTTTGCGCAAGCTCATGCAGGTCAGCAGAGATATCAAAAGAGGTTTCAGCCCCCTGATGAACGCCGCCGATGCCGCCTGTGGCAAATACTTCGATACCTGCATAATGCGCTGCGATCATGGTAGCTGCGACGGTGGTGGCCCCTGTACCGCCAGTTGCAAGACAAGCAGCCATGTCAGCGCGCGACAGCTTGGCAACGCCTTGCGCCTGACCAAGGGCCTGAAGCTGATCGGACTCAAGCCCAATGTTAAGCACGCCATCGATCACGGCGATAGTTGCGGGAACTGCGCCCGCATCGCGAATGTCCTGTTCGACCTGTGCGGCAACCTCGATGTTCTGGGGGTAGGGCATCCCATGGGTGATGATAGTGCTTTCCAGCGCAACAATGGGTTGGCCTGCGTCTTTTGCGGCGCGAACCTCGGCGGAATATTGGATGTCGATCACAGTGGAGTTTCTCCGGAAACATATGTTGCGGCGGCATGTAGGGCACGCTTGAGCGCGGCGTCGTTGTCAGCGCCACTTGCTTCGGCAGCGATATGGGCTGCCATGAAAGTATCACCTGCGCCGGTCACGCGGGTGACCAGAACGGAAGGTGGTTTTTGGGTCAGAACACTCTCAGCGCTGCCGACAGTGGCCGAGTTGCCGCCATCGGTTACCAAAACACGCAGTGCGCCACGGTCAAGCAAGCCCTGAGCAGCACTTTCGGAATTAGTGAATTCGCGTTGGCACAAAAGCCCAGCTTCTTCGAGGTTTACATAAAGCGTTGCGCGCGCGTGTTTCAGAAAAGGTAACAAACGCTCGGCCTTGCCGGGGGACGCGGGGGCCACGCGAAGATCGGCGCGGGCAAAGGCGGGGCTTTGCGCGATCTCTTCCAGCAGGTTCAGGGTTAGGTTGCCGTCCAGCGCGATGGGGCCTTCAAAAGGTGTATTTTCATAGCCCAAAGGTCCATGCATCAAGGGACGTAAGATTTTTGCTCCCGCCGCCTCAAGTGAATGGGCGTCTGCAATGGCTGCGATTAATCCATTGGCACCTTCGACCGCCATATAGCGGTCGGTCGGCAAGTCTTGCGAACGGTAGATGTGGTCGGTCACCATACCCAGCCGTGCGCAGGCGTGGACCAGTTCATCGCCTTCGGGATCGCGGCCGATTGCAGTGAGCAGCGTAGGGGTCATCCCAAAGCGCACCAACGTCATGGCGATGTTCATGGCGACACCGCCGGGCAAGCGGGTAATCCGCCCTGGTACGTCCGATCCCTGCCGCATGACGCTGGCAGATCGCCCGATCACGTCCCACAGGACCGATCCGATACACAGGATTTCGCTGTTCTGAGTCATGCTTCGTGTCATGCCGCAGCCCCGACGCGGGTGCAAGGGTTAACGCTCACAGTCGTCAGCGCATTGCGGCGATCAGAGTGTTCAATGCATCCAGCGGGTTGTCATGTGACCAGATCTCATCGCCGATGCCAAAGAAATCTGTGCAGGGGGTCAGGTCTCGGATCAGGTCTTCGGTTAGCCCGCCTTCGGCCACCACCGGAACCTCGATCATCTCAGACCACCATTGGAACAGGTCTTGCTCAGCGCGGGTTCCATCGCCCAGCGCGACGTTGCCGACCGGGCCAAAGGCAACATAGTCTGCACCACCTTCTCCAGCAGTCATGCCATCATGGCTGGAGGCTCCGCAAAAGCTGCCGACGATGGCATCTGGCCCCAGTTCCTTACGCGCAGCCCTGACCGAGCGTGCCGCATCGTCCAGATGCACCCCGTCCAGACCCAGCCGTTGCGCCAGCAGTACATGGTTCGAAATCACCAGCGCCACGTCATGCGCATGAGCAACCTCACGGCAGGCATCAGCGGCGCGAGCGATGGTATCTTCGTCACTTCCTGCCAGAGCCAGGCGGATACAGGCGATCTCGGCTCCGTCCAGAACGCGGGACAACTGGTCGGGGAAAGTGCTCAGTGTGATCGCTGGCGGGGTGATCAGATAAATCTGCGGCTGCTCGGGGGTGTCCATTGGCGCGTCCTTCGCTTTCAGTCTTTCGCGCGGTTTAGCGGATTGCGGGCGGGAAGCAAACTTTTATGCCGTCTCGTGCTGGATTAGACGCGCCGGGTGCCTTGCCCTGCGGGGGAGAGGCGATTAGAGCAGGCAGACCTTTTCGGAGACAGCCATGCCCAGCGATACATCCCAGCCTTCTTTCGTGCTTGTGCGCCCGCAGATGGGCGAAAATATCGGTGCTGCTGCACGGGCGATGTGGAATTTTGGACTGGATCGGATGCGGATCGTTGCGCCGCGCGATGGATGGCCGAACCCCAAGGCGGTGGCGATGTCCAGCGGCGCAGGGCGATTGCTGGATGAGGCACAATTGTTCGACGATCTGGCCGGAGCATTGGGGGACCGCACATATGTCTTTGCGACTACTGCAAGGCAACGGGGTCTGACCAAGCCGGTATTCAGCCCCGAACGGGCCATGCAGATCGCCGCGGAAAAGGTGGCCGCTGGCGATAAGGTGGCCATGCTGTTCGGTCCAGAACGCGCCGGGCTTGAAAACGAGGATATCGCCAAGGCAAACGCGATTATCTCGGTGCCAGTGAATCCCGAATACGCGTCGCTGAACCTTGGGCAATGCGTTTTGCTGACGGCTTACGAGTGGATGCGCCAAACCGGGGATGTGGTGCATGAGGCAACGGATTTGGGCAAAGGCGACTGGGCTACGGGGATCGAGGTCGAAAAGCTGGTCGAGCATTACGAGGATCGGCTGGAGGAGGCGGGATTTTTCTACCCGCCCGAAAAGGCCGAAGGGATGAAGACCAACCTGCGCAATCTGTGGTCCAGGATGCGGATGACGCGGGCGGATGTGCAAATGCTGCACGGGGTGATGCGTCAGATGGTCCGCTGGAAGGATCGGGGCTGAGACTGGACCTCGCCCCCAAGTCAACCTAGCTTGCGACGAAATCCAAGGCACAAGAGGACAGCATGAGCGGTAAGCGCAGCATCTTCGAAGACGTCTCAGACTCTGAAAAACAACAAGCGGTTCAGCCGGGTGTGATCGATCGCGGGCGCGGTGGTGCACGCCAGGCCATTCGCGTCTGGCTTATGATCCTGTTTGCGCTTGTGGTCATCATGATCGCGGTCGGCGGACTGACCCGACTGACAGATAGCGGCCTGTCGATCACCGAATGGCGTCCGATCACCGGGGCCATCCCACCGACTTCCGAGGCTGACTGGCAAGCCGAATTCGATAAATACAAGCAAATCGATCAATGGCGCATCCAGAACCAGTGGATGGAGCTGGATGATTTCAAATCAATTTACTGGTGGGAATGGGGCCACCGCCAACTGGGCCGCGTGATCGGACTGGTCTGGGCTGTCGGCTTTTTCGGTTTTCTTGTTGCCCGCAAGATACCGGCTGGTTGGACCGGTCGATTGCTGATCCCCGGAGCGCTCGGTGGCGTTCAAGGGGCTGTTGGATGGTGGATGGTTGCGTCGGGTGTGACGCAAGGCGAGGGGATGACCGCAGTTGCAAGCTATCGACTAGCGGTGCATCTGGGGCTTGCGTTCGTCATCCTCGGGTTTCTGGCTTGGTACATCTTCATGTTGGCGCGCGAGGAGCGCGATCTGATGCAAGCACGCCGCGCAAAGGAAACCCGGTTGTTCTCGCTTTCCACAGGTCTGATGCATTTCGCCTTTTTGCAAATACTCATTGGGGCGCTGGTCGCGGGCATCGACGCAGGTCGTTCCTATACGGATTGGCCTTTGATCGGAGGGCAGCTTCTGCCACCGGATGCCACGATTCTTGAACCGATGTGGCGGAACTTCTTCGAAAGCCCGGGTCTTGTGCAATTCATCCACCGCTGCGCTGGTTATCTGCTTTTCGCCTTTGGTGTAGTTGTTTGGCGGCGCGGCGCGGCAAGTGCGCATCCGCAGACGCGGTTCGCTTTCAACGCCGCATTCGCTGCGCTTTCGCTACAGGTGGTGGTCGGTATCATGACAGTGATCTACGCGGCACCCTGGCAAATTGCGATATTCCACCAATTCATGGCCGTCGTGGTTTGGACGCTGATCCTGCGTGCACGTTTTCTCACGGCCTATCCTATTGCAACTTCTCTGCGCGGAGCATGACCCAGATGACAGCTTTCAACGACCTGATGGCCTATCAGCGCCAAACTTCGGCCCTTGGCCAGATCGCCGGACGTCTGGGATGGGATCAGGAAACGGTAATGCCGCGCGGCGCAGCTCCACAACGGGCCGAAGAGATGGCTGCGATCGAAGCAGTGCTTCACGCACGCCGTTCAGACCCGCGTGTGGCGGAATGGCTGGAGAGCGCATATGCAACCAGCGAAGCGGACAAGGCTCAGCTGCGGGAAATTCGTCGTGAATATGATCGGGCGCTGAAGGTTCCATCGGACCTGGCCACAGCAATTGCACGCGTGACCTCCGAGGCGCAGGGAAAATGGGCGCAGGCCCGTGCGAACGAGGATGTCGCTGCTTTTCTGCCCGTTCTGAAAGAGGTTGTTGCACTTAAGCGCGAGGAAGGTGCAGCGCTAGCTCAAGGCGGTGATATCTACGACGCAATGGTCGAAGATTATGAGCCCTACACGACGGGTGCGCAGATTGCCGAGATATTCGACCAGATGCGCCCACGTCTGGTTGCTTTGCGCGCAGCTGTCCTAGATCGGCCCGAGCCTGCGGCTCTGACCGGTAGATTCGATGAGTTGATTCAAATGCGCCTGACGCAAAAGCTGGCCGTCGCCTTTGGCTATGACCTGAATAATGGCCGCGTGGACAAAGCTGTTCACCCGTTCAGTTCTGGCAGCGGGCTGGATGTACGCATTACCACCAGAACCAGCGAAACTGACCCATTCAATTGCTTCTATTCCACAATCCACGAAGTGGGACATGCGGCTTATGAACAGGGGATCGACCCGGATTATTTGCTGACGCCTTTAGGGCGCGGTGTCTCCATGGGAGTTCATGAAAGCCAAAGCCGGATTTATGAAAACCAACTGGGCCGGTCCCGCGCCTTCACCGGCTGGCTTTTCGATCAAATGAAAGACGCCTTTGGCGATTTTGGCATCGCTGACGCCGATGCCTTCTATGGCACCGTTAACCGAGTACACAGTGGATACATCCGAACCGAAGCGGACGAAGTTCAGTACAACCTGCATATCATGCTGCGCTTCGATCTAGAGCGTGCGCTGATGGCAGGTGATCTACAAGTCAGCGACCTTGAAGCCGCGTGGAATGATCGTTTCGCCGCAGATTTTGGATATGCGGTCGACAAGCCTTCGAATGGGTGCCTGCAGGATGTGCACTGGTCGGTTGGGCTGTTTGGCTACTTCCCGACCTACTCGTTGGGGAATGTCTACGCAGGATGTCTGAATCAGGCTTTGCGCAAGTCCGTACCGAATTTGGATTCGCAATTGGCTGCAGGCGATACCTCGGGAGCGACAGGTTGGTTGCGCGAGAACGTCCAGCAATTTGGCGGCATTTATGCGCCACGCGAAATCATCCAGAGGGCAAGTGGTGTCGAGCCCGGGCCGGAGGCGTTGTTGACCTATCTTGAGAACAAGTTTGGGGCATTGTATGGGCTTTGAGCGATGGCTGAATGTTAACCTCCTGAAGGTGTTCGCAAGTTTTTGAATTCAGGATTTTGCTTAAAAGCAACGTCCGCTTCGAGCCGTAAGCGGACGTTCGCATGAACGCGTTAGCCTAGTGTTGCTGCGACAGGAACTGCCGGGCTTTTAACGCAACGACGTCGGATTAGGTATAATTCAGTCCTCGGGCGAATACCAAATTGGCGAAGTGTACGCGCGTTCCTGCGTTGACGTCGGAACCTCCGCGGGAAGTTCGTCTCCGAACCGAACGGAGTCGTAAATTGTCCACCTCGGTGTAGGAATTTCCAAGACACGGGCATAGTAGAAAGCCCGTACTGAAGGATCGAACTCAGGGTCGGTCCAAACAGTGATCAGCTCTGGAGACCCTGTGGAATTGGTAAATGTGCCCGTTGCAACATCCACGGTGTTCCCCACTGCTGGCAAGTTGCCGTCCGCATCGGGTTCTCGGTCTCCCGACCAAGCCACGTCGTAGACCCGCTCTTCGGTTTCGCCGCTGGAATTTAGCCAACCTTTCACAATCTGAACACGGTCGAGATTGCCGGAGAACGGATCTTTCAGCGCAGCAACCAAGAAGGTTGGGGCGTCCGCGCCTTGAGTCGCGTCCGCGAGGTCTCCACCCATCGGAACGCCTTTTTCATATCCTATTTCTGCGGGCAAACGAGACCTTGCATCAGCTTCCGTAAAATCCCAACCACCAAAGAAGCGAACCGCGATGCGACTACCGGTTGTCCCGTAAACTTCTTTTCGTTCCATGGCGTCGAATATGGCTTCGCGTGTGTTATCTTCGGCCCAGACTGCTGCATAGCCAGAGGCTGCCATTTCCCACCCGAGAATCCTCAAGGCATCAAACTCGCCAACGACATGCTGCCAACGGCCAGGTTCCGGCTCGACGCCAGAGTGTTTGCCAAAGAAATTGTCTTCTTCCGCCGTTGCCAAAGCAGTATGGCTGTCGGTCGAGCCCACTACTCCGAACTTGTATGGATTGGTGCCGAGCTGAGCCTCTAGTTTGAGACCGTTCTTCAAAGCCTCACGGGCATACTCGTATTGCAGCATCCAATCTTCTTTGGGTGTCGGACCCAGATTGGACTTATCCCAGGTTTCATAGTCCGCGAACTCATCGTTCGGGCTGAGAAACGGATGCGTTTCTCCGTCACCCTTGATTTGGGTGATCTCGTACATTGGTTCCCACTTCGCACGCCGTTCTGCGTAATCTTCTGTCAACGGTTCACCCGTTTCCGGGTTAGTTTCGACTGGGAACATTAGACCGTTAGAGACGTTGCCGTTGTGGGCAAGGGCGAGTACACGACCGCCAGTCTCTTGTTCATATGTTTCCATCCAGTCCCATAACCGTTCCGGATTAAAGGTTTCTGCGGTTGTGAAGGGCAGCATTTGCCGGGCGCGAATGGCATCATCTCGATAAATCACGTTACGGTGGAGGTTGTTGCCAGCTTCGGTGGACGTCCATTCGTATCCAATGAACGCAGTGAATGTGCCGGGGGCGTTGTGATGATCCGCAGTTTGTGTGAACTCGTCCCATACGGATTGTACGAACCTGCGATCTGCGACAGCCTCGGGAAGTGCCTCGCCGGTGATGCCAGCAAAGGTTTCAATGACTTCCATAGTGGCTCCAAGTGCAACGTCTCCGCCCGCGTTTAGCCGTTCGCTCCAGTCTCGGAGCGTTGCATCGCGCATCAGCGTGGAGTTTCCCGCGATGATTTCATTCATTGCACCCATGGCATCAGAATGATCGGATACAACAAGCCAGTCGAGCGGGCGCGACAGCTTCACGCGCAGGCCGTGCGATGTGGTGACTTCCTCACCACGTGCAAACCTATAGGCATCGTCGGGGCTCAGAATGACACCAAATCCGCGGGCGTCGAGCGAGTTTGACGTGTGCAGGTGAGTGTCACCCCACAATGGGCGTGTAGGAAAATCTCGACCCGCATAAGGTGAGAAATCAGCGGGCGCGGGTTCACGCATATCATCAACTGATATGGTCATCTCTCCAACTTGCCCACCTTCTGCGGCCTCTTGAGCATGTGAAGAGCTTGTTATGAATGCTGCGGAAACTATTGCTGTTGATGTCGTCAGAAAAAACTTCATTTGAACCTCCCAGCCGAGCTGAATGTCAGCCCATGCCAACATCTGACGTGGCTGTTCGTCAAGGAAAACAACGGTTTTTCTTAGTTGGGAATAAGAGATCCCGGGGGAGGTCTGACTAATCCCAGACCGCAGCTGCGCGCCTGACTTTGACGCTTAGCCACTTTGAGAAAATACCGCAACGAGTGGATGTTCTTGACGACTTGTGACCTGGTTCGCCAGTCTTGTGCCCGTGATCTTGATCGGAGTCGTCGTTATGAAATGGTTATCGCGAACATTCCTACTGTGCTTATCTCTTTTATTTGCCACTGGCGCTTCAGCTAAAGATAAACCCAACATCGTATTCATATTTCTAGATAATTTTGGTTGGGGCGAGCCCGGGTTCAATGGAGGCGGCATAATCCGAGGTACTGCGACTCCCGAGATGGACGCCCTCGCTGCGGAAGGGTTACGACTCACAAACTTCAACGTGGAAAGCCAGTGCACGCCGTCCCGTGCAGCGACCATGACAGGACGATACGGTATCCGAAGCGGCAACCACACGGTCCCACTGGGCGGCGGCGTCTACGGCCTAACTCAGTGGGAAATCACAATGGCTGAGATGCTAAAGGATGTAGGATACAACACGGCCATGTACGGCAAGTGGCACCTTGGCTGGACCGAAGGACGCTATCCAACGAATCAAGGATTCGACGAATTTTACGGAGTTGAGACTACTGACGTTACAGTCTGGCGCACGCTTCCGGGGTTTGCTGAAGCCAACATGGAAGAGCCCTTTGTGATGCAGGGTGTTGCAGGCGAGCCCGCAACCATCGCACGGGACTACGATCTGGATTATCGCGGCGAGATAGATGGCGAACTGACGAAAAAGGCTATCGACTTTATCGAAGCGAAGAGTACCGAAGGTGCGCCGTTTTTCATCTATCTTGCATATACGCAGACCCACTATCCAAATATCGCGTCCGAGGAGTTTGATGGCGCCACTGGAAACGGCGTCTGGGCCGACATTCTGCTTCAAACAGATAGCTATATCGGACGCATCGTTGATGCGATTGAAGCGGCAGGCGTTTCCGACGACACCGTGGTGATATTTACTGCTGACAACGGCCCCGAAGCTCTTCCGGTTGGAAATGCCAACGTCTCGCCGGTTCCTGCGGTACATGGGACTGCCGGGCCTTGGCGCGGTACTCTGTTCACCAGCCTCGAAGGAAGCATGCGTGTACCCTTTGCAATTAAGTGGCCGGGAAGGATCCCTGCCGGTTCAGAAAGCAATGATGTTGTCCACTCAATGGATCTCTATCCGACACTTGCGGCTTTTGCAGGGGGCAAAGTGCCTGATGACAGGGCCTTCGATGGTGTCGACCAGTCAAAGTTCTTTCTTGGTGCCCAACCAAACTCAAACCGAGAAGGCGTGATCGTCTACATGGGTGAGCAGATATTCGGCGTAAAATGGAAGGACTGGAAAGTTCTGTTCAAGGAGAACACAACGGCTTTTGGAGCGACGGAGTCATTCGACACACCAAGGGTCTACAACCTTTTGAATGATCCCCATGAGCGTGAAAGCGTGCTCTTCCCACACACATGGGCGGCCGAAAAGGCGCTGCCGCATTTGCAGCAGCACATTGCAACCTTCGAGGAATACCCTCCAATCCCACCAGGAACGCCGGATCCCTACGAACCACCCAAAAACTGAATGGCGGCTTTGTCCGGATAGTGTTGAAAAAGTCGGTTGATTGGTTGGTCTGGCGCTGATTCACTCGTTTTGAGAGTGGAGGACTTAGCAATGATGGGACCGAGGCAGGTGGCGCAGGGTGCGCTGT